>NZ_JBEYAL010000019.1:0-166356 GCF_040631655.1 Streptomyces sp. NPDC019937
GCAACCCGCGTGAGGAGAGCGCGGCGGCGCTGCGTGCGACGAGCGCGGGGCCGCGAGGTGCCGCCCGCCGCGGCAGCGGCTGATGTCACAGCGGCATCGGGAGCCCGGCCTGATCCACACGACACCCCCTGGAAGCCTGCCGCGCGACCACGATCACCTCTCGCAGTTCCGGCCGGCCTCGCCAAGGTGTCCAGCGGGGCCGGTCGCGCGCTCGGGTGCGAGGCGGTTCGAGTGCCACACGTGCGGCTACGTACGCGCGAGCGCGGTGATCACCCGGTCCGCCGGGTGCGCGAGAGACAGGGCACGGCCGGCGAGGCGGCCGGGGACCTCCGGGTGCCCGTCGTTGATCCGTATCAGAGAGGTGTGGGGCCGGCTGTGGGTGACACGCTCGGCGGGCCGGCGGATGACGCCGGGGGTGTTGAATCCGGCGCCGATCTCCAGCACCAGCAGGTGCGCGGCGGCGGGCAGGGAGCGGAGCCAGCGCGTGAGGCGGTGTCCGGCGGGCATGAGCTGGTCGTCGATGAACTCCGGGCCGACGCGGACGTGGGGGAAGACCTCGCCGCCGCAGTTCGGGCGGGCGGGCGGGGTCGTGGGGTCGGTGATCGTGCCGCGCTCAGCATCCAGGGCGACCAGCAGCCGTTCGATGACCGGCTTGATGGGCCAGGTCCGGCGGGTGCAGGGGCGGATGCACTGGTAGCGGCCGTAGTCACCCTGCGGAGCGAAGATCCGCTCGGGGTTCGTGTTCGCCTTGCCGTCGTCGAAGGAGCCGCCGCATGCCGCTGTGAGCAGACGGAGGGCTGCGGCCAGAGCGGTGGTGACCGGCCGGTTCATCGGCATACGGGCTCCCTGCGTGCGAAAGGAATTCATCGGGCGATAAGGTGTCTTTCAGGTAGTCGGGCCGAAAGTGGCCTCGAGTTCCCAGGAATTCGTCGGATGCGGAATGCGGCGGCGATCAGGAGCTTCGCCAGACGACACCGCGCTGCTCGTACTCCATGACGGACTCGACGCCGAGGGCGACGGATGCTCCGCACTCGCGGGTGATCATCCACAGCGCCAGATCGATTCCACTGGTGACACCACCCGCGGTCACCAGGTTCCCGTCGTCGACGACTCGAGCGTCGATCACCTTGCCTCCCCGGGCGGCCAGTTCGGCCTTGGCCAGGTGATGCGTCGTGCACGGACGGCCCGCGGTCAAGCCTGCCGCGGACAGCAGCATGACCCCGGTGCAGATACCGGCGACGGTGACTCCGGCCTGCTGCGCCCGTACGAGGTTCCGCAGGACATCTGGATCGCGCATCAGCTGGTCGCCGCCGCCCGGCACGATCAGGAGATCGGCGTCGGTGGGCTCCCACGCGGTCGGCACCGTGATTCTCGTGCCGAAGAAGCCTGTCACCTCGCCAGGAGCCGATGGCCGCACCAGAGTCGTCTCCACCTGGCCGCCCGCCCGCGCGGCGTGGCCGAGAACGTCACGCGGCCCGATGGCGTCCTGCTCCTCGACCCCGTCGTACATGAGGATCCGAACACGTAGAGGCATCGGCTTCGTCTCCTTGACTGGTGAAGCGTCCGTGGACGCTGCGGGCGCCGCGAAGGTCCCGACCGAACCGAGACCGGCCATCGCGACTGACATCTCTCGCCCGTCACGTCCGGCCCTCATCGCTCTTCGGGAGCAGCGCTGCTCGTCCTATGAGTCGGTCGCGCCGGTCGCTCAGTTCCCGCCCGTCCCGGACTCGCCCCCGCCGCCCCGCCACGAGCGCGACGCCGCGCGGTGGTCGGTGATCGCGCTCACCGCCGCACAACCGGTGTGCCGCAGGCGGGAATCGAGTCGCTTCCGCCGCAAACTACCCTTCCCGTACACCTTGTTGACGTCCGAAAGCGGAGTGTTAGGGTCCGGTGTGGGCGAAGATCAACTTCCGCGCCCCGGCAGTGGCGGCCGGCCGTCGCTGTCGTTCCCCCCTCCCCCACTCACGGATGGATGGCGCCTTCATGTCTCTGCCGCTCGACCCGCCCCCCGCCGACCAGAACGGCCCACAGCCGCAGCTGAGCCTGGCCACGGCTGCCGCGCGGAATCTGGCGAGTACGACCAAGACTCCTCCGCAGATGCAGGGCCTCTCCTCGCGGTGGCTGCTGCGCCTGCTGCCGTGGGTGCAGGTCTCCGGGGGTACGTACCGGGTGAACCGCCGGCTCACCCACACGCTCGGCGACGGCCGGGTGGAGTTCGTCGCCACCGGCACGGACGTCCGGGTCATCCCGGCCGAGCTGCGTGAGCTGCCGCCGCTGCGGGACTTCACGGACGAGCAGGTCCTGGGCGCGCTGGCGGAGCGGTTCGAGCAGCGGGAGGTGGCCGCCGGCGAGACCATCGTGGAGTCGGGCCGCCCGGCCGACGAGGTCGTCCTCATCGCGCACGGCAAGGGCAACAAGCTGGGCACCGGCAAGTACGGCGACCCGACCGTCCTCGGTGTGCTCGCGGACGGCGACTACGTCGGCGAGGGGCTGCTGACCGGCTCGGCCGGCGAGTGGGAGTTCACGGTGCGCGCGGTGACGGCGTGCACCGTCCTGGGTCTGTCGCGGGCGGCGTTCGAGGAGGTCCAGGGCCGTTCGGAAGGGCTGCGTACCCACCTGGAGGCGGTCCGTTCCGCCGCTCGCCCGCCGCAGAACAAGCAGGGTGAGGCCGCCATCGACCTGGCCTCGGGGCACGAGGGCGAGTGGACCCTGCCGGGCACCTTCGTCGACTACGAGCTCAGCCCCCGCGAGTACGAGCTGAGCGTCGCCCAGACCGTGCTCCGTGTGCACAGCCGCGTCGCCGACCTCTACAACGACCCCATGAACCAGGTGGAGCAGCAGCTCCGTCTCACGGTCGAGGCACTGCGCGAGCGCCAGGAACACGAGCTGGTCAACAACCGCGACTTCGGTCTCCTCCACAACGCCGACCTCAAGCAGCGCATCCGTACGCACAGCGGCCCGCCCACTCCCGACGACCTCGACGAGCTGATCTCGCGGCGGCGCAAGACCCAGTTCCTGCTCGCCCACCCGAAGGCGATCGCGGCCTTCGGCCGGGAGTGCAACAAGCGCGGGCTCTACCCGCAGGGCGGGGAGCTGGAGGGCCACCAGGTGCCGGCCTGGCGCGGCATCCCGATCCTGCCCTGCAACAAGCTCCCGGTCAGCCCCGCCGGCACCAGCTCCATCCTGGCCATGCGCACGGGCGAGGAGGACCAGGGCGTCGTCGGCCTGCACCAGACCGGCATCCCCGACGAGATCGAGCCCGGCCTCAACGCCCGCTTCATGGGCATCGACGAGAAGGCGATCATCTCCTACCTGGTCAGCACCTACTATTCCGCGGCGGTCCTCGTGCCGGACGCGCTCGGCATCCTCGAAGACGTCGAGATCGGCCACTACGAGAGCTAGAGAGTGCCGGGCGGGTCAGGGTGCGCCCCCGAGGGGCGCCGGTCACCGCGCGACCGGCCACGGGACAGGCGCGCCCCGCACCCGCCCCGGCGTGATCCGCCGGACACGGCTTGACCGCACGCTTCGCATTCAGGAAAGGGCCGGGCACCCGTGACACAGCCTTTTGAACTGCCGGACTTCTACATGCCGCACCCCGCGCGCCTGAACCCTCATCTGGAGGAGGCGCGGCAGCACGCGAAGCGGTGGGCCCGTGAGATGGGCATGCTCGAAGGCTCGGGGGTCTGGGAGGAGCGGGACCTCGACGCGCACGACTACGCCCTGCTGTGCGCCTACACCCACCCCGACGCGTCCGGCCCGGCCCTTTCCCTGGTGACCGACTGGTACGTGTGGGTCTTCTTCTTCGACGACCACTTCCTCGAGGAATTCAAGTACTCGAACGACCGGGAGGGCGCCAAGGCGTACCTGGACCGGCTGCCGCTCTTCATGCCGACCGACCCGGCCACGGCCGTCCCCGAGCCGACGAACCCGGTCGAAGCCGGTCTGGCCGACCTGTGGGCCCGTACGGTGCCGAGCATGTCGGCCAACTGGCGGGCGCGGTTCGCGGAGAGCACCGAGAACCTCCTCAACGAGTCGTTGTGGGAGCTGTCGAACATCAACGCCCACCGCATCCCCAACCCCGTCGAGTACATCGAGATGCGCCGCAAGGTCGGCGGCGCCCCCTGGTCGGCGGGGCTCGTCGAGTACGCGATCGGGGCCGAGGTGCCCGCACCGGTCGCCGCGTCACGCCCGTTGCAGGTGCTGCGGGACAGCTTCTCCGACGCCGTGCACCTGCGGAACGACCTCTTCTCGTACCAGCGCGAGGTCGAGGAGGAGGGAGAGAACAGCAACGGCGTGCTGGTCCTGGAGACCTTCCTCGGCTGCGGCACCCAGGAGGCCGCCGACGCCGTCAACGACCTGCTCACCTCCCGCCTCCAGCAGTTCGAGAACACCGTCTTCACCGAGCTCTCTCCGCTCTTCGCCGAGACCGGCCTGGGCCCGGACCAGTGCGCGGCCGTCCTCGCCTACGTCAAGGGGCTGCAGGACTGGCAGTCGGGCGGCCACGAGTGGCACATGCGCTCCAGCCGCTACATGAACGGGAGCGGGGCGGAGGGGGGCCCGGGCCCGTCGGGATTCGGCGGGTTCTCACTGCTGCCGAGCGGCCTGGGCACCTCGGCGGCGCGGATCGGGCTGACGACCACCCGCCGGGCCGAGGCCGGCCGGCTGCGGAGCTTCACCCACGTCCCGCACCAGCGCGTGGGGCCCTCGCGACTGCCCGACTTCTTCATGCCGTTCACCACCCGGCTCAGTCCGCACCTGGACGGCGCCCGGCGGAACGTGATCGAGTGGGGGCACCGCATGGGCATGCTGGAGGCCCAGCCCGGCATCCCCGGCTCGCACATCTGGACCGAGCGCAAGCTCGCCGGTTTCGACTTCCCCCTGTGCGCGGCCGGCATCCACCCCGACGCCACCCCCGGGCAGCTCGACATCACCTCCGGCTGGCTGACCTGGGGCACGTACGGGGACGACTACTTCCCCGTCGTCTTCGGCCGCACCCGGGACCTGGCCGGGGCGAAGGCCGCCAACCAGCGGCTCTCGTCCTTCATGCCGGTGGACGGCTCCGCGCCGCCCGCCCCCGCCAACGCGCTGGAGCGCGGCCTGGCCGATCTGTGGACCCGCACCGCCGGCCCGATGACCCCGCAGGCCCGCCGTACCTTCCGTACGGCCATCGAGGACATGACCTCCAGCTGGCTGTGGGAACTGGCCAACCAGGCCCAGAACCGCATCCCCGACCCCGTCGACTACATCGAGATGCGGCGGATGACCTTCGGCTCCGACCTCACCATGAGCCTGTGCCGGCTGGCCCACGGACAGCAGGTCCCGCCCGAGATCTACCGCAGCGGCCCGTTGCGCTCCCTGGAGAACGCCGCCGCCGACTACGCCTGCCTCCTCAACGACGTCTTCTCCTACCAGAAGGAGATCGAGTACGAGGGAGAGGTGCACAACGGCGTCCTGGTCGTCCAGAACTTCTTCAACTGCGACTACCCGACCGCCCTCGGCATCGTCCACGACCTGATGACCTCCCGGATGCGCCAGTTCCAACATGTCGCGGAGCATGAACTCCCGGTCGTCTACGACGACTTCAAGCTGGGTCCGGACGCCCGCCGCATCCTGGACGGCTATGTGCGCGAGCTGGAGAACTGGCTGTCGGGCATCCTCACCTGGCACCAGGGCTGCCGCCGCTACAGGGAGGAGGACCTGCGCCGCGACCTCCCCGGGCGCCCGCACCGCCGTCTCGACATCCCCACCGGGCTGGGCACCTCGGCCGCCCGCCTCCCCCCGCTCACGCGACGGCGGTGACGCCTCGGCGTGCTCCCCACGCCCTGCGGCGAGCACGCCGGCGTACGCGGTCACGGTGCGGGCGGGGCCGCCCGCACCAGGCCCGTCTGATAGGCGATGACGACCAGCTGGGCGCGGTCGCGAGCGCCCAGCTTCATCATGGCGCGGTGGATGTGGGTGCGCACGGTCAGCGGGCTGAGCGTGAGGATCTCGGCGATCTCGGTGTTGGACCTGCCCTCGGCGGCCAGGCCCATCACCTCGCGCTCGCGGACGGTCAGCTCCGACAGGCGTCGCGGGGCCGCGAGATGGGCGCCGGGGGCGGGGGACATGAGGAAGTTCGTGATGAGTGTGCGGGTCGCCGCGGGAGACAGAAGTGCCTCGCCGGAGGCCACCGTGCGCAGGCCGGCCAGCAGGGTGTCGGCGGTGACGTCCTTGCCGAGGAAGCCGCTGGCACCGGCGCGCAGCGCCTGGGCGACGTAGTCCTCGGTCTCGAACGTCGTGAGGATGAGGACGCGGGTGGCGGCCAGCTCCGGGTCGGCGCAGATCGCCGAGGTGGCGGCGAGACCGTCCGTGCCCGGCATCCGGATGTCCATGAGGACGATGTCGGGGTGGTGGGCGCGGGTCAGTTCCAGCGCCTCCGCGCCGTCCGAGGCCTCGCCGACCACCGTCATGTCCTCGCAGGAGTCGATCAGGATCCGGAAGGTGGCCCGCAGCAAGGTCTGGTCGTCGGCGAGCAGCACCCTGATGGTCATGACGCCTCTCCTCCCGCTGGAACGTCGGCGGCGGCTTCGGGTACCGAGGGCGCGGGCTGGAGCGGCAGCGCGGTGGCGACCTCGAACCCGCCTTCCGCGCGGGGTCCCGCACGGAGTTCTCCGCCGATGGTGTGGGCGCGTTCCCGCATCCCCATGACGCCGAAGCCCCGGCTCGGCACGGCGCCGGCCACACCGGTGGCGCCGGCGGTGTCCGGGCCGTCGTTGCTGACCGTGATCAGCAGGCGTGATCCGGAGTAGGCGAGGCGCACCTGTGCGGAGTCCGCGGCGGCGTGCTTGGTGACGTTGGTGAGCGCCTCCTGCACGATCCGGAACGCGGTCAGGTCCACCCCGGGCGAGAGCGGGCGGGGCTCTCCCGTCGTGGTGACCGTGACGGCGACCCCCGCGGACGCACACGCCGAGACCAGTTCGGGCAGGCGGGCGAGGCCGGGGGACGGCTCCAGCGATGGGGCGGCCGGATCGTCGGATCGGCGCAGCAGTCCCAGCGTGGCCTTCAGCTCGCGCAGCGCGGAGGACGTGGTGCCGGTCAGATCGGTGAGGATGTCCTTCGTCTGCTGCGGACTGGTGAGCGCGAGGTGGGCGGCCGTACCGGCCTGCGCGTTGGCCAGGGCCAGGTGGTGGGCCACGACATCGTGCAACTCGCGGGCGATGCGCATCCGTTCCTCGGTGACGCGCAGCCGGGCCTCCTCCTCCCGGGTGTGCTCGGCGTGTTCGGCGCGGGCCTGCACCGATGCCAGGTAGGCACGCCGCAGCCGGGTCATGCTGCCGGCGGCGAGCGGCAACAGGAGCCAGAAGAAGGGCCCGATCGTCCTGAGCACCAGGGACAGGCCGTCCATGGAGTCGGAGACCACTGACGCGATCATCAGCGCCGCCATGGCGGTGACCCCGAAGACGCGTGTGGTCCTGCGGTCGGTGAGCGTCGCCAGCCAGTAGAGCGCCGCCATGACGGGGCCCAGCAGCAGGGGGGTGAGCAGGTACCCCAGCGCGATCGCGATCGCCGTGCAGACCGCGGTCACGACGACGGCGGTGCGCGGATGGCTGCGGTACCTCAGCAGGGCGAGGCAGGACACGCCCATGAGGACGGTGGCCATCCTGTCCTGGCCGGGCGGGTCGGCGCCGGGCAGGGTGAGATTGCTGCCGAGGGACGCGCACCCCATCAGCGCCAGGACGACCACCACGTCGGCGACGCGGGGGTAGCGGTCGGCGTACTGCTCGAAACGGTCCGTGTAACGCTCAAAGCTGGTGCTCATCGGGCTCTCCGGTCGCTGCTCTGGGACCATCCTGACCGTTCCGCGCCCGCCCCGCCTCCACCGGGGCTGCCCGTGCCGTTCGGCACGGGCAGCCGCGTCGGGTTAACCGGGCGGTCGTATCAGGTGCGGGCCACTTCCCGGGCGGGCGTCCCGGCCGGTTCGAGGTCCGCTTCCGGCCGGCGGCTGAGCGCCTCGCCCTCCACGTCCACGTTGGGCAGCAGCCGGTCCAGCCACTTCGGCAACCACCAGGCCCTTTCGCCGAGCAGGGCGAGCACGGCGGGCACGATGGCCATCCGTACGACGAAGGCATCGAACAGGACGGCGGAGGCGAGTCCGAACCCGATCATCTTGATCATGGAGTCGGTCTCGCCGACGAACCCGGCGAACACCGCGATCATGATCAGCGCGGCGGCCACCACCACGCGGGCGCTGTGCCGGAAGCCGGACGTGATCGCCTGGCCGGGCCGCTCGCCGTGGACGTACGCCTCCCGCATCCGCGAGACCAGGAACACCTCGTAGTCCATGGCCAGGCCGAAGACGATGCCCACCAGGAAGATCGGCATCAGGCTCATGATCGGGCCGGTCTGTTCCACGCCCAGGAGTCCGGCGGCGTGGCCCTGCTGGAAGACCAGGACCACCACGCCGAGGGAGGCCAGCACCGACAGCAGGAATCCGAGGGCGGCCTTCAGCGGGACGAGCAGGGACCGGAAGACCACCAGCAGGAGCACGATCGCGAGTCCCACCACGACGACCAGGTAGGGGATCAGCGCACCCTGCACCTTGTCGGAGATGTCGATGTTCAGCGCGGTGGTGCCGGTGACCTCGAAGGTCGCCCCCGTCTCGGACTCGATCCCGGGCCGCTCGCCCCGGATGGCCGTGACCAGGCCCTTGGTCTTCTCGGCGGTGGGCGCCGTCGACGGCACGACCTGGAAGACGGCCGTGTCACCGGCTTCGTTGAAGCGGGCCGGGGAGACGGACACGACACCCTCGGTGTGCCCGATCTCCTTGGCGACCGTCCCGGCGGCGCCCTTCGGGTCGGCGTCCCCCTTCGCGTCCACGACGACGGTCAGCGGCCCGTTGAAGCCCGGCCCGAAGGCCTTGGCGAGCGCGTCGTAGGCCCGGCGCTCGGTGGTGGAGGCCGACTTGGCCTCGTCCCCGGGCATGCCGAGCCGCAGGTCCGTCATCGGCATCGCGAGGGCCCCGAGGCCCACCACGCCGAGCAGCAGCACGGGCAGCGGATGGCGCAGGACGAACCGTGCCCAGCGGGTGCCGCGGTTGTTCCCGGTGTTCTCCTCGACGCGGCCGCTCCGGCGGGCGCGCCGCCGGAGCACGGCGTTCGGCCAGAAGCCGAGGAACGCCGGGACCAGCGTCAGCGCGATCAGTACGGCGACCACCACCGCGCCCGCCGCGGCCAGCCCCATCTTGGTGAGCATCGGGATGCCGACCACCGTGAGTCCGGCCAGCGCGATGACGACGGTGAGCCCGGCGAACACGACCGCGGAACCGGCCGTGCCGACCGCCCGACCGACCGCCTCCTGCGGCACGCGGCCCTCGGCGCGCTCCTCGCGGTAGCGGGAGACGACGAACAGGGCGTAGTCGATGCCGACGGCGAGGCCCAGCATCATCGCCAAGGTGCCGGTCGTCGTGGACAGGCCCAGCGCCTCGGACAAGGTCAGGATGGTGGCCATGCTCACGCCGACGCCGATGACGGCGGTCAGCAGCGGCAGTCCGGCGGCGGCCAGGGAACCGAAGGTGACCAGCAGCACGACGGCGGCTATCGCGACACCGATCACCTCGGCCGCGCCGCCGGGCCCACCGCCGTCGTCCATCGCGCTTCCGCCGGCCTCGACGGTCAGCCCGGAGTCCTGGGCCGTGTGGATGGCCCGCTCCAGCTGGGCCCTGCTGGCATCGGTGAGGTCGTCGACCGCGACCTTGTAGGTGACGGCCGCGTACGCCGTCGTGCCGTCCTTACTGACGGCCTTCGCCCGGAACGGGTCGACGGCGCTCGCGACCTGCGTACCGTCGGCCAGGTCGGCCACGGCCTTTCCGATGGCCCGCTTGTTCTCGGTGGCGGTGACCTTCTCACCGCTCGGCGCGACGAAGACGACCCGGGCGGTCGCGCCGTCGCCGGTGGCTCCGGGGAAGCGCTGTTCCATCAGGTCGAACGCCTTCTGGGACTCGATGCCCGGCATGGAGAACCCCTCGTCGGTGGCTCCCGAGGACTTGAGGGCGCCCAGCCCGACGGCGGCCAGGACGGCCGCCCAGACCAGGGCGACGTACCAGCGTCGCCGGAAGGCCAGACGGCCCACTTGGTAAAGGAATGTAGCCACGGCAGGAGCTCTCCACATCTGGTGCCGACTGTCCGCCCAGGCTCTCCGGGAGCGGGCCGCCCTGTCGTCGTACGCCTGCCGACAGTTGTCGCTACTGAGAACGCAGTACGACCGGGCCGAGCGGGTCCACCGCTGGTACGACGGATCCGACGGGCACACACGCACTCTCTCCATCACCGCTTCAGAGGGTGATGATGCCCTGCATATTCGCCACGTGATGGCCTAAGTCACCATCTTGACCGGTGACGAACCCCTATGGGACAGTCGGTCATCACAGAAGGCGGCTCACCAGACACCGGGAGTGACGCACATGATCGGCAGACGCGGTTTCAGCAAGGCCCTGGGGCTGGGCGCGGCCACCGTCTCACTGACCGGCCCGCAGGCCGCGTCCGCCGCCACGCGGAGCGCGTCCGCGGCGCCGACCGCCCCCACGGTCATCCCCGGAACGCACACCGCCTTCCCGCGGCTGAAACGGATCAGGGCCGGTCTGCTGAACGTCGGCTACGCCGAACTGGGCCCCGCCCACGGCCCCGCGGTCATCTGCCTGCACGGCTGGCCGTACGACATCCACAGCTACGTCGACGTCGCCCCTCTGCTGGCCGAGGAGGGCTACCGGGTGGTCGTCCCCTATCTGCGCGGCCATGGCACGACCCGCTTCCTCTCCGGGCGGACACCCCGGAATGCCCAGCAGTCGGCCATCGCCCTCGACGTCCTCGCCCTGATGGACGCCCTGGAGATCGAGAGGGCGGTTCTGGCCGGTTTCGACTGGGGCTCACGCACCGCCGGCATCGTCGCCGCGCTCTGGCCCGAACGCTGCAAGGCCCTCGTGTCGGTGGGCGGTTACCTCATCACCAACCTCCGGGCGAACCTGAAGCCGCTGGCGGCCAAAGCCGAACACGCCTGGTGGTACCAGTACTACTTCTCGACCGAGCGAGGCCGGCTCGCCATGGAGGACGCGACCCTGCGCCACGACCTCACCAGGCTCGTATGGGACACCGTCTCCCCGACCTGGGACTTCGACGACGCCACGTTCGAACGCACGGCGGCGGCCTTCGACAACCCGGACTACGCGGACATCGTCATCCACAACTACCGCTGGCGGCTGAGCCTCGCCGACGGTGAGCGCCGCTACGACGAACTGGAGAAGCGGCTCGCCGCGCGACCGGTCATCGAGGTGCCCACCATCACCCTCGACCCCGAACGGGACCCCTTCACCCCTGCGGACGACGGAGCCTCGTACCGGGACAGGTTCACGGGTGAGTACGAGCACCGAACCCTGGCGGGGGTCGGCCACAACCTGCCCCAGGAGGCGCCCACCGCCTTCGCCCAGGCCGTCATCGACGTGGACCACTTCTGACATGGACCACGTTTTCGTATGCGGAAACCCGGCGCTCGACTTCGCCGCAACGCTCCGAGCGCGCCGCTCGGCCTGTTTCGAGATGTTCACGACGCCGGCCCGGCTGAACGCGTGGTACGTGGAGTCCGGCATCGTCGACGCGGTCTCCCCCGGCAAGGAGAGCGACGTCGAGCAGGCGACGACCGTACGGGAAGCCATTTACCAGCTGGCCACCGCCCGCCGGCTCGGGGAGGAGTACGACGGGGCGGCGCTGACCGTGGTGAACTACGCGGCCCGCAAGCCCCCCGCCGTGCCGCAGCTCACGCGGTCGGGGCGATGGACACAGGCCACGCCGGAGGAAGCCCTCTCCACGGTGGCGCGCCACGCCGTCGAGCTGCTGAGCGGGGCGGACGTTCCGCTGCTCAAAGAATGCGGCAACCCGGAATGCACCCGCGTCTACATCGACCGCTCGCGGGGCATGCGGCGGCAGTGGTGCGGCATGGAGTCCTGTGGCAACAAGATCAAGGCGGCCGCGTACCGCGCCCGCAAGAAGACCGGGCCCGCCACGTCCCATTGATCCGCACCGGGCCGCCGTCCCCGGCGACGGCCCGGCCTCGCATGCTCACCCTCATGCGGGAGGGGGTGGACGGCTCGCTACCCCCCACGGGTATATTGGCCATCCGCTGACAGGAAACGTAGGTGGAAGCGATGACCGTGCGGAAGCTCCGGCTGACCCGCCCCCGCAGGGGTGGCGTCCGCTGGGCACGCGCTGCCGTCGTCGCCCTGTTCGCGGCGTTCGCCGTCCTGGTCCACCACCAGGTGGCCGCGGCGATGACCTCGACATCGCCGAGCGCCGCACACGTGATGACCACCATGCCGATGCCCATGCCCTCCGGCGGGCACGACGCCCACGCTCGTGCCGCGTCAGCCACCGCCACGTCGGCGCTCCGGGCCGACCCGGTCATGTACGGGGACGGGAAGACGGCCTGTGGCGGCGCGGGCATGGAGCACTGTTCCGCCTCGGGTGTCGACACGCTGAAGCTCACGGCGCCGACCGCGACGCCGTACGCCGAGCACCACGCCGCCCCGCACGCCGCCGTCTCCGAGCGCGGCGCCTCCGGCACGGCCGAGCGTGCGCCTCCCGACGTCCTCTCCGTCCTTTCTCGTTTGCGCATTTAGGTCGCGCCCCACGGCGTCCCCGCCCGGCGACAGGGCGAGGAGCCGTCTCCGCATGCGACCTGAAACGGCATATCGAGACAAGGACACCACCTCTGTGAACAGCGTCAATCGCCGATCCGTCCTGCTGGCCGGACTGGGAGCGGCCGGCGCCGGTGCGCTCGCCGCCTGCGGCAACAGCTCCGGTTCCGGCAGCACTCCGGGTCTGATCGATCCCTCCGGTTCCGCGGTGACCCGCGTGGAGAAGAAGCGCCCGTCCACCGGCAGGGTGCATCAGCGGAGCCTGACCGCCGCACCCGTCAAGCTCGACCTGGGTGGCGGCATCATGGCGAAGACCTGGGCGTTCGACGGGCGCGCCCCCGGTCGCGAGATCCGCCTCTCGGCCGGGGACACCCTGGCCGCCGAGTTGACCAATCAGCTACCGGGCGGGACCACCACGTCCGTTCACTGGCACGGCCTGGCGCTGCGCAACGACATGGACGGCGTACCCCCGGCCACCCAGCGGGCGGTCCGCGCCGGATCGACCTTCACCTACCGCTTCATCGCCGACACCCCCGGCACGTACTTCTTCCATCCGCACGTCGGCGTCCAGCTCGACCGCGGACTGTACGCCCCGCTGATCGTCGAGGATCCGAGGGAGCCGCTGACCTACGACGACGAGTGGGTCGTCGTCCTCGACGACTGGCTCGACGGCGTCACCGGCACCCCTGATGAGGCATTCGCGGAGCTCAAGCGAGGCATGGGCGGGATGCACCACAGCGGTATGAGCGACATGAGCGGCATGGACGGGATGAGCGCGTCGCCGTCCCCCTCCGACTCCGCCGACGGCGGCATGTCGGCGAAGTTCATGCTCATGGGAGCCGACAGCCGGCTCCTCGGCGGCGACGCGGGCGATGTGAAATACCCCCACCACCTGGTCAACGGCAGGGTCCCGAACGACCCGGACGTCTACACCGGTAAACCGGGCAAGCGAGTGCGGCTACGGATCATCAACGCGGGCGCGGACACCGCGTACCGGGTGGCGCTGGGCGGGCACAAGCTGACCATCACCCACACCGACGGCTACCCCGTCGAGCACCGGCAGGCAGACGCACTGCTCATCGGCATGGGAGAGCGCTACGACGTCCTGGTCACCCTCGAGGACGGCGTCTTCCCGCTGGTCGCGATGGCCGAGGGCAAGAAGGCGAGCGCCATGGCGCTGGTCCGCACCGGCTCGGGCGGGAAGCCGTCCCCGACCGTCCGCCCCGGGGAACTGGACGGCCTGATCCTGAGCGCGTCCCAGCTGCGCGCCGCCGATGATGTGCGGCTGTCCTCGAAGAAGCCCGACCGGGTCCACCGCATCGAGCTGACCGGCGGCATGGACAGGTACGACTGGGCCATCAACGGCAGGAGGTTCGACATGCGCAACCCGGACGCGCACCCTCTGCGCATCGAGGAGGGCCAGCGGGTGCGGCTGGACTTCGTCAACGCCACCGACATGTGGCACCCCATGCATCTCCACGGCCACACCTACCAGCTCGGCAGCACGGGCCCGCGCAAGGACACCACCATCGTGCTGCCCAAGAGGAAGGTGTCCGTCGTCTTCGATGCCGACAACCCCGGCCAATGGATGCTGCACTGCCACAACGCCTACCACGGCGAGTCCGGGATGATGGCACTGGTGGCCTACCAGTCCTGAGCGTCCAAGGCCCGGTTCGCGGCGGTGGGTGAGCCGCTGCCGGGCCCGCGCATGGCCGCCATGGCCCTGCCCGCCGCCGTGCTCGGACTCGGCGGCGGGCAGGGCCATGGCGGTCAAGCGCATCCTCAGTCCTCGCCGACCACGGTCAAAGCGTCGCCCAGAGCGACGGCGATCCGGGCGGCCCGGGAGTGATCGTCCAGTCGGCGCGTCAGGTAGGCGCAGGAGTGCTGGTGGCGGAGCGACCACCAGGCGGCGGAGCCACCGATCCCTCCCTTGGCGATCTTGCCCTTGTCCCGCACGAAGCCCAGCGTCCAGGTGATCTCGGTACCGAAGACCTCGTCATGGCCGGTCACTTGGGACGCGAGCAGCTCGTTGTGCAGTCGCGGCCCCAGCAGTTCTCGTACCGGTCCGTCAGGGCTGGTGAGCTGGGAGAAGAACGCGGCCATGGCGGTCGCGGTCGTGTGCAGGTTGACCGCCCCGAAGACCGATTGCCGCCAAGCCCGGGAGTTGACCCGTTCCGTGTCCAAGGCCCCGGCGGGAATCCGGAGCCATGGTGCCGCGTGGAGTTGCCGCGGCCAGTCCGGGTCCGCGTACTCCAGGTCGGCGACGCGGCCCAGTTCCTGATCCGGTACGGCGAACCATGCGTCGAGGCCGAGCGCGGGCCGCACCACATCGTTGAACATCTCCCCCAGCGTCACCCCGGCTCCCGCACGCAGAAGGCCGTCGACCAGATGCCCGTATGTCAGTGCGTGCTCCCCGAGCGACGTCCCGGGAACGTACTCCGGCGCGGCCCGCACCAGGCTTTCCCGCAGGCCACTGTCATCCAGCAGGTCGAGACCCGCGGCTTCCGGTCCGAAGCGCGGCTGACCCGCCCGGTGTGTGAGCACGTGGCGCAGAGTGGTCCGCTCCTTGCCACGGCTCCCATACGCGCGCCAGTACCTGGCGATCGGCTCGTCCAGCGTCAGCGCGCCCTCGCGAACCGCCACCAGGGCGGCGAGCGTGACGAACGACTTCGACAGCGAGTAGGGCTGGACCAGGGTGTCGCCGCGCCAGGGACGGCTCCGCCCCGCGTCGGCCCACCCCGCATGGAGCCGGACGACCTCGCGCCCCTCCCGCCAGACCGACACAGCCGCCCCTGTTTCCAGCCCCTCGTCCACCAGCCGCTGGAACGCATGACGCACCGGGTCATACCCGTCTTCGGTGAAACCCTCGACGTTCACTTCGCCCACCCCTACGTTCGACCTTCCCGCGGATGATACCCCGAGGGGGTATATGACTCACCCCCGGACTGGCCGACCCCTTGGGCCACGCTCAACGCCCGGATGCTGCTGCCGGAGCCCACCGAGGAGTTCTGGGCGCGGCACGCCGAGTCATCGCCCGCGAGGACGCCCGGATCTTCGAGGCATCCGGGCCGACGACCCTCGCAGAACCAGAAGCGTCTGGCCGCTCCCCTCCGCCCCGGCCGGTTGGGCGGGCTCCGTGGCGCTCCGGGCGGACGGATAGCCTGGGCCCGTCAGCGAAGATCGCAGAAGGGCGGAGAACATGGCAGACATCATGGAGACGGCGGCGCGCAAGGTCTTCGAGCGCTACGACGTCGACGGCGACGGCCTGGTCACCGCGGACGAATACCGCAAGGTCGTGGCGGAGCTGGAGGGTTCGGAGATCACCGAGGCGCAGGCCCAAGGGCTGATCGACTCGCTCGACACCAACGGCGATCGCCAGATGTCCTTCGAGGAGTTCTGGGCGGCCATGAACGGCTGACACCGCCGTCAGGCCGAGCCAGGTCCTGCCGTCACGCGCCGCGGCGACGGTGGGGCGTCCGCGCCCACCGCCCCGTCGCCAGGTCCAACGCGTCATCACCGGCCCGCCGCCCGGTGGCTCGGGTGGGACGTACGGGGGCGTGGCGCGCCGGCCACGTCCCCTAACCACGAGCCCTTCCCTCGCGGGGCGCCGGTGGCTTCGGGCTCAGGCCCAGCGCTTCAGGAATTCGATGGCCGCGGAGTCGACCTTCTCGGGATGCGAGGCGCTCAGGAAGTGCTGACCACCCTCGACGATCTCCAGGCGCGCCTCGGGGGACCCGGTGAACATCCGTATCTCCTCCTGGGCGTTCGGCACGGAGTACACCTGGTCCTCGGTGCCGTGCAGCCACAGGACGGGGCAGCGGACGTCGTCGAGCCTGCCGTGGAGGCCGTCGCGGTCCCGCAGGTTCACCGTGCTGAGGCGCAGACGGCGGCGCCCGGCGTCACCGGTGTAGTTCGCGCGGTAGGTGGTGAGCCAGAACTCGCGCTCCTCGGCCGGGATGCCGCCCAGGGCCGTGTCGAGGACGGCGTCCACGACCTCGTCCGGCACGACCCAGCCCTCGCCGACCGGGTCGGCGAGGGCGTCGACGAGCGGCGTGTTGAACCCGATCCCGTCCCAACACCCCAGGTCGCGGCTGCGCGGGCTCTCGAAGTCCATCGACGTACCGAGCGTGATGAGTCCCCTCACGACGGCCGGGGCGAGCAGCGCCATGCGGGCCGCGATCCAGCCGCCCTGCGAGGTTCCCAGCACGAAGGCCTCGTCGATCCCGAGTGCCTCGAGGGCCTGCAGGTTCGCGATCGCGCTGTCCCAGTAGGTGAAGTGCTGGTACGTGGACCTCGTGCGGCCGTGCCCGTACGGCTCGAGGGCCAGCAGGTTGGCCGCGGACCCGAGGTCCGGGTCGGCGAACTGCGGCCGGTACAACGCGGCCGAGGTGGTGTACGAGTTGATGAGGACCAGCGTCGGGAGCGCGGGGTCGTACGGCTTGTCGAAGGTGTACCCGATGGTCGAGCCCCCGAGGTGGGGGATCTCGACGGTCTGTTCGATCGTGCTCATGGTGTACTCCTCGACTCGTGCGTGGCACACGGGGGATCCGTGAGAACCGGATTTCGAAGCGGAGGACGACTCCGCTCAAGTCCGTTGCCATCATGGGCAGATGATCCACATGATGTCGAATGACGGCTCCGCATCGCGGTGTGGCCCGGCGTGGTGGCCCTATTCGGTGCGCAGGGCCGTGGAGGTCCGGGCCCTGGCGGCCCAGCCGGCGGGCAGGACCCAGCCGTGCAGGGTCACGCCGAGCGGCACGCCCAGGGCGCCGGCGACCGAGGTGAGGACCATGGCGATGGTCTGCCGAGGGGTCATGCCGAGCGCCTTGTCGACACCGATCTCCCGGACGCGCTCCCGGGTGTCGAGCAGCACGCCGTTGAGCACGCCGAGCGCGGCGACGGCGACGAGCATCAGCGTGAGGGTCACGGACAGCGCGTTGAGCGTGACGACCATGTCGCCGCCGGCGTCGGGCCCGCCGACCCGAGCGGTGGCCTCCAGCGGCGCCAGGTCCCTGTTCAGCGCGTCGATGTAACCGGTCACGTCGATGCCCGACCGGACCGCGATGTGATGGCTCGTCTCCGTCAGGGCGGGATGCGCGGCCCTGAGGGTCGAGGCGTCGGTGAAGACCTGCATGCCGTCGTTGCGGGGGTCGAGGACCTCGCCGACGATCCGGACCGTGACCGGCTCGGACAGGCCGTTCAGGGTGACGGTGTCGCCGACGCGGGTGCCGGTGGCGGCCAGGAAGGGGGTCGGGACCACGGCCTCGCCGGGCCGGCCGATCCAGCGTCCCGAGACCATCGTGTAGCCGCCCCAGGAGGCGTCCCCGGTGAACGCGGTCACGTCGATGGCGCCGGTCAGGCCGGACACGGTCGCCCGTACGGTCGTGGCTCCGTAGTACTTCCCGGTTCCGGCGGCGGCCTTGATGGCCGCGGCGACCGCGGACATCCACACAACGCCCAGCGCGGCAGCGACACCGGCGCCCTCCACCGCGACCTCGTCTCGCTCACCCCGCGCGAACTGGAGGTCCTCGGTCTGCTGGCCCGCGGGCTGAGCAACGCCGAACTGGCCGCCCGCCTCCACCTGGCCGAGGCGACCGTCAAGACGCACGTCGCCCGTATCCTCGCCAAGCTCGGGCTCCGTGACCGTGTCCAGGCCGTCATCGTCGCCTACGAGACAGGGCTGGTCAGCGCAGGCGAAGGCGAGGCCACCGAGCAGGCGTAGGCCGCCCTCGGCACGCAGTACCATCTAGCGGTACCGTAGATTCGCCAGATGGACGAGGAAGGCGGCAGCCCCATGCAGAAGGCAGGCGGCGAGGGCACGGACGGGGTGCGCAGTGTGCTGCGCGCCCTGGACCTGCTCGCACTGTTCGACGAGTCCCACCGCTCGCGTACGGTACGCGAGCTGATCGACGCGTCAGGGCTGGCGAAGTCGACGGTGGTGCGCCTGGTGGCGACGCTGGAGCAGCGGGGTCTGCTGTGGAACCGCGGTGACGGGCACCTGGTCCCGGGGGCGGGGCTGTTGCGCTGGGCGACGCTGGCGCAGGATGCCTGGCGCCTGCCGCCGGAGGCGGTGGACTGTCTGCGGGAGGTGTCGGTGCGGTCCGGCGGTGAGTCCTCCCGGATCTATGTGCGGCAGGGTCTGGGGCGGGTGTGCGTGGCGCAGCACGAGGGGACTCAGCCCCTTCGGCATGTGGTGCGCATCGGAGAGGAGATGCCGCTGGGCGCGGGCGCCTCCGGGCACGTGCTGCTGATCGGCTGTCCGCAGGAGTTCGTCCAGACGGCGGCGGAAGCCTCGGGGCGCGGGGCTGAGTTCGAGCAGGTGCTGGCCGCCCGGGTGCGGGCGGCGCGGGAGCAGGGCTGGGCGTCCAGTGACGGGGAGCGTGAGGACGGGGTGGCCGGTGTGGCCGCTCCCATCGTCGGTGAGGACGGCCAGGTCGTGGCCGCTCTCGCCCTGGGTGGTCCCAGCAACCGGTTCACCTCCGAGCGGGTGGCGGCGTTCGTTCCGGTGCTGACCGAGGCTGCCGGGCACTTGTCGACGCTGCGCTTCCTCAACGGCAGCGCCATCTGACGTCAGCCTCGTGTGGGCGCGGCGACCGGTCTCACGGGCACCGCTGTGAGGAGGGGTCCTCGCGCCGCAGGTCGCGCGGTGCGGACCCGTCGTAGGAGGGCAGCAGCCGGCGCGGGATGGGGCCCTTGATGCGGGTGCCCGCCGTCTTCTCCTCCCAGCCGTGGGCGAGGATCCCGACGCTGCGGGAGAGGACGAACAGGCCGCGGCCCATCTCCGGTGCGAAGCCGAGTTCGCTGTAGACGATGGCGGTGGCCCCGTCGATGTTCATGGGGACGGGACGGCGGCCCTTGGCCAGGGCCCGTTCCAGCGCGGTACCGGCCCGGAGCGCCCGGCCCGGTACGTCGCCGTTCCCGGCGGCCCGGTCGACGTGGTCGAGCAGGGGGTCGCGGCGGGGGTCGTGCGGGTGGAAGCGGTGTCCGAAGCCGGGGACGTGGCGGCGCTCGGAGCGGTAGGCGGCGACGAGGTCCTCGGCGGCCCGGTCGAGGTCGCCGTCCTCGCCGGCCCGCTGGGTGAGGTCGGCCAGGAGCTGCATGCACTGCTGGCCGGCGCCTCCGTGGACGTCGCCGAGGAGGTTCACGCCGGTGGCCATCACGCTGTTCAGGCCCAGTCCGCAGGTGGCGGCCATGCGGGCGGCGGCGATGGAGGGCGCCTGGGGGCCGTGGTCGACGCCGGCGACCAGCGCGGCCTCGAGGAGCTGGGACTGGGCGCGGGTGGGCAGGTCGCCGCGGACCATGAGCCAGATCATGTCCGCGAAGGACACCTGGCCGATCAGCTGTTCCACCGGGTACCCGCGCAGCAGGATCTCGCCGGGCCGGATGCGGCTGACGGCGGTGGTCCACCAGTCGCTGACCTCGGGCAGCGGTTCGGTGTTCGGCGCGCCGCCGGCGGGGGTGCTCATACGGTGCCTCGTTCCTTCATCGCGGTGATCTCGTCCGTGCCGTAGCCGAGTTCGGCCAGGACCTGGTCGGTGTGCTCGCCGAGCACCGGTGGCGGGGTGGCGTCGTCGACGGCGACGCCGTCGACCTGGAAAGGGCTGCCCAGCACGCGCAGCGGGCGGGAGCGCCCGCCGGGGAAGGGCAGGGTGCGCACGAAGTCCCGCTCGGCCAGCTGCTCCAGCCCCAGTGCGTCGGGCACGGACAGCACCCGGGCGGCGGGCACGCCCGCGTCGGAGAGGATGTCCTCCCACTCCTTGGCCGTACGCAGGCTCAGCCCCTTCTCCACCTCGTGGCGCAGCTCGTCCCGGTGCGTCTTGCGGTCCGCGGGGTGGGCGAACCGTTCGTCGTCGATGAGGTCGGCGCGGCCGATGAGCCGGCACAGCGTGGTGAACTGCCGCTGCCGGTTGGCGGCGATGTTCAGATGGCCGTCGGCGGTGGCGAAGGTGCCGGACGGGGCGGCGGTGAAGTTCTCGTTGCCCATGGGCTGCGGCGGATGCCCGGTGATGAGGTAGTTGGACGTCACCCAGCCCATCGCGGTGAGCGCCGACTCCAGCATCGACACATCCAGGCAGGCCCCCGCGCCGGTGCGCTCGCGGCGCACCAGGGCGGCGGCGACGGCGTACGCGGCGGCCATTCCGCCGAGGGTGTCGGCGACGGGGAACCCGGCACGCAGCGGACTGTTCTCGGGGGTGCCGGTGACGCTCATCATGCCGGACAGGCCCTGCACGATCTGGTCGTAGGCCGGGCGGGCCCGCAGCGGTCCGCTCTGCCCGAACCCGGAGATCGCGCAGTAGACCAGCCGCGGGTTCTCCTCGCGCAGGGCCTGCCAGCCCACGCCCAGCCGGTCCATGACGCCCGGGCGGAAGTTCTCGATCAGCACGTCGTACTCGCGTACGGCGCGCAGCAGCGCCTCGCGGCCCTGCGGGTCCTTGAGGTTCAGGGTGAGGGAGCGCTTTCCGGCGTTCTGCGCCAGGAAGGACGCCCCGAGCAGGTCCTCGCTCAGTTCACGGTCGGCGCCCAGCCGGCGGGCCAGGTCTCCGGACCCCGGCATCTCCACCTTGAGGACCTCGGCGCCGTGCAGGGCGAGCTGGTATCCGGCGAAGGGACCGGCCAGGACGTTGGTGAGGTCCAGGACGCGCACGCCGTCCAGCAACGCGAGGGGGGTGGGGTCGCCGAGCGGGGCCTGGGTGTCGTACGAGGTCAACTGGCTTTCCCTCCAGGGCTGTTGAGCGTGGCCAGGATGCGGGCCACGTCCGGCGGGGCGGGAACGACGGGGTGGCGGCGCTTCCCATCACACCATCGAACCGTACTACGGCACAAGAGTTCCACCTGGCGGTACGCACGAGAATCACCGAGGCGGCCGCACCAGGAGCGAGATCGCGCGGCGCTAGCTGTTGCCAGGAGGCGAACACCTTCGTAGCATCACCGCACCATACAGCGGAACGTCGGTACCACCAGACGGTACGCATTCATGGCAAAGGAGCCGCAGTGACGACACCCACGCAACCGCCCGGCCGCCGGCCGCTGGTCCAACCCCGCGTCGCCCTGGCCGCGATCTTCGGCACGACCGTCGAGTGGTACGACTTCGCCCTCTACGGCATCGCCGCCGGCCTCGTGTTCAACAAGCTGTACTTCCCCGGCAGCAGCCCTCTGGTGGGCACGATCCTCGCCTTCGGAACCTTCGCCATCGGCTTCCTCGCCCGCCCCCTCGGCGGCGCGTACTTCGGCGAACGCGGGGACACCAAGGGACGCAAGGGCGTACTCGTCGCCACACTCCTGCTCATGGGCGCGGCCACCACGGGCATCGGCCTGCTGCCCACCTACGGCCACATCGGCATCGCGGCACCGATCCTGCTGACGGCGCTCCGCTTCGTCCAGGGCTTCGCCGCCGGTGGCGAGAAGACCGGAGCGCTGATCATCCTCTTCGAGAACGCTCCCCCCAAGTGGCGGGGCCTGCTGACCTCATTGCCCGCCATCGGCACCGGCACCGGCACCCTGCTGTCCACCGGAGCCTTCGCCGTCATCACCGGCCTGCTCTCCGAAGACGCCTTCCTCTCCTGGGGCTGGCGCGTCCCCTTCCTGCTCAGCGCCGTCCTCACCTTCTTCGGCCTGTGGGTGCGGCGCTCCCTGCCCGAAACCGCCGACTTCCAGCGCGAAGCCACCCCTCAGACGCCCGCCCCCGCACTCCCCCTGCGCCGGCGCATCGCCGGAAGCCGCTGCATGAGCGCCTGGCGCCGCTACCCGAAGGAAATGCTCATCGTCATCGGCGCCGGCGCGGCCGAGAACGCCGGCTACTACGTCTTCGGCACCTTCTCCCTCACCTACGCCGACGACCGCGGACTGGCCACCGCCGGTCTCCTCAGCGGCATCACCGCCATCGCCGCCGTCAAACTCCTCACCGTCCCCCTCTTCGGCGCCCTGTCCGACCGCATCGGCCGGCGCCCCGTCTCCATCCTCGGCGCCGCCCTCCTGCTCGCCTCCGCCTGGCCCTTCTTCCAGATCGTCGACACCGGTAGTACGTGGGCCATCTGGGCCGCGCTCTTCGTCACCCTCGGCATCGGCCAGTCCGCCGTCCTCGGCTCCCAGCCCGCCTTCTTCGCCGAACTCTTCGACACCAGCGTCCGGTTCAGCGCCGTCGGCATCGCCAACAACATCGGCACCGTCCTCACCGGCGGGCTCGCCCCCATGCTCTGCTCCGCCCTCCTGCTCTGGTTCGACCACAGCATCACCGGCGTCGTCCTCTTCATCGCCCTCATGAGCGCGCTGACCATCGTCACCGTCGGCCTCGCCCGCGAGACCCGGCACACTCCCGGTGACGGGACCGCCCCGACCGGCCCGATCGGCCTCCAGAAGACGCGCTGAGCGGCTTCGCCTCCGACCGGACACCGGCCTCACCCGGCCGGATAGCGTTCCTCCATGGCTATGCAACTGCTGCCCTTCGACGACGCCCTGGTGGACCGCGTGATCGAACTCGCGGACCTGCCCTGGAGCCGGCAGGCGTTCGAGGACGCCTTCGCGCGCAACGGCTGGTGCGCCGGCGCGGACCCCGGGGCGCCGGGCGTGGGCTGGGAAGAACCCTGGTGGATCAGCGGGGAGGAGATGGTGGACGACTGGTGGCTGCTGCTCGGGGAAGCCCCCGGGTGCCGCCGCCGACCGGACCCCACCGTGGTCTGCGAGCACCCCGGGTGCCGGACGGGCTGCTTCGTGGAACACCCCTTCGCGTACTTCACCGATCCGAGCGACCCGGAGGAGTGGGACAACGAGTTCGGCCCCTTCCACAGCCGGGCGGATGTGCACCCCGAGGCCACGGCCGAGGACTTCGCGGCCCAGTACGAGCAGGTGTCCGGGATGCTCCGCGCCCGGCTCGGCGACCCGCTGCCCGAGGGCGAGTGCGATCCCCTCGGGGAGGAGGAGACGGTGAACAGGTGCCTGGTGTGGGAGCGGGGCGAGTCCTGGGTGGTGCTGCTCGTCGCCGAGGACCTGATCACGTACGGCGCGTACGACCGGGCCGGCATCCGGGTGCGCCCCAGGACCTGACGCGGCGACCGGTTGACCTGCGGCACACGGATGCGAGGCCGGTTGGGTACGGACGCGGGACCGTGCGCGGGGGGCGGGAGCACGGCGACCGGGTGCCTGGGATAGCGTCCTCTCATTCCAGATGAGCGAGGGGGACATTTCGTGCGGGTTCAGGTGCGTCAGCGTGGGCAGGGTGCCAGCCGGTGGATCATCGTCGGGGTGATCGCCTTCGGAGCGGTGTTCCTGGTCATCGGGTTGATCCTGGCGGGGGTGTCGGTCTCGTTCCTGACGGACGCGAAGCGCGCCCAGGGCACGGTGGTGGCGCTGGAGTGGCGGAACGACAGCAGCGGCGCGTCCCGCAAGGCGACGCAGAGCAACAAGCCCGCGGCGTACCCGGTGGTCGAGTTCACGTCGGCGGAGGGCACCTCGAGGACGTTCCGGAGCTCGACGGGTTCCAATCCACCGTCCTACGACGAAGGTGACCGGGTCGAGGTGCTGTACCGCGCCGATTCCCCCGGTGACGCGCGCATCAACGGATTCGTCTCGCTGTGGCTGCTGCCGCTGATCTTCGGTGGGCTCGGGCTGGTGATCACGGGTATCGGAACGGGCATTGCCGTGGCGAGGCGGCGGCGTTCGTAGACCAGGCGCGCCCCGCGCGTCGGCGCCGACGCGCGGCTCGGTCGGCGCAAAGCCACGACACGCTCGGCACCGACCGGGAATGATGTGCGGTGTGACCGCCAACCATGCCGCTGGACCTGCGTACGGGAGGCCGGCGTCGACCCGGTGGAGGGACGTCACCTGCGTGTTCACGTACGACGGCGCCGACAAGAAGACCGGCCGGGTCACCCAGGAACTCCGGCGCGCCGACCGCACGTTGGCCGCCACGGTGGAGAGCGTCATCGGCGTGCTCGACCTCGAGACCCGGCGTCTCACTGGCGCCGCCTGGCCACCACCCCTCCGTCCTCGGCGCCGGGTAGGCCCTGCCGGACTCGGTCGCTGTCACCAAGGCGCTGGTCACGGCCCGTCAGTGCGAGTGCTCGGGTTCGGGGGTGCTGTCCGCCTGCTCGCCCGCGCCGCGCGTGTGCACCGTGAAGGCCGCCGTGCGGACCTTGCCCTGGTGCTTGAAGTCCAGGAACAGCCGGTACGCACCGGGGCTCGGCGCCGTCGCCGTGAAGGAGATGCCGGGGCCGGACTCGGTCTCGCCGTCGCCCGGTTCGCCGTTGGGGTGCACGTGCAGGTAGGCCAGGTCGCCGGAGCGCAGGGCGACCAGGTGGCCGTAGGCGCCGAGGTAGGGCTGGAGGTCGCGCACCGGCTTGCCGTTCCTGGCGACGGTCAGCGTCAGCTCACCGGCCTTGCCCGGGGTCAGGCCGCCGCCCAGCTCGACCTCGTATCCGTCGGCCTCGGCCGTGGTGCCGCGCGCGGGCAGCGCTTTCGGCTCGTACGCTCCGGACACGGCGAGGTCGGCGCCGAGCGTCAGCGCTTCCCCGCCCTTGGGCTTGAAGTCCGCGAAGACGCGGTAGCCGCCGGCCCGGGGCAGGTCCACGGGAGTGGACCAGGTGCCGTCGGCGGCCCGGGCCGGGTGCAGATGGCGGTACTCCGCCAGGTCGCGCGAAGCGACGATCAGATGCAGCTCCTTGTCGTGTTCCCGGGTGTAGTCGGTGACCTGACGTCCCGACGCGTTCCGCACGACGGCGAAGCGTAGGTCGGCGCGCTCGCCGGCCTCAAGGCGCGGGGTCTTCAGGTCGAGGGTGTAACCCCCGTCGGAGATCTGCAGACCTCCGGGCGGGGTGGCCGCCCGGCCCCCGTCGTGGCCTCCCTCATGACCGCCGCCCCTTCCAGGGCGCGCGGCGTCCGCGTGCTCACCGTGAGTCGAGCTCGCGGGTTCGGGCGAGATCTCGCCGACCCCGCTGCCCACGCCGTACGCGGTGCCGAAGGTCGCGGCGAGCGCGGCGGCGAAGGCGGTGATCCGCAGTCCGGTGTTCATGGCGCACTCCTCGTCTCCCGGCCGCCCGTGATGCGGCCTTCCGCACGTCAACATACCCCCAAGGGGTATCATGTCAAGCACGGGTCGGACCTTGCGCATCATACCGGCAGGGGGTATACAGGACGGAGTCTTCACACATACCCCCCTGGGGTACTGTCACCGAGTCCGGAGGAACCCATGTCCGACTGCTGCACCCCTGACGGAAGCTGCCACACCACCTCGGAGAGCACGGTCGTCTACAAGGTCAACGGCGTCGGCAGCGCTCACTGCCAGGGCGTCGTCACCAGGGCCGTGGAAGCCCTCGACGACATCAAATCCGTCCAGGTCGGGACCGGCACCGGCCTGGTGACCGTCACGACCACCACCGTGCCCGACGAGGCGCTCGACAAGCTGATCGCCACGACCGTCGACGAGGCCGGCTACGGCTATGCCGGCCGCGCGGACGGCTGACCTGCCGCAACCCGGGGCGGGGCCGCCCCGGCCACGGCCCCGCCACCCTTCCTTCACGTGTCACATCCGTGAGCTGCGAGGAGCAGACATGACCACCACCACGCCCGGCGCCGAAGAGGTCGAACTCGCCATCGGCGGCATGACCTGCGCCTCGTGCGCCGCCCGGATCGAGAAGAAGCTCAACCGCATGGACGGGGTCGAGGCCACCGTCAACTACGCCACGGAGAAGGCGAAGGTCACCTTCCGGGAGGACATCGCCGTCGCGGAACTGATCGCCACGGTCGAGGCCACGGGATACACCGCCCGGGAGCCCGAGCCGGACCGCGTGGCCACTGGTGCGGCGCCGGGCTCCGGCGCGGAGAGCGAGGGGGACGACGAACTGCGGCCGCTGCGGCAGAGGCTGACCACTGCCGTGGCTCTCGCGGTCCCCGTGATCGCGATGGCGATGGTTCCCGCTTTGCAGTTCGAGTACTGGCAGTGGCTGTCCCTGACACTGGCCGCGCCCGTGGTGACGTACGCCGCCTGGCCCTTCCACAAGGCGGCCTGGACCAACGCCCGGCACGGCGCGGCCACCATGGACACGCTGATATCCGTCGGCACGACCGCGGCGTTCCTGTGGTCGCTGTGGGCCCTGTTCTTCGGCACGGCCGGCACGCCCGGCATGACCCACGCCTTCGAGTTCACCATCGCCCGCACCGACGGCGCCGGGAGCATCTACCTGGAGGCCGCGGCCGGTGCCACCGCGTTCATCCTCGCCGGGCGGTACGTCGAGGCACGGTCGAAGCGGAAAGCGGGCGCGGCTCTCAGGGCGTTGATGGAGCTGGGCGCCAAGGAGGTCACGGTCCTGCGCGGCGGACGCGAACAGCGCGTGCCGGTCGGCGAGTTGGCGGTGGGCGACCGGTTCCTGGTCCGGCCCGGGGAGAAGATCGCCACCGACGGCACGATCACCGAGGGCACCTCCGCGATCGACGCCTCCATGCTCACCGGCGAGTCGGTTCCGGTCGAGGTCGGTGTCGGCGACAACGTCACCGGGGCCACGCTCAACGCGGGGGGCCGTCTGGTCGTGGAGGCGACCCGGGTCGGCGCCGACACCCAGCTCGCCCGCATGGCCAAGCTGGTGGAGGACGCGCAGAACGGCAAGGCGGCAGCCCAGCGGCTCGCCGACAAGATCTCGGCGGTCTTCGTCCCGGTCGTGATCGCCCTGGCCCTGGGCACGCTGGGCTTCTGGCTCGGCAACGGCGCGGGCCTGACCGCCGCCTTCACCGCCGCGGTCGCCGTCCTCATCATTGCCTGCCCGTGCGCCCTGGGCCTGGCCACCCCGACCGCCCTCATGGTCGGCACCGGCCGCGGCGCCCAGCTCGGCATCCTCATCAAGGGGCCCGAAGTCCTGGAGACCACGCGGAAGGTGGACACCATCGTCCTGGACAAGACCGGTACCGTCACCACCGGCCGGATGACGCTGCTCGCGGTGCACACCGCCGACGGCACGGACGAGACGGATGTGCTGCGGCTCGCGGGCGCCCTGGAGCACTCCTCCGAACACCCCATCGCCCGGGCCGTCGCCGCGGGGGCGTCCGCCCGGGTGGGCGGCCTGCCGACTCCTGAGGACTTCGCGGGCGTCGCCGGGCTCGGTGTCCAGGGTGTCGTGGAGGGCCACGCGGTCCTGGTCGGCCGGACCAAGCTGTTGGCGGAGTGGGCCATCTCCCTGCCCCGGGAGCTGGAGCGGGCCAGGGCGGAGGCGGAAGCCGCCGGCCGTACCGCCATCGCGGTGGCGTGGGACGGCGAGGCCCGCGCGGTCCTGGAGGTGGCCGACGCGGTCAAGGACACCAGCGCGGAAGCGATCAGGCGGCTGCGGCGCCTCGGTCTCACCCCCATGCTGCTGACCGGCGACAACAAGACCGTCGCCGAGGCGGTGGCCGCCGAGGTGGGCGTGGACCCCGGGCAGGTGATCGCCGAGGTCATGCCGCAGGACAAGGTGGACGTGGTCAAGCGGCTCCAGTCCGAGGGCCGTTCGGTGGCGATGGTCGGCGACGGTGTCAACGACGCCGCGGCCCTCGCCCAGGCCGACCTCGGCCTCGCCATGGGCACCGGCACCGACGCCGCCATCGAGGCCGGAGACCTGACCCTGGTGCGCGGCGACCTCAGGGCCGCGGCCGACGCCATCCGGCTGTCCCGCAAGACCCTGGGCACCATCAAGTCCAACCTCTTCTGGGCCTTCGCCTACAACGTCGCCGCCCTCCCGCTCGCCGCCTCCGGACTCCTCAACCCGATGATCGCCGGAGCCGCCATGGCCTTCTCCTCCGTGTTCGTGGTCGGGAACAGCCTCCGGCTCCGTGGCTTCCGGGCCGCGGACCAATGAGCCGGGGACGATGACGAGGAGACCACCGTGGCCGGTCACCAGGGCCAAGGTCACCGAGGCGTCCAAGGCCATCACCCGGCTCGTGCGGGCCTGAACACCGAACCTCCGGGCCCGGGCGGATCACCGCCCGGGCCCGGAGCGTCGCGCCATCAGCGAGTGACGCACGCGGCACGGTATCAATCACATCGCGATGCGACGTGCCGTGGAATCGAGCGCTCCGCGACGGGGACGCCGCGCGTGGGTGGTGTCGGCCGCCGGGCCATTGGTCACGTTGATCAATCGGGACCGTCTTGTCCCCCGGGGCAATGGGCAATGTGCCCAGCCGGAAGGAGACATGTTGCGCGGAACGGGAGCGCTCTGTCTACTTCTCGCATCACACGGTATTCCTGGACACCAGGTCCAGGCGGCGGAGGTGGTTGATGTGGTCATGGACGCGGCCTTCTCGGGGGCCCCGGGCAAGGACCCGGCCGGGAAGGAACACCTCGGCACGCTCGGCACGCTGGAAGCGGTCGAGCGCCGGGTGCTGTGGCTGTCCACGGCCATGATCGACCATGCCAACCGGGTGCGGCCGAACCCCACGGGGCTGAAGGTCGGCGGCCACCAGGCGTCCAGCGCGTCGATGACCTCGATCATGACGGCGCTGTGGTTCCACACGCTGACGGCCGAGGACCGGGTGTCGGTCAAGCCCCACGCCTCACCGGTGCTGCACGCCATCAACTACCTGCTCGGCGAGCTGGACGAGTCCTACCTGACGACGCTTCGCGCGTTCGGCGGACTGCAGAGCTACCCCAGCCGGTCCAAGGATCCCGACCGCGTCGACTACTCCACCGGCTCGGTCGGTATCGGCGCCACCGCTCCCCTGTGGGGTGCGCTCGCGCGGCGCTATGTGGAGGGACGCTTCGGCGGCGCCGGGACGGGACGGCAGTACTCCCTGCTCGGCGACGCGGAGCTGGACGAGGGGGCGATCTGGGAGGCGATCCAGGACCCGGTGGTGTCCTCCCTGGGCGAGGTGACGTGGATCGTCGACCTGAACCGGCAGTCCCTGGACCGCGTGGTGCCCGGCATCGCCGCCGGCCGGCTGCAGGGCATGTTCACCGCCGCCGGCTGGCAGGTGCTCACGCTCAAGTACGGGAACCTGCTGAGCGAGTTGTTCACCCGGCCCGGCGGGGACGCCCTGCGCACCCGCATCGACGCCATGGGCAACCCCGAGTACCAGCGCCTGCTGCGCTGCACCGCCGGCCAGCTGCGCGAGCGGCTGCCCGGCAGCGGCTCCACGGCCGGTCCCATCGCCGGCCTCATCGCGCGGCTGGACGACGCCACGCTGCTTGCCGCACTGCGCAACCTGGGCGGCCATGACCTCGGCGCCCTCCTGGAGGCGTACGACACCATCGACGACACCCGGCCGACCGTGATCTTCGCGTACACGGTCAAGGGTCACGGGCTGCCCGTCGAGGGCCATCCGCAGAACCACTCCTCGCTGCTGACGGGTGATCAGATGCGCCCGCTGGCCGAGCGGCTGGGGGCGGATCCGGAGCGTCCGTGGGCCCTCTTCCCCGACGGCTCGGCGGAGGCGTCCCTGTGCGCGGCCGCCGCGCACCGGCTGCGCCGGCCCGAGCGTGAGCCGCGGCAGCCGCCCGCCGTTCCGGCCGACCTCGGCCGCCCGGCGCCCACCGGGACCGGTCACACCCAGCAGGCGCTCGGGAGGGCGCTGCTGGACCTCACCCGCCGGGCACCGGAGGCGGCGGGCCGCATCGTCACCGTCAGCCCGGACGTCAGCTCGACCACCAACCTGGGCGGCTGGCTGAACAAGGTCGGGGTGTGGTCGGCCACGGAGGACACCGACTGGTTCGCCGACGACGCCGAGACGATCCTGCACTGGCGGGAGAAGCCGACCGGCCAGCATGTGGAGCTGGGCATCGCCGAGACCAACCTGGTGGGTCTGCTGGGCGAGCTGGGCGCCACCTGGAGCCGCTGGGGGCAGCCGCTGCTGCCCATCGGCGTGGTGTACGACCCCTTCGTCAACCGGGCGCTCGAGCCGTGGTCCTTCGGCATGTACGCGGGCGGGCAGTCCATTCTGGTGGGCACCCCGTCCGGTGTCACCCTCGCCCCGGAGGGCGGCGCACACCAGTCGATCACCACCCCTTCGCTCGGCATAGAGCAGCCGGGATGTGTGTCCTACGAGCCCGCCTTCGCCCTCGACACCGAGTGGTGTCTGCTCGCCGCGCTGGGCAACCTCGGCCGCCCGCAGGGGAGTTCGGCCTACTTGCGGCTGTCCACCCGGCCGGTGGACCAGTCCCTGGCCACCGTGCCCACCGACCCCGCCGCGCGGGAGCGACGGCGCCGGCAGGTGGTCGCGGGCGGGTACCGGTTGCGGCGCCACGACAAGCCGGTGGTGACGATCGCGGCGATGGGCGCCCTGGTCCCCGAGGCCCTGGCCGCGGCCGAACGGCTCGACGCGCTCGGCCATGGCGCCGATGTGGTGTGCGTGACCAGCCCGGACCTGCTGTTCCGCGCGCTGCAGGCCCGGCGCGGCCTGGCGGAGGAACCGTACTGGATCCTCGACCGGGTCTTCCCCGCCGACCGGGCCACCCCGCTGGTCACCGTGCTCGACGGTCACCCGCACACCCTGGCCTTCCTCGCCACCGTGCATCAGGTGCCCGTCACCACGCTCGGTGTGACCCGGTTCGGCCAGTGCGGCGCCCTCGACGAGGTCTACCGGTACCACGGCATCGACAGCGACAGCGTTCTCACCGCCGCCCTCGACCTCGTCGACTGAACCCGCCCTGACCGTCGTGGTCGGGGTCAGGTGCCGCTCAGCAGCGCCTCCAGGGCCACCGCCGTGTCCGGATGGCGACCGGCCAGCGCCGCGCCTGCCGGGTGGGAGTCCGCCGTCGGCCATGTCCCGTCGCAGCCCAGCAGGTCCGCCACCGCGTCGCAGGTCGCGGGGTGGGCGGCGAGCAGCGCGCCACGGCGGTGACCCTCCGCGCCGGGCGCGGGGCGAGCCGTCTCCGGCTCGGGTGGTGCTTGCCACGGCGGCACCCAGGCGTCCAGCGCTCCCAGACGGCCGGGGAAGATCCGTCCGGCCTCGCGGATCAGCAGGGGCGCCAGATCGGCGCCGCCCGACCGCAGGGTGGTGATCAGGGTCGGCAGCCAGGGCAGCAGCACCGTGTCCGGCAGCCGCCCGAAGGCGTGCGACACCGCCTCCACGACGAAGTCGGTGAGGCCCGGGACGGGCTCCAGGGCGTGGACGAAGCCGCTGAGGTAGCGCGGATAGGCGGGCACCACCAGGGGGTTGGCCAGCAGCTCGTCGCACCTCGCCCGGAGGTCCGTGCGGGAGAGGTGCCCGAGCTGCTGCTGTGCCGCCCACAGCAGCGCCGTCTTCGACGGGTCCGCCGGATGCGACTGGGCGACGGCCAGCTCCAGCTGGGTGCGGTCGCAGCCCAGCGACAGCGCCAGGCCCTCCATGCTGAACAGGAACCCCAGCATCGCCGCCACCTGGCGGACGGTGGCGTCGTCGTCGGTGAACGCCGTCGGCAGCAGGGTGCAGTAGTGCGCGTATCCGGCCTTGACGAAGGACTCGATCCACGGTGGCAGCACCGGCTCGCTGGTGCGGTAGTACGCCAGCAGCCGCCGCACCCGGCGCAGCACCTCCGGTGCCCCGTCGACGCCGCGCTCGGCGGACAGCACCTCCAGGGCGCGGGTGCCCAGCTCGTCGGCGAGACGGCGGCCACGCAGATGCAGCGTCGCGTCCTCGACGGCTTCGAGGACGGTCGCCGCGGTGGCCTGGGGGTCGTACGCCGCGCGGCGAAGGCGCTGCTCCAGGACCTGCTCGATGCTGACGCCCTCGTAGCCCAGCTCGATGAGCGCCCGCTGATGGGTGCCCAGCGCCACGTCCCAGGACTCCTGGATCGGCCGCTCCCCCAGGGTCCGCTCGCCCATGATCGGCCGCGCGGTGCCGTGCGGCATCAGATAGCGCAGGATCCACAGCACGTCGGAGCACTGCTGGAGCTCCGGCCGGGAGGCGATGTCCAGCAGCGCCCGCTGCACGCCGCGCTGCTGGAGCTTCAGGTTCAGCGGCGCGAGCCGGTCGTGCACGTCGCGGGCCAGGGGTGGCAGCGCGTCGTAGCCGACCTTCCCGATCCGGTCGCCGCCCAACATGATCTCCACGAGCCGGCGCACATCGCGCCGGCCGGGCACGGTGTCCTTCTCGATGCAGGTGACGGCCGCGTCCTGGAAGTCGTACGGCGTGGGCTTGGCCCGGTCGCGCATCCCGGCCAGCAGGATCGACGTCTCGAAGACGGCGATGGCGTCGGCGGTGGAGGCGAGGTACCCGTTCCGGCGGGCGGCGCGCACGATCTCCACCGACCAGCCGAGCAGTTCGGTCTCGTCCAGCCGGTCCAGGACGGGCGGTTGCCGCAGGAAGCCGGTCAGCTTGTCGGAGGCCGGTGCCGGGGTGGTGGGCGCGGGCGCGGCCGTGTGCTTCCGGGGCTTGGTCTTCTTCGTCCCCGCCTGTCCTGCCAGGCGGAACGGCTCCACCCGGGTGCGCTTGACGTTCTTCGCCCAGACCGTGGCGGCGATCGACACCGAACCGGCGGCGAGACCGAACTGCGCCTCGATCGCCGCGTGGCTGGACGGGATCAGGCCGTACTGCCAGGTGGTGGCGGTGCGCGGGCTGATCCGGTAGGTGTCGGCGCCGTGGACGCCGAACTCCTCGACGCGGCTGGCGGCGTGGAAGGCGCCGCAGACGTAGAGGCAGTCCGCGGGATCGGTGCCGGTGGCGGCCAGGTGCTCGCGCATCCTGGTCCACATGTGGCGCTCGCGGTCCTCGTCCACGCGCACCCGGTGCGGATCGCCGGGCGCGAGGCGCCGGAAGAGGCTGCCGATCAGGAACATGACCTGGCGGTAGGTGTCGTGGTCGCCGTCGCCGAGCGGCAGCTCGACGTACTGGTGCCACCACTCCGACCAGTGGCGCACCTTGCCGTGGCGCAGCAGGTGCTCCTCCAGCTGCGCGAAGCGCGGCCGCAGGTCGCCGATCTCGACACCGACCGCGTCACCGTGCAGCGCGGCCTCTTCGTCGGCGGCGGGCGCGCCCGGCTCCCCCTCGTCGGCGCCGGGCTCCTCGGGGCGCGTGGCGCGCGTGTCCCACTGGAAGACGTGGTCCGAGGAACGGTCGACGAGGACCAGCTCGACTCCGGGGGTGTCCAGCGCGTAGGCGATCGCCTGGTACTCGGCCGAGGCCTCGGTGACCGGTGCGACCACCGACAGCGGGGACCATTCGGCCGGGAAGCCGTCGATGTCGCTCGCGAACGCCTGGACCGCCACCGGGAGGCGGCAGTTGCGCAGCTCGGTCAGCAGCGGCGCCATGTCCTCGCACAGCTCCAGGTACACGACCTTCGGCTGCTTCTGGCGCAGACGGCGGGCCATCGCGATCGCCGAGGCGGGCGAGTGGTGGCAGACGGGGAAGATCTCCAGTGGCTCGCCCGCCGCGCGGTCGACGTCGTCGACGAGACCGAGGAGGATGTCCTCCAGGGCGTCGGGCCCGTCGGCGAACGTCGCGGCGGCCTCGCGCAGCTGCGCGCGCAGGGCTTCGAAGGTCCCCCGGTGCGTGCCGCTCATGGCGGGGTCGCTCATGGCGGGGCGGCTCATGACAGGGTGGCGATCGCGTCGCGGCCGCCCTCGAGGAACTCCGGCCAGGATCCGCCTTCTTCCTTGCTGCGCGGCTCGACGACACCGTGCAGGTACTTGTTGAGGATGGCCAGGTCCTCGGGCTCGCGCCGGGCCAGCGACCCGACGAGCGAGGTGGCGAGGGTGTGGGCGGTCAGGGCGCGCTCGCCGAAGAAGTTGCTGTGCAGGATCGCGTCCTCGAGCACACCGATCTGTTCGGCGGTGGACAGCGCGGACTCCAGCTTCTCGTCGTCGCTGCCCGCCGCGGCCGCCGAGGCGCGCAGATCGGCGAAGCTCCGCAGCAGGACGTCGAGCAGCGTCGGCGGCACGTCCAGCTCGAGCTGGTGGCGGCGCAGCAGCTCCTCGGTGCGGAAGCGGACGATCTCCGCCTCACTCTTCTTGTTCGTCATGACCGGGATGCGGACGAAGTTGAAGCGGCGCTTGAGGGCCGAGGACAGGTCGTTGACGCCCCGGTCGCGGCTGTTGGCGGTGGCGATGACCGAGAAACCGGGCTTGGCGAAGACGATGCTGTCGCTGTCCAGTTCGGGAACGGAGATGTACTTCTCGGAGAGGATCGAGATCAGCGCGTCCTGGACGTCGCTGGTGGAGCGGGTGAGTTCCTCGAAGCGGCCGATCGCGCCGGTCTCCATGGCGGTCATGATCGGCGAGGGGATCATCGCCTCCCGCGACTGGCCCTTGGCGATCACCATGGACACGTTCCAGGAGTACTTGATGTGGTCCTCGGTGGTGCCTGCAGTGCCCTGCACCACCAGGGTGGAGTTGCGGGAGATCGCGGCGGACAGCAGCTCGGCCAGCCAGCTCTTACCGGTGCCGGGGTCTCCGATGAGCAGCAGGCCGCGGTCGGAGGCCAGCGTGACGACGGAGCGCTCGACGAAGCTGCGGTCGCCGAACCACTTCTGGGCGATGTCCCGGTCCAGGCCGTCGGAGCGCTCGGAGCCCAGGATGAACAGGCGGATCATCTTCGGGGACAGGCGCCAGGAGAAGGGCTTGGGGTTGTCGTCGATGGACTCCAGCCAGTCCAGCTCCTCGGCGTACTTGATCTCGGCGGGGGCGCGCAACAGGTCGGACATCACAGGGCCTTTCTGAGCAGAAAAGTTGAGCAGGAAAGTAGAAAAGTAGAGGGGATCAGGCGAGAAACGTCTTGAGCTCGTGGACGAGCTTGCGGATGTGGCCGGAGAGCACCGGCGCACCGAGATCCTTGAAGCGCTCCCGGAACCACGGGTTGACGTTGCCGCGTCCGGAGCTGGTCACCGAGCCGACCGGGATGAACTTGGCTCCCGAGCGGTGAATGGCGGCCATGCTCTCGAAGAGCGGCTCGCTCTGCCATTCGTAGAAGTCGGAGATCCACACCACGACGGTGTTGCGGGGCTCGGCGATCTTCGGCTGGGCCAGGGCCATGGCGACCGTGCCGTCGGTGCCGCCCCCGAGGTTGGTGCGCAGCAGGGATTCGAAGGGGTCGTGCACCCACGGCGTCAGGTCGAGCGCCTGTGTGTCATACGCGATCAGATGCACGTCCACCTTGGGGAGCCCGGCGAAGATGGACGCCAGGATGGTGCAGTTCACCATCGAGTCGACCATCGAGCCCGACTGGTCCACGACGACGATCAGCCGCTGCGGCGTCGTCTTGCGGGCGGTGTGCCGGTAGTAGAGGCGGTCGACGTACAGCCGCTCCTCCTCCGGGCTCCAGTTGGTGAGGTTCTTCCAGATCGTGCGGTCGAGGTCGAGGTTGCGGAACACCCGCTTGGGCGGGACGGAGCGGTCCAGGGCGCCGACCGTGGTCTTCTCCACCTGGGTGCGCAGCACTTCGGCGACCTCGTCGACGAACCGGCGGATCAGCGCCTTGGCGTTGGCCAGGGCCACGCCCGAGAGATTGTCCTTGTCCCGCAGCAGCTGCTCGATGAGCGACATGCTCGGTGTCAGCTGCGCGGCGAGCCGGGGGTCGGCCAGCACCTCGCGCAGACGCATCCGCTTGACGAGGTCGGCCTCCAGGGCGCCCAGCTCCGGGCCGATCTCCGGAATCAGCCGGCTGAGGTCGGGCGTGGTGCCCGGGCCGCCGGTGCCGGTCGGGCTGACGCCCGGCCCCGCCGCCCTCCCGCCGGGAGTCCCGCCGGAGCGGCCCCCGCGCAGCGCACCGGGCTCGCAGCCGAGGGCGCGCTCCAGCCAGCCCGCGTCGGACTGCCAGCGCGCCAGCTGTCCGGCGGTGACCGTGCCGGAGCCGGGGGCGAAGACGTTGAGCAGAACCTTCGAGGCGAGCGCCGCGCGCCGCACTTCGGCGGCCCGGTCGCGCGCTCCGTCCTCGCCGGGCTCGGGGGTCATCAGACCGTCGAACTCGTCGGCCAGCCCCGGGTGGCGCTGCACGATGGAGTCGACGGAGGCCTGCGGGTCCAGCAGGGCGGGCGGCAGCCCGATGTCCTCCACGACCGCGAGGCTCGCCGATTCCAGGGTGGCCTGCTCCTCGGGGTCGAAGAGGCGGGCCAGCAGCCGCCAGTACAGGACCTGCCGGCGGTTGTCGTGGGCCGGGTCCGGGGTGGTGTGCTCAGCCGGGTCCGGGGTGGTGTGCTCCATCATGTCCGCAGCAGCCTCCCGGCCCGCTCCCGCAGCGCGGCCACGGCGTCGGTGGCGGCCTTCTCGGCCTTGACCCCGGCCTTGTCGGTCGTGCCCCCGGCCCATGCCCCGGCGTGCAGGGCGACGGCCTTCTTCCGCACGGTCTTCTCCACGGCCAGGGGCTGGACGCGATACGCCCCGGCGTCCCAGCGGAGCAGTCCGACGCAGGCGCTGGACCCGGCGACGGCCTCGGGGGTGAGCGGACCGGCCACCGGAAGGCGGTCGGTGTCGACGGCGAGCGGATGTCCGGCGATGGTGAACACCGGCGCGTCGTCGTCCTTCTGGCAGGCATAGCCCTCCAGGAAGACGGGCACGGCGATCCGCGCCGGATGCCGGTCCAGGGGCGCGGTCGGCGCGTCGGTGGCGGTGGGCAGGGCGACGCGGGCGGTGGCGAAGGGGTCGGCGGGTTCGCCCTGGCGTGCGTGCTCGTCGCTCCAGAGCAGGTCGCCCTCGGCGGTGACCGGCATGTCGGTGAGGTCCATCGCGCGGCCCTCGCTGACGGCCGCCAGGAGCGACATATGGGGCCTGAGCAGCTGCCAGATGCCGACTCCGACGACCGTGTCGGGCTTGGGCGCCGACACACTGGCCCGCACCAGGCGGGGCGTGCTGCCGTCAGCGGGCTCGAACACCGCGTGGACCTGGGCCTGTGCCGCGGTCGCGTGCTCCCGCACATCGACGCCGAGGGGCAGGAGGCGGCCGGTGACCGTGCCGGTCGCGGGTGCGGCGGCCGCGCCGGGCAGCGTCAGCAGCAGCCCCCGCGCCCACAGGTCGGCCCAACGGCGCGCCGGAACGCGGTCCAGGGCGGCACCCGGGCAGGACGCGGCGAGTTCGGCGGCGAAGCCGTCGAGGAGCGTCGCCAGGCGCCGCAGGGCCGGGTCCGGAAGCATCTCGGAGACGATGCGCGCCGATCCGGAGACCACGTCGTGGTCGATGCCCTGCCATCCGGAGCGCGCCAGATCGGACAGCCAGGAGCGGGCGGCGACCAGCAGGTTCACCGCTTCCTGCCCACCGGACGCCGGGGCCGGGGCGATCTCCTCGCCACCCGGCCGCGCGATCGCCTCCCGGGCCCGGGCCAGCAGTGCGTCGTGGACGGACCCGAGCAGTGCGGTGCGGGCGGCGGCGAGGGCGACGAAGTGGTCCTCGCCCGCGGCTCCGGCCGCCGCCTTCTCGGCCGCCTCGGCGACCCTGGCGGCCAGCGGCGTGCCCGCGACGGCCTGGGCGAGATCGGCCGTACCGGTGGCCCGGCCCGGCTGGGGGCGGAGCAGGCCGGTGACGAGTGCCTGGTCGAAGGCGTCGACGGCCGCCAGGGCTTCGTCGAGGTCGGTGATGGGCTCGGCGAGCAGATCGGCGCGCATCACGCCACCGCCCTGGTCGACGGGAACCACTGCATCTCCGGCAACGGCGCGGTGACCGGGGCGAGTTCCAGGTAGGTCAGATGGCGCAGGAACCGGCTGAAGACCGCCGCGGCGGCCTGGGATGCCGCCTGCGAGGGGAAGGTGTCGGCCATGTCGGCGGTGATGGTCAGCGCGGTGGGCTCACCGTCCGCGGCCTCGACCCTCAGATAGCGGGCGACGCGCCCGGCGCCGTACTGCAGCACCGCCTCGCTGATCAGGGCCATGATGTGCTTGCAGTACGAGCCGTGGGCGCCGCCACAGGGGCGGTTGTTGTTGGTGCTGCAGGCGAACGCGTAGGTGCCGGACGCGACCGACGAGACGTAGACCCGGCCGATGTCCGAGCCGCTGGACACCACGCCCTGCAACCGTCCGTCGGCCAGCTCGACGAACGGGACCTTGGCGAGCTTGCGCGGCCGCGCGGGTGGGATCACCCGTGCCGTGCTCGACCTCTCCCAAGCTGACAACGCGTCATCTCCTTTGCGCACGGGGGTACTTTGCGCACCACTGCGGTGCGGCACGAATGAACATACGTGCGCCCACTGACAACGCCCCTCACGGACGTACGACCGGGGGCGACGGAGGGGACGCAGTGGCGGAGAGGGGCGCGAAGGAGTCGGAGCGTCGCATTCCGTTACACCGGCGGCCAGTTGGCCGAATGACGCAGCTGGCCGAATAACGCCATCCATCAGGCATCGAATCTCGCCATCTGGAATGTTTGACAGAAAGCTCTTGTTTGTTGCCGTTTACTCCTGTTTTTATCCTCTCAGCTTCCGGGGAACGCCGCCGAAGCGAACACAAAACATGGGGGGATCATGCGGCATATCCAAGCCGGGCCGGATCACGTCCGCCACCTGCACACACTCGGCCCGCAGGGGACCAACTTGGAAGCCGCCTCACACGAATGGCTGCGCAGACGCGGCGTCGAGGGAACGGTCCAGCTGCATTCCTCCATCGAGGCGGCGCTGGAAGCCGTCCCGGCCGACGGGCAGCACGCCCTGACCGCCTGCGCCGTCTACCCGGCCCTGCACACCCTGGTCTTCGGCAACCTCCACCGCTTGACGATGGTCGACAGCTTCGTCATGCCGACGCACAACATGGTGCTCGCCTCCGCCGGAACGCCGGCACCGGCCACCGTCGCCTCACATCCGGCGCCCCGGGGGCTCGTCCCCGGCACGGCCGAGGTCCATGAGGTGCTCAGCAACTCCCAGGCCGCCATCGACTGCGCCGCCGGCAAGGCCGAGGGCTGCATCACCACGCTCGTCACCGCGGAGCGGCACGGACTGCGGGTCCTGCGCGACTTCGGCCCGGTCCCCATGGTCTTCACCGTCCACCAGGTCCTGACCGTGGACCTCTACTCCTGGCTGCGTGAGCGCGGCGCGCTGACCGGCTCCCCGGACGACGGCCGTCTGCTGCGCCTGGACCGGGATGCCACCGTGGCCGCGCTGCGGGACTACGTCACCACCATCGAGAAGATGGAGGCCGAGGTCACCACCGACGACGAGTACCGGGCCGCCGCCAAGGCCCTGGTGCGCTCCTGCCCGCCCGCCGGGGAGCCCAGGCAGCGCTACCGGTTCACCGAGGACCAACGGGTGCTGCTGCGGGCCAGGCGGAGCCTGGACCGGCTGCCACCGCTGACGTTCTCGCTCGCGCAGTGGTGACGGGCCCCCCGGCGCCGCCGCGGCGTGGCGAACCGCTGGTGGTGCCCGCGCTGTCGGTGCTCATGGTGCTGCTGCTCGCCGCGGGCTGGCTGATGTCCGCCCGTCTGGTGGACGGTGTGCCCGCGCTCGCCGTGGCGAGCGGCCGGACGGCGGCCAGCTTCCTGGCCATCTCGGTGATCGCCGTGCTCCGCCCGCGCAGCTGGCCCGACGTCCGGAAGGGGTTCGGCCGCCCGGGCGGGTTCCTGCTGCTGGCGTTCCTCGGGTTCTTCGCGTACTACTCCGGTACGTTGCTCGGCATCGGCCGGATCGGCGCCTCCCGGGTGGGCCTGATCGTCTCGCTGCTGCCGTGCGTGACCTTCGTCATCGGCATCGTCGCCTTCGGCGAGCGCGGCACGGTCCGCAAGATGTGCGGCACCCTGCTCGCGGTGGCCGCGGCGTGCGGTTACGCGGTGGCGGACGGACCGGGCGGCGAGGGGGCGACGGGCGGGGGCACCCTGCTGGCCGGTGCCCTGCTGGCGCTGGGCGGCACGTTCACGTACGCCCTCTACGGCTACGTCTACCGGCAGCGCATGGCCGACATCTCACCGCTGGCCGCGCTGCCCGCCATCACGGGGGCGGGCGCGGTCATGCTGGGGCTGACGACCGCGCTCTTCGTGCCGATGGGCGGCGTCACGGCGGCCGACTGGGGCGGGGTGGCGCTGCTCGGCGCGGGGCTCACCGCCCCGGTCTTCCTCATCTCGCACGAACTCATCCTGCGCAAGGGCCCGCTGTTCACCTCCGCCGTGGCGCTGGTGGTGCCGTTCCTGATCCGGCTCGGGGAATGGGCGCTGGGGTGGGCGGGCCCGCCCGGTCCGGTCGTGCTCGTCCTGATCGTCGCCTGTTCGGCCGGGGTGTGGCTGACGGTGGGCGGCTCCCGCCGGGCGCGGCCTCCGGCCACCGGCCCCGGCACGACCGACGACACCGGCCCGCCGGCCGGAATGCCACGGATGCGAGGAACATCGTGAACACACAGCAGCCCAGCATCGTCCTGGTGTACCAGCGGACGACGCTGCCCTGGGTCTTCGACAGCGCCGAGCGCGCCGGTATCCGCCTCATCCTGGTCCCCCGCCCCGACGAGACCGTGAGCGCGGACCGGCTGCCCCCGGCCGTGGCCGAGGTGCTGCGGCTGGACGTCGAAGGGGACCGGGCGGGCGCCCTGGCCACGCTGCGGCAGTTGCACGAGACCACCCCGTTCCAGGGAATCTGCACCCTGTACGACCCGGCCGTGCCGTTCGTGGCGGAGGCCGCCGAACTCCTCGGGCTGCCCGGTATCGGGCGGGACGCGGCGCTCGGCGCGCAGGACAAGCGGGTGATGCGGGAGCGACTGGCCGCGGCGGGGCTCAACGTGCCCCGCTTCGTCGGCCTGAAGGCCCCCTCCGCCTGGGAGGAGGCCGCGCACCTGGACTTCCCCGTCGTGGTCAAGCCCGCGCACGGCTTCTCCAGCCTCGGTGTCACCAAGGCGGAACGGCCGGAGGAGCTGAAGGCCGTGGTCGAGGAGGTCGGGCAGATCTGCCGGGACAAGCTGGGCCGGGCCGGGGGCCTGATCGTGGAGGAGTATCTCGACGGGCCCGAGTTCGCCGTGGAATCCCTCGCCCACCGCGGGGAGGTGACGGTGTGCGGTGTCGGCTACAAGGGCGAGCCCGAAGGGCCCTACTTCGAGGAGAGCGTCTACCGCGCGCCCGCCGTCCTGCCCGAGGCGGTGCGGGACGCCATCCGGCGCGAGGTCACCGCCGCGCACACCGCCCTCGGCATCGCCGACGGCCCCACCCACACCGAACTGCGGCTGCGCGGCGACCGGCCGTACCTGCTGGAGCTGGGGGCCCGCATCGGCGGTTCGGGGGTCTCGGAGTACATCGTCCGGAACGTCACCGGGCTGGACTTCGCCGCGGACGCGCTGCGGATCGCCGCCGGGCTGCCGCCACGCTCCCTCGGCGCCGGCCGCACCCCCTCCGCCACGGGCGCGGCGGCCAACTACATCGTGCCGTGCGGCGGTTCGGGGCGGATCACCGCCATCCACGGCCTGGACGAGCTGCGCGCCGACCCCCGGGTGGACCACGTCGTGCAGATGCTCTTCCCCGGCGATGTGGTGCGTCCCTACCCGGACTTCACCGGATACCCGGCGTTCGTCCTGTCCCGGCACGCCACCACCGCCGAGGCCGAGGAGTTCCACCGCACGCTGGAGACCGCCATCCGCATCGAGTACGCCCCGGAAGGCAGTGACCGATGACGTCCCTCCCCTTCGACGACCGTGACGGCGTCATCTGGTACGACGGCGCCTTCGTGCCGTGGCGCGACGCGAAGCTGCACGTCCTCTCCCACGGCCTGCACTACGGCGGTGGTGTCTTCGAGGGGATGCGCGTCTACGGTGGCGCGATCTTCAAACTCACCGAGCACAGCGAGCGCCTGCACACCTCCGCGCACGAACTGGGCTTCACCGTCCCCTTCGGCGTGCCCGAACTCGCCGACGCCGCACGCGAACTGGTCCGCAGGCAGGACATCACGGACGGATACGTCCGGCCCGTGGCGTGGCGGGGCGGCAAGCAGCTCGGTGTCGCCGGTACGGGCAACCGCGTCCACGTCGCCATCGCCACCTGGGAGTGGCCGAACCTCTTCGGCGACGCGACGCAGGAGGAGGGCATCCGCCTGGGCACCTCCCGCTGGCGCCGCCCGGCGCCCGACACCGCACCGGTGCGGGCCAAGGCGGCGTCGCTGTACAACATCTGCACCCTCGCCCGCGACGAGGCCGAAGCGGCCGGTTACGACGACGCCCTGCTGCTCGACCACCGGGAGCTGCTGGCCGAAGCCACCGGCGCCAACCTCTTCCTCGTCATCGACGGAGCCCTGCACACCCCCGTCCCCGACACCTTCCTCAACGGCATCACCCGCCAGACCGTAATCGGCCTCGCCCACGACCTCGGCATCCCCGTCCATGAGCGCCCGCTGGAGCCGGACGCCCTCGCCGAGGCCGACGAGGTCTTCCTCACCGGCACCGCGTACGAGGTCCAGCCGGCCGGCGCGGTGGACGGCCACCGGTACGGCGTCGGCAAGGTGACAACGGCGCTGTCCGAGGCGTACGCCCGTGTGGTGCGCACGCCCTGAAAAAAGAGGGCGAAGCCCTGCCGAGGGCCCGGAGCAGGGCCGCCGGCAGGGCTTCGCGGTGTCTCAGCGGCAGGTGCGGCCGGTGTTGATGCACCGCACCATCTGGTTCATCACACGCTCGTCGAAGACGTTGATGAAGTCCCCGTGGTCGGTGACCGGCTTGTGCAACTGCTCGGGGAAGCCGTCCACGGCGAAGAACGGCCGGGTCTTCCCGTTGTCCTTCAGGCTGGGCGCGTCCACGTCGTACACCAGGCGCTGCACGAGCTGCGGAATCGCCACGAAGCCCTTCGGGCAGCGGCCGTCGGCGTCGGTGAACGCCACGTGGGAGCGGTGGTTGGCGCTGTCGGCGTTCTTGCCGTCCCAGCAGCTCTGGAACTTCGCCGTGCGCACCACGTCGCTGCCCTGCGGGCAGATCGGGTACTTGTCCTTCAGCTGCCGGTTCTCGAACCCGGTGCAGCTCCAGGAGGCGTTGGCGTTCGCCGTCCCGTTGCTGAAGGCCTTCGCGTCGCCGGTGATGATGCGCAGGAACCTGGGCATCGCCACCACCTTGCCGCGCGGGTTGCCCACGTACTCCAGGGTGACCTTCTTGGCCGTCAGGATGCGGCCGGAGTTGCCCTCGGCGCCGCCGCCCTGCTTGTCCGCGTCGAACTCGCGGGTGCCGTCCTGCAGTCGCAGTACCGGCCAGTAGTAGGTCGACTTGTCGCCCTGGTTCTGGCAGGTGGTGCGGCCACGGGCGAAGGTGTCGTTGTCGGCGAACGCGTTGTTGGCCTGGTTGCCGACGTAGTCGTGGGTGTGATGCGCCCCGTTGGACACGCCGGGCGCCACGATGACGTTGTCGGTGTTGTAGAGCTTGTTGGCGTTGACGCCGCACGTGGTGGTGAACAGGCCCTTGGAGGCGTTCCCAGCCGGGCGCGGGGTGCGCACATTGGGCTGGACGCGGGTGATGTCCACGAAGTCCGCGGCCACCGGGCCGTTGCCCTTCTGGCCCTGACCGCCACCCTGACCGCCGCCTTGGCCACCGCCCTGGTTTCCGCCCTGGCCACCGCCTTGGCCGCCGCCCTGGCCGCCGCCCTGGCCGCCGCCGGACTGCTCCTTCAGCGTGCAGGTGGCGAGCCCGTCGAGGCCCTGCGGAGTGGCGGCCACTCTGCCGATGGCGATCGAGATGCGGTCGATGGTCGCGGTGCGCTTGTCCTTCAGCGGCCCCATGATCGCGTTCTGCGCGAAGTTGGCGTCCTGCTGGATCGCCCGCTGGGAGCCGGCCAGCCGCTGGTAGGCCTCGGCGACCTGCTTGTCCAGCAGGGCCAACTCCCGGTCCACTTCGGCCCTGGCCCGCTGGGGCACCGCGCTCAGGCGCTGGCCGACGTCGGGGCAGTCGATGGTGGAGGCCCGGGCGGACAGTGCCCGGTCGCGGCTGTCACCCTGCTGCGATCCGCCCGCGTCGGCCGAGGCGTACATGTTGACCGTCACCAGCCCACCCGCCCCCAGGGCTAACGCGGCGGTGGCGACGATCGCCCGTCTCGCGGTCTTCGACCGCCTACGCGTATTGCGTCGCATGGAACTCCTCTGTCATGTCGGACGCGTTCGACGGAAGGCTATAGCCCCGCGGCCGGACCGTGGCAGCGGGGTGGATCACGTCACCGTTCCGTCAGATCCGCCCTGGCCGAGGCGTTCCGGGACCTCCCGGGTCAGGCGGTCACCTTGGCCAGGAACTCGGCGAGGTTGGTCACGGTCCGCTCGATCTTCTCCTCCAGGGTCAGCGACTCATGGAGCCGGGCGCCCGCGCCCGCGTCCTTCTTGCCGCGTACGTACAGCGAGCAGGCGAGGTCGCCGCATATGTAGGTGCCCACCGAGTCGCCCCGCTGCCTGGCCTTCCCCGCCTTCGGCGCGACCATCAGGGAGACGCCGCCCGCGGGGGAGGTGAGGCAGAGCGAACACATGCCGCGCTGGGTCTGCCAGGAGGCGGGCGCGGGGCAGCGCAGCGCGAGGCCCGTCGGGCGGTCGTCCAGCGTGGTGACGAGGTAGGCACGGTCGTAGGCCTGGGGATCTCGCCAGCCGAGGTAGTCCAGGTCGTCCCAGGGACGGTCGGCCAGGTCGCGGGGTACGGACAGGCGTTTCGCCTCGCCCTTGGTGCAGTTGACGAAGGCGGAGCGGATCTCTCGCTCGGTCAGCGGCTTCATGACCTGGAGGCTAAGTTGCCTAAAGGTCTTAGGCAAATGAATAATGGGCTCGGCCGACATGACGCTGTCGGCGGAGAGGCAGGGGCATGGGGTACGCAGGGCTGACCGCGGAGCGTCTGACCCGGGCCGGGGCGGAGCTGGCCGACGAGGTCGGCTTCGAGCAGGTGACCGTGTCGGAGCTGGCCAGGCGGTTCGACGTCAAGGTGGCGAGCCTGTACTCGCATCTGAAGAACTCCCGCGACCTCAAGACCAGGATCGCCCTGCTCGCCCTGGAAGAACTCGCCGACCGGGCCGCCGACGCCCTGGCCGGGCGGGCCGGGAAGGACGCCCTGACCGCCTTCGGGCACGTCTACCGCGACTACGCCCGTGAGCATCCCGGCCGCTACGCCGCCGCCCAGTTCCGGCTGGACCCGAAGACGGCGGCCGCCAGCGCGGGCGGCAGGCACGCCCAGATGACGCGGGCGATCCTGCGCGGCTACGACCTGGCGGAGCCGGACCAGACGCATGCGGTGCGGCTGCTGGGCAGCGTCTTCCACGGCTACGTCAGCCTGGAGCTGGCCGGCGGGTTCAGCCACAGCTCCCCCGACTCGGAGGAGTCCTGGTCCCGGGCCCTGGACGCACTCGACGCCCTGCTGCGCAACTGGCCCGCGGCCTGAATCGCCTGCCGGCAGCGCGCGGATGGCCCATTCGCCCCTCCCCGGTCGCTTCCGCTCCGCGCCGGGAGGGCGCTCCGGTGACCTGCGTAAACGATCAAGTTCAGTGGTGGCCGTGGCGCGGTGGGGTGACGCCTCGTGTTGCGGGGGTTGCGGACTGTCGGTTGGCTCATGAGCGGAACACCTCACAGGTGCCGCGTAACCGGGTCGGCCACTGCTCCGTTGGAGGATTCTCATGCGTTACGTACCCGTCGGCGCAGGCATCGGCCTGGCGCTCTGTGCCCTCGCGCTGCAGGGCCCGGCCGCTGCCGCCGATGACTCGGAGCTCCGCATCAGCCCGAGGAACGGCGCCCCGGGGTCCACGGTCACCGTCAGCACGACCGCCTGCGGCTCGGACGTGACCTACGGCAAGGGCACCGCGGGCGGAGACGAGTTCCACCTGTTCGACGACAACCACACCGGCGTGCTCACCGGCCACTTCCGGATTCCCGGGGACGCCGCGTCCGGCGACCACGACGTGGTCGTGAAGTGTCCGCCGAGCATCAAGATCACCGATACGGTCGCGGTCGAGCGCAGCCGCCCCACCGGCGGGGTCCACGCCGGTTTCGGACCCGCCGCGGTCGGCGAGAACAAGCCCACCCTCCTCGGTGGCGCGGTCCTGGCCGTCACGGCCGGGGGTGTGCTCCTGATGCGCCGCCACCGAAGCGTCCGGCGCTGAGCCCAGCCCGTTAAGGACTCGGCGGTGGCGTGGGACGCGGAAGTGGCCGTGGTCGGCGCGGGCGCGGCCGGTCTGACGCTGGCCCACCGGCTCGCCACGCTGCCCTCCCCGCCCCGGGTGCTGCTGGTCGAGGCGCCGGAGGGGCGGCTGCGGCCACCGGAGCGGACGTGGTGCTGGTGGGAGGAGCCGGGCGGTGAGTTCGACGGAGCACTGGCCGCCCGCTGGAGCCGGGTCGGGATGCACGGGGCCGACGGCCGCCCGCTGAGACGCGAGATCGCGCCCTTCGTCTACAAGATGCTGCGGTCGCGCGACTTCGAACGCCGGGTGGCCGCCCGCCTCGACGCCGCGCCCTCGGTGCGGCGGATGGAGGCGGTGGTGGACGAGGTGTGCGACGACGCGGACGGCGCCCTCGTGCGGGGCGTCCGCGCCGACGGCCGCCCGGTGGCCTGGCGCACCCGGTGGGCCTTCGACTCCCGCCCCGCGGCCGCCCTGCCACCGGCCCGTACGACGCTGCTCCAGCACTTCCGGGGCTGGTTCCTCCGCTGCGACGCCCCCGCCCTGGACCCCGCGGTGGCCGAGCTGATGGACTTCCGCACCCCGCAGCCGGAGCGGGGCCTGTCCTTCGGCTATGTGCTTCCGCTGAGCGACCGTGAGGCGCTGGTGGAGTACACCGAGTTCTCGCCCGCGGTGCTGGACGACACCGCGTACGACGCGGCCCTGCGCCACTACACCGGGACCGTGCTGCGGCTGCCGCCCTTCCGGGTGCTCTCCGCCGAGCAGGGCGTCATCCCGATGACCGACGGCCGCTTCCCCCGCCACGCGGGCGCCCATGTGTTCCGGATCGGCACCGCGGGCGGCGCCACCCGCCCGGCCACCGGCTACACCTTCGCCGCGGTGCAGCGGCAGTCCCGCGCGGTGGCGGCGGCCTTCGCCGCGGGCCGCCGCCCGGTGCCGCCCGCCCCGTATCCGGCCCGCGCGCTCGCCATGGACGCGGCGATGCTGCGCGCCCTGGCCACCGGCCGGGTGACCGGCGCCGATGTCTTCACCACGCTCTTCCGCCGCGTCCCCGCCGAGCGGCTGCTGCGCTTCCTCGACGGCCGCACCGGGTGGGCGGAGGACGTCATGGTGGGGTTGCGGACCCCGGTGGCGCCCATGCTGCGCACGGTGGCCGAACTGCCCTGGCTCCGCAAGGCGGCGGGCGCCGCGGTGGCGGACCGGCCCCGTGCGCACCCGCACCGGCCGGGCGCCACCGAGGCGGGGCGGTGAAGCGCGCGGTGGCGGCTCGCCGGGGGCGGGACCGGCGGGCCGAGATGCTGCCCGTGGCGGCGGGCCGGGCCCGGGTCCCGGCCGGATGTGCGCCGCGGGTCGCCGTGGTGGGCGGCGGGATCGCGGGGCTCGCGGCGGCGACCGCGCTGGCCGAACGCGGGGTCGCGGTGGTGCTGTACGAGCGCGGCGCGACGCTCGGCGGGCGGCTGGCCGGATGGCCGACCACGCTCGCGGACGGATCGGCGGCGACGATGTGCCGCGGTTTCCACGCCTTCTTCAGGCAGTACTACAACCTGCGCGGGCTGCTGCGGCGGATCGACCCGGACTTGAGCCTGTTCACCGGGCTGCCGGACTATCCGCTGTGGCACGCCTCGGGCCTGCGGGACGGGTTCACGGGCGTCCCGCGCACCCCGCCGTGGTCCGCGCTCGGCTTCGCCGCGCGCAGTCCGTCGTTCGGCTGGCGGGACCTGGCGCGCATGGACCCGGTGGCCGCGCTGCCGCTGTTCGACGTCCGGCTGCCAGGGATCCACGAGCGGCTGGACGCGCTCAGCGCGGCGGAGTTCCTGGACGCGGTCCGCTTCCCGGCGGCGGCCCGGCACCTGGCGTTCGAGGTGTTCTCCCGCAGCTTCTTCACCGATCCGGGCGAGCTGTCCGCGGCCGAGCTGGCGGTGATGTTCCACATCTACTTCCTCGGGTCCAGCGAGGGGCTGCTGTTCGACGTGGTGCGCGAGCCGTTCCCCTGCGCGCTGTGGGATCCGCTGCGGCGCTATCTGGAGGGCCACGGCGCACGGGTGCGGCTGGGTGCCGCCGTGGAGTCGGTGTGCCCGCTGGACGGCGGGCGGGTGGCGGTGGACGGGGAGGCGTACGACGGGGTGGTGCTCGCCCTGGACACGGCGGGCCTGCGCGCGCTGGTGGCGGACTCCCCCGGCCTCGGCGACCCGAGGTGGCGGGAGCGGATCGCGGCCCTGCGGACCGCGCCGCCGTTCCTGGTCTCCCGCCTGTGGCTCGGCGCGCCCACGGACCCCGGCCGCCCCGGGTTCCTCGGCACGAGCGGTTACGGACCGCTGGACAACGTCAGCGTGGTGTCCCGGTGGGAGGGCGAAGCCGCCCGCTGGGCGGCGGCCACCGGCGGATCGGTGCTGGAGCTGCACGCGTACGCCGTCGACCCGGCCGCCGACCGGACCGCCGTGGAGCGCCGGTTGCGGGCGGAGCTGGCCCGGGTCTACCCCGAGACCCGGGATGCCGGGCTGGTCGACGCCCGCCACGAGTGGCGCGCCGACTGCCCGGCCTTCCCGGTCGGCGGCTACCGCGACCGGCCCACGGTGCGCACGCCCGATCCTGCGGTGGTGCTGGCCGGGGACCTCGTCCGCACCGATCTGCCGGTCGCGCTGATGGAACGGGCGGCCACCAGCGGGTTCCTGGCCGCCAACGCGCTGCTCGCCCGCTGGGGCGTGCGCGGCCAGCGGCTGTGGACGGTCCCCCGCCACGGCCGCGTGGCCGTGCTGCGCGGTGTGCACCGGCTGGCCGACGGTCCGTCCGCCGCGCCCACCGTCGGTCAGCCCGGGAAGCGCCCGGCCTCGCGCAGGGCCCAGCGGCGTTCGGCGTAGGCGAGGTCGTCGCGCCACAAGCGCGCGGCGGCCGCGCGCATCAGGGGGCGCAGCAGGGGTGCGGCCGCGCGGGCGACGGCGAAGCCGGGGCGGTCGGACGTGGCGAGGACGGCCTCGATGACGGCGGTGCGGGGGCGGCCGCGGTGGTCGGAGGCCAGCGGGGTGGCGTGGGTTTCGACGACGGAGCCGCGGCCCTCACCCTCGGTGACGCGCATGACGACGGTGCGGGGCCCGGGCGCGGAGAAGACGGCGCGGACGGGGACGACCACACGCCCGGCCACTTTGAAGGACACCCGGACGGCGAGGGCGTCCTCGCCGTCCGGCTCCTCGACGGTGAGGTCGACGAAGGAGTACGGGTGGAGCCACGCGCCGTGCCACGGGTCGAGGCGGTTGGCGATGACATCGGCGGGCTCGCAGGTGCCGGTGACGTCGTGGACGGCGGCGACCGTGGCCCCGGCCGCCGGGCGGGGCGGCTGTACGGGGCGTTCCAGCGGCTCCTCGCCACCGGCCGCGTCGAGCCGTACCCAGGCGAGCACGCCGTCGTCGTGGGCGGGCAGCGGGGACCAGCCCGCGGTGGCGTCCCCGGGCAGGGCGAGGCCGTGCCAGTGGCAGACGAGCGCGCCGCGGCTGACCGCCGCGTCCTTCAGCGGCGCCCCGAGGTGCGGACAGGCGCCGGGTCCGGCGGCGAGGCGCCCGGTGGCGTCCCGCCAGGCCACCACCTCGCTGCCGGCGATGGTGCGGCCGAAGGGGCGGCCCGGGGTGACGGCGGCGGACGCGCCGAGCACGTACCAGTTGCCCGACGGGCGGTCCTGGGCCCGTTTCAGGGCCGCGGCGATCAGGGCGGGCCTGGCCTCCCGCCAGGTGGGCCGCTGCCGGTCCCAGGGCACACCGCCGCGGCGCAGCGACAGCGGAAGACGGCGCGGTACGACCGGTGTCATGCGGCCTCCTCGGCGGGGAGCGGCCGGCCGGGCGGGCCGGTGCGTACCGTACGGGCGGCCAGCAGCCGGGCGGCGCCGACCCGGACCAGTCCGTCGAGCGCGACCGCGGCGCGGACCCGCCGCCGCACCGCCGACCGCCGGTGCAGCACCGCGTACCCGTCGCGCTCGACGGCGGTGACGATGCCTCCGTAGAGCACGTAGGCGGTACGGATGCAGGGGCGGGCCACGGGGTCGAGCATCGGGATGCCGGGCAGCGCGCGGCGGTAGTAGCCGCGGGTCAGGGCGGCGAAGTCGCGCAGGGCGGCGGTGATGCGGTGGTCCCGCCGCCCGGTGCGGCGGGACCACCGCAGGCACGCCCGGTCCACTCCGTGCGCGGCCAGCAGGTCGGCGGGCAGATAGATCCGGCCGCGGTCCAGGTCCTCCCCCACGTCCCGCAGGAAGTTGGTGAGCTGGAAGGCGACACCGAGCGCCGCCGCGTGCGGCTCGGCCGTCTCGCGGGGCACGACGTGGCCGAGGACGGGCAGCATCTGAAGGCCGATCACCGCGGCCGAACCGTGCATGTAATGGCGCAGGTGCGCGAAGGTGGGGTAGTCGGTGACGGTCAGATCGCTGCGCATCGAGGCCATGAAGTCGGTGAAGTGCCGGTGGTCGATGCGGTACGTGGCGGCGGTGTGTACCAGTGCCCGTACGACCGGCTCGTGGCCGCGGCCGGTGCGCAGCGCCCGGGACAGCTCGTCGGCGAGCCGGTCCAGGCAGGCCTCGCGTCGCGCGGGACCGGCGGAGCCTTCGAGGTCGTCCACGATGTCGTCGGCCCAGCGGGCGAATCCGTAGAGCGCGTGCACGGCGGGGCGCCGGGCCGCGGGCAGCAGCCGGGTGGCCAGGAAGTACGTCCTGCCGTGGCGGGCGTTGAGCTGCCGGCACCGCAGGTAGTCGGCGCGCAGCGCCGGGTCGTGGATGCCCGCGGCGTCGAGTTCGTGTCGGGTCATGGGGATCCTTGCCGGTGGAGGGCCCGCGGCCGGACGCGGCGGGGACCGTCGAGGTGGACGTGGCGGGGGCCCGGGCGGGGGTGGCCGGTGATGCGGGCGGCGGCCAGCTTTCCCGAGAGCAGCACGGTCGGGACGCCCACCCCGGGAGTGGTGCCACAGCCCGCCAGCACCGCGTTCTCCGTTCCACGTACGAGGTTGGCCGGGCGGAACGGCCCGGTCTGGCCGAAGGTGTGGGCGAGCGAGAACGGGCTGCCCGCGGCGTGCCCCTGGGCCGCCCAGTCGGCCGGGGTGACCAGGCATTCCGCTTCGATGGCCGCCCCGAGTCCGGCGAGGCCCCGGCGCTCCAGCTCGGTGAGGACGCGGTCCCGGTAGCGCGGGCCGAGGGTGCGCCACTCGGCGGCGCGGGGGCCGATGTCGGTGTTGGGGCAGGGCGCGAGGAGGTAGTGGATGTGGCGGCCGGGCGGGGCGAGGGCGGGGTCGTGGGTGGTGGGCCGGGTGATGAGGAGCGAGGGGTCGCTCATCAGCCGCCCGGAGACGGTCAGTTCCTCGAACGTGGCGCGCCACGCGGCGCCGAAGGAGAGGGTGTGGTGGGCCAGTTGCGGCCAGGTGCGGTCGGTGCCGGTGTGCAGGACGACGGCCGAGGGTGAGCGCCGGTGGCGCAGCGGGCGGCGCGGGGCGCGGCCCAGCAGCCGGTAGGCCTCGGTCAGCTCGCAGCTGAGGACGACGGCGTCGCAGGGGACGCGGCCGTGTGTGGTGATGACGGCGGTGATCCGCCCGGCCCGCCGCTCCAGCCGGGTGACCCGCTGGCCGTATCGCAGGTCGGCGCCGGCGTCGGTGGCCGCGGCGGCCAGCGCGCGGGGCACGGCGTGCAGGCCGCCCCGGGGGAAGTACACACCCGCGACGGTGTCCATGTAGGCGATGACGGCGTACGCGGCCAGGGCGCGGGCCGGTGGCACGCCCGCGTAGAGGGCCTGGAAGGAGAACACCCGGCGCAGCCGCTCGTCCCGGAGGAAGCGGCCGATGCCCGGGTCGAGCCGTCCGAAGCCGCCGAGCGCGGCCAGCCGGGCCAGGTCGGGGTGGAGCAGCTGGAGCGGCGAGTCGAAGTTGGCGTCGATGAAGCGGGTGATCTGCACGCGGTGGAGGGCTTCCAGCCAGGTCCGCAGCCGCCGGTATCCGGCCGCTTCCCGTGACCCGGCGAAGGCGCGTACGGATTCCTCCATGGCGTCCGCGCCGGTGTGGACGTCGAGGCTGCTGCCGTCGGCGAACGTGGCCCGGTAGGCGGGGTGCAGCGCGACCAGGTCGAGCCGGTCGGCCAGCTCCTCCCCCACGGCGGCCAGTGGCTCGGCCAGCAGGTCCGGCATGGTGAGCACGGTGGGGCCGGTGTCGAAGTGGTAGCCGCTCCGCTCCAGGCGGCCCGCCCGGCCGCCGGGCCGGGTGGCGCGTTCCACCAGGGTCACCCGGCGTCCGGCGCCGAGCAGGTGCAAGGTGGCGGCGAGCCCGGACAGGCCCGCTCCGACGACCACGACATGGCCGGTGGGCCCGGCGACGGTCCTCATGGGCATGGTTTCAGTCTTCTGACGCCCGGGCCGCGCACCCGCGCGAGGGGCCGTCCGGCCGAACGAATTCGACCGTAGGTGAGGCCGGCCCGTGCCCGCGCGGCGCCGGGGCCGCCCGCGTACGGTCGCCCGCATGCCACCACCCCCGGCGCGGCCGGGGGTGGTGGCATGCGGGCGAAGTGGCTCAGCCGGCGCCGGCCGCGGCCTCGGGCTGGATCTGCGGGGCGGGGCTCGGGCGCCCCGCGGGGCGGGTGACGGCGGAGACCGCCACCATCACCACGACGTTGAGGACCAGCGCGATGACGCCCACGTTCAGGTCCTTGATCGCCTGCGGGAGTCCCGGCAACAGGCTGCCGACCGTGGCACCGGAGAGGGTGATGGCGGCGACCGTGACCACTCCGACCACGATGCCCGCGGCCGCTCCCTGCTTGGACACCAGTTGCCGCTTGGCCAGGCTCGCGAGCAGGGCGGGGAACAGCTGGGTCACCAGGGCGTAGCCCATGAGCAGCAGGGACACGATCGAACTGCCGCCGTTGAAGGTGAAGTAGAGGGAGACCAGCGCGAGGGCGGGGACCAGCCACTGGGCCAGGCGGGTCACCTGCTTGTCGCTGCTGCGCGGGCGGGCGAGGCGGTAGACGTTCTTCGCCAGGCAGGTCGCGGAGGTCATCAGCAGCAGCGATCCGGGGACCAGCGCGGTGAGCAGTCCCGCGCCGCCGACGATGCCCACGAACCACGAGGGGAACGTGGCGGTGGTGATGCGCAGCAGCGAGAGGTCCGCGTCGGCTCCCTTGAGGCCGGGCACGACGAGGATGGCGGTGAACCCGGCGAAGAAGACGAAGAGCAGGATGAGCTGGTAGAGCGGCATGAAGATGGCGTTGCGGCGGAAGACACGTTCGTTCTGGGCGCTGTAGGCGGCGCTGAAGGTGTGCGGCCACATGTAGAAGCCGAGTGCCGAGAGCAGCACGGTGGAGGCGAACCACGAGGTGCTCATGCCGCTGGTGGGCAGGGTGAGGAAGCCCGCCTGGTGCTTGTCGACCGCGCGGAACATGTCCTCGAAGCCGCCGAAGTAGTGGATCGGCAGGTAGATGCCGAGGATCAGGACGACCGCGAGGATGGTGACGTCCTTCATGACGGCGGTCCAGGCCGATCCGTGGATGCCCGAGATGGTGACGTAGACGGTCAGGGCGATGGTGCCGATCACGATGGCCCAGTGGGAGGGGATGCGGCCGTCGGAGGAGACGGACACGATGATCCCGAGCCCCTTCAGCTGCAGGACGAGGTACGGCACCATCGCGATGACGCCGACGAGGGCCACGAGCGCGCCGAGCAGCGGGCTGTCGAACTTGGCGACGAAGAAGTCGGACTGGGAGATGAGCCGGTGCTGTTTGGCGTACCGCCAGACGGCCGGGAGCAGCCAGTAGGACAGCACGTAGGCGAGTGAGGCGTAACAGAGGATGTAGTACGCCGGGGCGCCCTTGCCGTAGGCCCAGCCCGAGGCGCCGAGGAAGGTGAAGGTCGTGTAGATCTCACCGGCGAGCAGCAGGAACACGAAGATCGTGCCGAAGCCGCGGCCGCCGACCGACCACTGTTCGAGGTCCATGTCCCTGCCGCGCCGGGCGCGCAGCCCCAGCAGCAGCGCGGCGGCGAGGAAGACGAAGATGACGGCGAGGGCGATCACGAGGTGGTCTCCTCACGGTTGGCCGGGTCGAGCCGGTAGATGACGGCCATGGTCGCCGATATCAGGACGACCCACAGGACCAGCCAGAAGAGGATGAACGGCATACCGAGGACATAGGGCGTCACCCGGTTCACGAAGAAGATCCCCCCGAGGATCCCGATGAACGGGATCGCGCCGAGCAGATGGATGGGTTTCACGTCAAGAACCTCCTGGGGCGGGCCGCACTCCTCAGACGGGGCGGGGCTCCTCTGGGGATGACACGAGCGTGGGACGGTCCCGCCGGGGTGATGCCACCGGGGGAGGGCTCGGCCCATCAGGAGGGGTGGTCACCTCTCCCCGATCCAGGCCATTCCACTTCGCGGAAATCTTTTTTCAACTGGGAGATGTATAGGTCGGCCGCGAATCCATGTCAACGCTTCACTCCCAGCGGATCGATCAAACATCTCGCCGAAGCGGACGCATCGCCATCAACCGTCGCCGGGGGTTGACGCCGACGGACCACAAGGGTTGTTATTCCACTAAGCAAAAACCACTATCCGCATCGTGGAAGTTACGAGAGTGGTGGAGACGTAGCAGCCCGGCGTTCCAGAGGCGCCCCGACGTGCGAGGTCAGCCCATGCCCACACCGAGTCCCGGATTCGCCCTCACCCTGCGTGCGGAGGCCCCCGCCGACACCACCGCCACCCGGCGGCTGGCCGCGGCGGTGGGCGACGCCGGGGGCGTGCTCACCGCGCTCGACGTCGTCGAGACCGGCGCCGACCACATCGTGGTCGACCTGACCTGTGACGCCGTCGACAGCGACCACATCAAGGTGATCACCGACGCGGTGGCGGCGCTCGACGGGGTGGGGGTGCGCACGGTCGGCGACGCCACGTTCCTCACGCACATCGGCGGCAAGCTGGAGGTCAGCCCCCGGGTCGAGCTGCGCGGCCGCGACGACCTCTCCCGCGCCTACACCCCGGGAGTCGCGCGCGTCTGCCAGGCCATCGCCGCCGACCGGGAAGAGGCCCGGCGCCTGACCGTGAAGCGAAACACCGTCGCGGTCGTGACCGACGGATCGGCCGTGCTCGGCCTGGGCAACCTGGGCCCCGCGGCGGCCCTGCCCGTCATGGAGGGCAAGGCCGCCCTGTTCAAGCGGTTCGCCGACGTGGACGCGTGGCCGGTGTGCCTGGACACCCAGGACACCGACGAGATCGTCCGGGCCGTCGAGCTGATCGCCCCGGTGTACGGAGGCGTCAACCTCGAGGACATCTCCGCACCGCGCTGCTTCGAGATCGAACGGCGGCTGCGCGAAAAGCTGGACATCCCCGTCTTCCACGACGACCAGCACGGCACCGCGGTCGTCGTCCTCGCCGCCCTCACCAACGCCCTGCGCGTGGTCGGCAAGAAGCTCGCCGATACGACGATTGTGGTGAGCGGAGTGGGCGCGGCGGGGACCGCCATCATCCGGCTGCTGGCCGCCGAGGGCGCCGGCGACATCGTGGCCTGCGACCGGTCCGGTGTCATCCACCGCGACCGGGCCGGACTGGACGCGTCCCGCCGGCGGCTCGCGGAGGACACCAACGCCGGAAACCGCACCGGCGGCGTGGCGGACGCCCTGCGCGGCGCGGACGTCTTCATCGGCGTGTCCGCGCCCGGCATCCTGAGCGGCGAGGACGTGGCGGCGATGGCGGACGACGCGATCGTCTTCGCCCTGGCCAACCCCGACCCCGAGGTCGATCCGGTCCGGGCGCGGCGCCACGCCACCGTCGTCGCGACCGGCCGCAGCGACTACCCCAACCAGATCAACAACGTCCTGGCCTTCCCCGGCATCTTCCGCGGACTGCTCGACGCGGGCGCCCGGGAGATCTCCGACGCGATGCTCATCGCGGCGGCCCGCGCCATCGCCGACACGGTGGCGCCCGCCGAACTGCACGCCGGACACATCGTCCCCAGCGTCTTCGACCCGGACGTCGCGCCCGCGGTCGCCGCGGCGGTCCGGGACGCGAGCCCCACCGGGGCCTGACCCCTTTCCTCCCTACGAGTCCTGCACGCACCACTTCCCGGGATGTGAGAAATGAGCACCCACCGTCTGCCGTATACGGTCAACCTGTCGATCCTCTTCACCGAGCTGCCGCTGCTGGAGCGCCCGGCCGCGGCGAAGGCCGCCGGGTTCGACGCGGTCGAGTTCTGGTGGCCCCACACCGTGGCGGTGCCGGAGGACAAGGACGCCGATGCCTTCGTACGCGCCGTGCGGGACGCCGGGGTCCGGCTGACCGGGCTGAACTTCTTCGCCGGGGACATGCCGGGCGGCGACCGCGGCCTGGTGTCCTGGCCCGCCCGCAGCACCGAGTTCCGCGACAACATCGATGTGACCGTGGCCATCGGTGAACAGCTGGGCTGCCGCGCGTTCAACGCCCTGTACGGCAACCGCGTCGAGGGCGCCGACCCGGCGGAGCAGGACGCCCTGGCCACCGAGAACCTGGCGCTGGCGGCCGAGGCGGCGCGGCGCATCGGCGGCACCGTCCTGGTGGAGCCGGTCAGCGGCGCCCCCGCGTACCCGCTGCTCACCGCGGCGGACGCGATCGGGGTCATCGACCGGGTGGAGCGCGCGTCCGGCGCCCGCAATGTGCGCTTCCTCGCCGACCTGTACCACCTGGCCGTGAACGGCGACGACGTGGCCGGTGTGATCGCCGACCACGCGCGGCGCATCGGCCACGTGCAGATCGCGGACGCCCCCGGCAGGGGCGCGCCGGGCAGCGGCGGGCTGAACCTCGACGGGCTGCTCACCCGGATCGAGGCGGCGGGCTACGACGGCTGGGTGGGCCTGGAGTACAAGGCCCAGGGCCCGGGCGCCGACAGCTTCGACTGGCTCCCGCGCGAGCGGCGCGGCAGCACCGCCCACGCCTGACCCTGCCGGTAACCCACCGGCGAGTGAGCCGCAAAAAGAGGCGAACCGAGCCGCAAAACAAGGAGGAATGATGACCGCCACTCCACGCAAGATCGCTTTCATCGGCCTGGGCATCATGGGCGGCCCGATGGCCGCCAACCTGGTCGAGGCCGGGCACACCGTCACCGGCTACAACCGCAGCCGGGCGGCCGTCGACACGCTCGTCGCCGCCGGTGGCCGCGGCGCGGACAGCATCGCGCAGGCGGTGGCCGACGCCGAGGTCGTCATCACCATGGTCCCGGCCGATCCCCAGGTGAAGGAGGTCGTCCTCGGCGAGGGCGGCGTCCTGGAACACGCCGCGCCGGGCACCCTGCTGATCGACATGAGCAGCATCACCCCGCAGACCTCCCTGGAGGTCGAGGCGGCCGCCCGGCCCAAGGGTGTCCGCACGCTGGACGCCCCGGTCTCCGGAGGCGAGGCGGGCGCCATCGAGGGTGTCCTGTCCATCATGGTCGGCGGCGAGCCGGACGACTTCGCCGACGCGGGGCCGGTGTTCGAGGCGCTGGGCACCACCATCGTGCACGTCGGCCCGCACGGCGCCGGCCAGACGGTCAAGGCGGCGAACCAGCTGATGGTGGCCGTCCACCTCGAGGCCCTGGCCGAGGCGGTGGTGTTCCTGGAGAACGCCGGGGTGGACCTCGAGGCCGCGCTGGAGGTGCTGGGCGGCGGCCTGGCCGGTTCGACCGTGCTGGCCCGCAAGCGGGACGCGGTGCTGAGCCGTTCGTTCCAGCCCGGTTTCCGCATCGACCTGCACCACAAGGACATGGGCATCGTCACCGACGCCGCCCGGGCGGTCGGCGCACCGCTGCCCGTCGGCTCCGTCGTCGCCCAGCTGGTCGCGTCCGCCCGTGCCTGCGGCGACGGCGACCTGGACCACTCCGCACTGCTGCGCGGCGTCGAGCGCCTGGCCGGCCGCGACATCCACTGATCCCCCCGGAACCACAGGAGACACCCCATGGCGCGTATGACAGCGGCTCAGGCGGCGGTGGAGATCCTGAAGCGTGAGGGCACCACTCACGTCTTCGGTCTCCCCGGCGCGGCGATCAACCCCTTCTATGCCGCGATGCGCAGCAACGGCGGCCTCACCCACGTCCTGGCCCGGCATGTCGAGGGCGCCTCGCACATGGCCGAGGGCTACACGCGGGCGGAGGCGGGGAACATCGGGGTCTGTGTGGGCACCAGCGGCCCCGCGGGTACCGACATGATCACCGGTCTGTACTCGGCGAGCGCCGATTCCATTCCGATCCTGTGCATCACCGGCCAGGCGGCGGTGGCCAAGCTGCACAAGGAGGACTTCCAGGCGGTCGACATCGCCTCGATCGCGGCGCCGCTGACCAAGATGGCCATGACCGTGCTGGAGCCCGCCCAGGTGCCGGGCGCGTTCCAGCAGGCGTTCCACCTGATGCGGTCCGGCCGCCCCGGGCCGGTCCTGATCGATCTGCCCATCGACGTTCAGATGGCCGAGATCGAGTTCGACCCGGACACCTATGAGCCGCTGCCGGTCCACAAGCCCGCGGCGACCCGGGCGCAGATCGACAAGGCGATGGGCCTGCTCCAGGCGGCCGAGCGGCCGCTGCTGGTCGCGGGCGGCGGCATCTTCAACGCCGACGCGTCCGATCTGCTGGTGGAGTTCGCCGAGCTGACCGGGGTGCCGGTGGTGCCCACGCTGATGGGCTGGGGCTCCATCCCGGACGACCACCCGCTGATGGCGGGCATGGTCGGTCTGCAGACCTCGCACCGCTACGGCAACGCGACGCTGCTGGAGTCGGACTTCGTCCTCGGCGTCGGCAACCGCTGGGCCAACCGCCACACCGGCGGCGTCGACACCTACACCCGGGGCCGGACGTTCGTCCACGTCGACATCGAGCCCACCCAGATCGGGCGGGTGTTCGCGCCCGACTACGGCATCGTCTCCGACGCCCGGGCCGCCCTGGAGCTGTTCGTCGAGGCCGCCGGGGAACTGAAGGCGGCCGGCCGTCTCGCGGACCGCGCCGAATGGGCCGACAGCTGCCGCCGGCGCAAGGGCTCGATGCTGCGCAAGACCCACTTCGATCAGGTGCCGGTCAAGCCGCAGCGGGTCTACGAGGAGATGAACCGGGCGTTCGGGCCGGACACCCGCTACGTCTCCACGATCGGCCTCTCCCAGATCCAGGCCGCGCAGATGCTGCACGTCTACCGCCCCCGGCACTGGATCAACGCCGGTCAGGCCGGGCCGCTGGGCTGGACCGTGCCCGCCGCGCTGGGCGTGGCCACCGCCGACCCGGACGCCTCCGTGGTCGCCCTCTCCGGCGACTACGACTTCCAGTTCATGATCGAAGAACTCGCCGTCGGGGCCCAGTTCCAGATCCCCTACCTCCATGTCGTGGTCAACAACGCCTACCTGGGGCTGATCCGGCAGGCCCAGTGCGGTTTCGACATGGACTACTGCGTCCAGCTCTCCTTCGACAACGTCAACGCCCCCGAGGTCGGCGGCTACGGCGTCGACCACGTCAAGGTGGCCGAAGGGCTCGGATGCAAGGCCGTCCGGGTCTTCGAACCCGACCGCATCGCGCCCGCGCTGGAGGAGGCCAAGAAGCTGATGGCCGAATTCCGGGTCCCGGTCGTCGTCGAGATCATCCTGGAGCGCGTCACCAACGTGGCCATGGGCACCGAACTGGACAACGTCAACGAGTTCGAGGAGCCGGCCACCAGCCCCGAGCACGCCCCCACGGCGGTCCGCACCGCCATCGGGTGACCCTCCGGGCGGTATCGCCCGGCGCCCCACAGCTCCTCCCGGCGGCGTGATCCACGCGGTCGAAGCCGCGCCGCCGGGAGGCTCCGGCATGTCCCGGGCCGGGACGAGTCACCAGGCCACGGGCAGTTCGTAGACGCCGTAGACCGAACCGTCGTGCTTGAAGGGGACCTTCTCCAGCTCGGTGGCCAGCCGGAGGGTGGGGATACGGCGGTAGAGCGTGCTGTAGACGACCTGCAGCTCCATCCGGGCCAGCGGCTGGCCCAGGCACTGGTGCACCCCGAATCCGAAGGCCACGTGGCGGCGGGCGTCACGCCGGATGTCCAGCCGGTCGGGGTCCGGGAAGACCTCGGGGTCGCGGTTGGCGATGTCGTTGGCCAGGATGATCCCCTCACCGGCCCGGATGACCTGGCCGCCGACCTCGATGTCCGCCAGCGCCACCCGGCGCCGCCCGCTGTGGGTGATGTTGAGGTAGCGCAGCAGCTCCTCCACCGCCGAGGCGACCAGCTTCGGATCGTCGCTCTCGCGCAGCAGGGCGAGCTGGCCGGGGTTCTCCAGCAGGGCCAGGGTGCCCAGCGCGATCATGTTCGCGGTGGTCTCGTGGCCCGCGAGCAGGAGCAGCACCCCCATCTGGGCCGCCTCCTCACGGGTCAGCTCGCCCGCGGTGACCCGCCTGGCCAGCCCGGACAGCAGATCGTCCACGGGGTGGGAGATCTTCTCGCCCATCAGGCCGTCCAGGTAGCCGAGCAGCGCTCCATGGGCGGCCGTCCGCCGTTCGGGCTCCACCTCACGGTTGATCAGTACCTTGCTGTTGTCCTGGAAGAAGTCGTGGTCCGCGTACGGCACGCCGAGCAGCTCGCAGATCACCAGCGAGGGCACCGGCAGGGCGAACGCCTGCACCAGGTCGACCGGCGCCGGTCCGGCCAGCATCTCGTCGATGAGGTCGTCCACGATCTTCTGCACGGCCGGGCGCATCGCGGCCACCCGCTTGATGGCGAACGGGGCCGTCACCATCCGCCGCAGACGGGCGTGTTCGGGGTCGTCCATCAGGATGAAGCTGATGGGGACGGAGCCCTTGGGGATCGGGGCCTGGCTCGGGTAGCCGGGCCGGGTGATGTCGGCGCTGACCCTCGGGTCGCCCATCAGGGCCCGCTGCTCGGCGTGCCGGGTCACCAGCCACGGTGTGCTGCCGTCCCACAGCCCGACCCTCGCCAGCGGCCCCTCCTCCGTCGTGGCCCGCAGGGCGGGCGGCGGGTCGAACGGGCAGCCCGCCGCCCTGGCCATCGGAAACTCCGCGAGTGTCATGCCGGCTTCTCCCTCTGCTGAGTGACGCGGCGTCATCGGCGGCCGCCGCATTCTCCCCGATCCAGGCGTCGTCCGGTGATCAGGCAACCCGATCCGCTACATTAAGTCAAGCATCTGATTTAAATCTGGCCGACGCGCTCATCACGCCGCTCGCCGAAGCACCCCTCACACGCACAGACGAAAGGCCCCGCCATGCCCGACGCCCTTCCCAGACCCGCCGCCGGGGCCTCCGGCCCGCCACCGGTGAACGCCCCGCGCCCGAACACCGTCGTGGCGGTGCTGGCCTTCGCCGGGATCGTGGTCTCCCTGATGCAGACCCTGGTGATCCCGCTGGTCCCCGAGCTGCCGGCCCTGCTGCACGCCTCGGCGGCGGACGCCACCTGGGCCATCACCGCCACCCTGCTGGCGGGCGCCGTCGCGACGCCGGTGATGGGCCGGCTGGGCGACATGTACGGCAAGCGGCGCATGCTCCTGGTCAGCCTGTCCATGCTGGTGGCCGGGTCGGCCGTCGGCGCCCTCAGCGACTCCCTGGCCCCCATGGTCGTCGGGCGGGCCCTGCAGGGCCTGGCGGCCGGGGTCATACCGCTCGGCATCAGCATCATGCGCGACGAACTGCCCGCGGAGCGGCTGGGCGCGGCGACCGCGCTGATGAGCGCATCGCTCGGGGTCGGCGGCGCACTTGGGCTGCCCGCCGCCGCGCTGCTGGCCGAACGCGCCGACTGGCACGTGCTGTTCTGGACCGCGGCCGGTCTCGGGGCGATCGCCACCGCGCTCGTGGCGAAGCTCGTACCGGAGTCCGCGGTGCGCAGCGGCGGGCGCTTCGACGTGGCGGGGGCGGCCGGTCTGTCGATCGCGCTGGTGTGCCTGCTGCTGGCGATCTCCAAGGGCGCCACCTGGGGCTGGACCAGCGGCCTCACCCTCGGGCTGTTCCTCGCCTCGGCGGTCACGCTGGCGCTGTGGGGCCGGTGGGAGCTGCGCTCCGCGCGGCCGCTGGTGGACCTGCGCACCACCGCGCGGCGTCAGGTGCTGCTCACCAACCTCGCCTCCGCGGCGTTCGGCTTCTCCATGTTCGCGATGTCCCTGCTGCTGCCGCAGCTGCTCCAGCTGCCGGAGGCCACCGGTTACGGCCTCGGGGAGACGATGCTGACCGTCGGCCTGGTCCTGGCGCCGTCCGGGCTGGTGATGATGGCCATGGCTCCGCTGTCGGCACGCGTCTCGAAGGCCAAGGGCCCCAAGGTGACGCTGATGCTCGGCGCCGTCGTGGTCGCCGCGGGCTACGGGCTCAACATCGCGCTGATGTCCGCCATCTGGCACCTCGTTCTCGTCTCCAGCATCATCGGCGCCGGGATCGGGCTCGCCTACGGCGCCATGCCGGCGCTCGTCATGGCGGCCGTGCCGGTGTCGGAGACGGCCGCGGCCAACAGCCTCAACACCCTGATGCGGTCCATCGGCACCTCGGTCTCCAGCGCGGTGGCGGGCGTCGTCCTGGCCGAGATGACCACCACGCTCGGCTCCGTCGCCCTCCCCGCCCAGAACGGCTTCCGGGTGGTCATGGCCGTCGGCGCCGGGGCAGCGCTCCTCGCCTTCGTCCTCGCCGCCTTCCTCCCCGGGCAGCGTCCGGCCTCGGTGGCGGCCGCGCCCGCCACCGCCGGGAGGCCCGCCACGCCCGCGGGGACCTGAGCCCGCGGCGGGGTGGCGATGTGTGCATGGGGACTCGTGTGCCGGGTACACGAATGCCCGACCAGCCGATCCCCGGCAGTCTCATCACCCGAGGAGAGCCCCCATGCTGATGGCCCACCCCGCAGTGTTGCGCAATCTCATCGAGCAGTACGAGACCCTGCACGCTCTGCACGCCGACGTGGGCAGCCCGCAGGTGCGGCAGCGCATGGACGACGTCGCCTACACCCTGTGCGTCGCCACCGGGACCCGGGATGTGGACACCGCCCTGATCGCGGCCCGCCACCGGCTCCCCGGCGCTCGCGTCCAGGACGACTCCCTGCTGAGCACCTGACGCCGGGCGGATGAGGTGATGCGCCGGGGCGCGGTACGGGGCGTCCCGGCGTTCGCGTGGTGTCGCCGCTAGCGGCCCACGTTGTCCTCGGCGATGACACGGGCCATGGTGCGTTCCGCCAGGGCCGTGATCGTCACGAAGGGGTTGACGCCGAGGGAGCCCGGGATGAGGGATCCGTCGGTCACATAGAGCCGCTGGTAGCCGGCGACCCGGCCGTACGCGTCCGTGGCGCGGCCCAGCACGCAGCCGCCCAGCGGGTGGTAGCAGAAGTCGGCGGCGAAGGCGCGGGTGTCGCCGAAGAGGTCGTAGCGGTAGATGGTGGCGTTGGCCGCGTTGACCCGGTCGAAGAGGGACTTCGCGGCGGCGATGCCCGGGGCGCTCTGGCCGGCGGTCCAGTTCAGGACGGCGGCGTCCTTGGCGGCGTCGTAGGTGAAGGTGCCGCGCTCGGGGTTCTTGGTGATCGCCAGGTAGAGGCTGGCCCAGGTCTCGATGCCGGCCGGCAGCGGGGCGATCTCGGCGAACACCGGGTTGGCGGCGTTGGACCAGTCGTCGACGGCCATCACCGGGATCGTGGACTGATGGGACCCGGTGGGGTTCCAGATGTGGTTGGCGCGGCCCAGCATGACGTTGCCGTTGCCGCCCCAGCCCCGGCCGACCTCCGCGTTCAGCCCCGGCAGCGCGCCGGTCTCGCGGGCGCGCAGCAGGAGTTCGGTCGTCCCGAGGCTGCCCGCGCCGAGGAAGAGGGAGCGGCAGCCGATCTCGTCCGTCGCGGTGACCGCGCCCGTGGTGTCGAGGCGGTCGACGGTGACGACGTAGGTGCCGTCGGCGGCCCGCCGCACCGCCCGGGCGCGGCTGAGCGTGTCGATGGTGACGTTCCCGGTGCCGAGGGCGGCCGCGAGATAGGTCTTGTCGAGGCTGCGTTTGCCGTGGTTGTTGCCGTAGATGACCTCCTGGGCGAGCGCGGACCTGGTGGCGGTCCCGGCGGCCTCGCGCCGCATGTAGTCGAAGTCGTAGACGCTGGGCACGAAGACGGTCCGCAGCCCCGCCGCGGCCGCCTGGGCCCGGGCGACCCGGGTGTACTGGTACCACTCCGTGGTCTCGAACCAGTCGGTGGGGACGGGGGAGGTGCCGAGCATGCGGTTCGCGCGCGGGAAGTACGTGCCGTACATGGCGTCCGCGTCGACGCCCGGCAGGATCTCCTGGAAGTACGCGCGGGGCGGGGTGACCGCGATACCGCCGTTGACCAGCGATCCGCCGCCGACCCCGCGGCCGACGTAGACGGACATGTTCGGGTGCCGGATCCGGTCCAGGACACCGGGGTAGGGGGTGATGTCCTTGTTGATGACGCCCAGCCACAGGAACGTGGACAGTGGCGCCTCGGTCCTGCGCTTGAACCACATGGAGCGCTGGTCGGGGGCGGTCATCGAGCAGAACACCGTCCCGTCGGGGCCGGGCGCCTCCCACAGCCGGCCCATCTCGATGACGAGGGTGCGGATGCCCGCCTCGCCCAGCCGCAGCGCGGCGACCGCCGCGCCGTAGCCGGATCCGATGACGAGGGCGGGGGCGTAGTCGGCGCCCTCGGCGGCGGCCGCCGGAGTGAGGCCGATTCGGGTGGCTCCGAGGGCGGCGGCCGTCTGCAGGGCCGCCAGCCCCAGAAAGTGACGACGCGTCAGTTTTACTTCCATGGCCGCATCATGGGCGGAATGAGCCACTCCGCCCATCCTGTGCGCACATGGTCTTTTACCGCCGCGCCAGATCCTTTTCGGTCCGCTTGCGCCGCACCTCGCGCACCAGGGCGACACCGAGCACGACGGCCGCGGCGAACAGCGACAGAACCATCTGCTGACGGCCGTCCGGATCGGTGAACATGTAGCCCACCACGAAAACGATCATGCCGATGGTGACCCAGGTCAGATACGGGTACGCCCACATCTTCACCGTCAGCCGCTCCGGGGACTCACGCTCCAGGACCCGGCGCATCCGCAGCTGGGAGAAGCAGATCACCAGCCAGACGAAGAGCGCCACCGCGCCCGAGGAGTTCAGCAGGAACTGGAACACGGTGTCGGGGTAGGCGTAGTTGAAGAACACCGCGACGAATCCGAAGACGACCGAGGCGAGGATGGCCGTGGCCGGTACACCGCGCCCGGTGGTGCGGCTGAAGCTCTTCGGCGCGTCCCCGCGCCCGCCGAGCGAGAACGCCATCCGGGAGGCCGTGTACAGACCGGAGTTGAGACAGGAGAGCACGGCGGTCAGCACGATCACGTCCATCAGCTGACCGGCGTGCGCAATACCGATGTGGTCCAGCACGGCCACGTACGGGCTCGCCTTCACCTCAGGGGAATTCCACGGCAGCAGGGTCACCACGATGGCGATCGAACCGAGGTAGAAGACCGCGATCCGCCAGATCACGCTGTTGGTGGCGCGGGCGACCGCCTTGCGCGGATTGGCGGACTCCGCCGCCGCGAGGGTGACGATCTCACTGCCCATGAAGGAGAACACGACCATCAGCACCCCGGTGAGCACCGCACCGGGACCGTTCGGCAGGAAGCCGCCGTGCCCGGTCAGATTCGCGGTGCCGACCGCGCCGCCGGAGCCGCCCGGCAGCAGACCGAACACCGCCAGCCCGCCGACCACGATGAACACGGCGATCGCGACCACCTTGATGCCCGCGAACCAGAACTCGAACTCCCCGTAGGAGCCCACCGAGAACAGGTTGGTCGCGGTCAGCACCACCATCACGATGAGCGCCCACGCCCACTGCGGCACCGCGGGCACCCATCCGGTGAGGATGGCCGCCCCCGCGGTGGCCTCCACCGCCAGCACCACGACCCAGAAGAACCAGTACAGCCAGCCGATCGTGAACCCCGCCCAGCGGCCGAGCGCCCGGTCCGCGTACGACGAGAACGAACCGGAGACCGGATCGGCCGCGGCCATCTCGCCGAGCATCCGCATCACCAGCACGACCAGCGCGCCCACCAGCGCGTACGAGAGCAGAATGGCGGGACCCGCCGCGGCGATCCCCGCACCGGAGCCGACGAACAGCCCGGCCCCGATGACCCCGCCGATGGCGATCATCGACAGATGGCGGTTCTTCAGCCCGGCTTGCAGACCCTCGCCCGCACCGGAACCGGATCCGGTGGCACCGGGCGGGGCCTCGCCCGGTGGCGACTCGGCGCCCCCGGGGGCGCGGGCGTCCGTGGTGATCGGCTTCTGGGCGCTCATGATCGTTCCTCGTCTTTCATGACGGCGGGAGCCGGCGCACGCGGACGCACCCCTGTGGGGGCGCGGAAGGCGTCACCGGTGGTGAGCCGTGTCCCCGATCGGTGACACGAAAAGGGGCCCCGAGCAGGACCGAAGCCCGGTGAAGGCGGGTGTGGGGCGGGTTGCGGTTCAGTGGAATCTAGGTGTCCCACCGGACCCCGGCCATCGACAGACGTCACGCATCGACCCCCTCGGTTTCATACAGACGTAACAAGGCGCGGCCGCCCGCCCGGGGGATCCGCGCCCCACGAAAGGGGTGGGTGCGCAGCCGGTTCATACATCGAAGGATGTACCGGCCTTTCATCATCGATCACGAGGCCCGGGGCGCCGTGGGACATGAGGATGGCGGGGACATCGTTCACCGCCCGACGCAGCGCTCGAGGATCCCCGAATGCCCCCGCTTCACCCCGCCCCGCCCGCCCCCACGGCCGCCCGCGCCCTCGGCCAAGCCCTCCTCGGCGGGCTGGTGATGGCCGTGGCCCTGGGAGTGGGAACCGGGGTGGCCGCGACGGCCCAGGTGGGCGGTTTCGCGGGGCGGCTGGCACCGGCCGCGCTGGTGAGCGGTGTGGCCGTACCCGTGGTGTGGCTGCTGACGCGGCGGGCGGGGCGGCCCCTGACGTCGCTGGGGTTCGGCGGGGCGCGGACGAGCGCCGGTGCGTTCCTGACCGGGGCGGGGGTGACGGCCGGGGCGGCCGCCCTGGTGCTGGGGGCGGGAACGGCTGCGGGCATGCTGCGCTGGTCCGCGGCCGACCCCCTCGGCCTCGCCCGCTTCCTCCTCTCCAACGCGGTGGTGGCGCTGCTGCTCGAAGCGCTGCCGGAGGAGACGACGCTGCGCGGCTACGCCTGGTCCTCGCTGCGGCGGCGGTTCGGCGGCGCGGTGGCGGCACTCGGCACAACGGGCGTGTTCCTGCTGGTGCCGGGCGCCTCCACGGTGGCGGAGGCCGCGACGTCACGGCTCCTCGGCGGCGAGCCGGGGCCGGTCGGCTGGGCACCGGGCGGGCAACACCCGGTGGACTACCTGATCCTGCTGGCCGTCTTCGGGCTGACGCTGGTCGCGGCGAGGACAGCGGTGCGGCAGGCACCCCTGTGGGCCGCCATCGGTACCCATCTGACGTTCCTGACCGTCAACCGGATCGCCCTGGACGGCGACGGGCGCCACACGGGCTGGCCCGTGGAGGCGACGACACCGGAAGCGGTGCTGCTGGTGCCCGCGTATCTCCTGGTGGCCACCGCCGGGTTCGGGCTCTTCCGGTGGGCAGGGCACGGCAGTTGGGCCCGTACCGCCTCGATCAAATGAGGTGACGGGCCCTGCCCGGACCCGTATCAAGAGGGCATGGAGACCACGAGCGATTCCCCGGGGGCCGGACGGCGCCTCGGGGTGCTGAGGCAGCGGGACTTCCGGCTGTTCTGGCTGGGCGAGACCACCAGCGGGCTGGGCGCCAGCATCACCACGGTGGCGCTGCCCCTGGTCGCGGTGGTGGAGCTGCGGGCCGGCCCGTTCGCCGTCGGCCTGCTCACCGCCGCGGTGTGGCTGCCGTGGCTGGTGATCGGGCTCCCGGCCGGGGCCTGGGTGGACCGGGTCCGGCGGCGGCCGCTGCTGATCGCCTGCGATCTGGTGTCGGCGGCGCTGTATGTGAGCGTCCCGGTGGCGGCCTGGTGCGATGTGCTGACGCTGGCCCAGCTGCTCGCGGTGGCGGTGATGTGCGGGGTGTCGGCGGTGTTCTTCAAGACCGCGTACCACGCGTACCTTCCCGCGGTGCTGGACGAGCGCGATCTGCTGGAGGGAAACGCCAGGCTCCAGAGCAGCGAGGCCGGTACGCGCGTGGTCGGCAGCGGCACCGCCGGGCTGATCGCCCAGGCCTTCGGCGCGGTCGCCGGGCTGCTGATCGACGCCCTGACCTTCATGGTCTCGGCGGTGTGCCTGCGGATGATCCGGGTCCGGGAGCCGGCCCCGCCGACCCCCGACGCGACGGCCACGCTGCGCCGCCGGATCGGCGAGGGGCTGCGCTTCGTCCGCCATGACCCGTATCTGCGGCCGATGGTCACCTACGGGGCCGTGCTCAACATGGCGCTGATGGGATATCAGGCCGTGCAGATCGTGTTCCTGGTGCGCACGGTGGGGGTGTCCGAGGCGACGGTCGGTGTCCTGATCATGTCCGGCAGCCTCGGCGGCATCCTCGGTGCCCTGCTCGCCACCGCCATCGGCCGCCGCTTGGGATCCGCCCGCGGCATGCTCGTCCTCCAGGCGGTCACCAGCCCGTTCGCCCTGCTGATGCCGCTGGCCGCGCCCGGCGCCGGGCTGCTGCTCTTCGCGGTCGGCTGGTTCATGGTGGGGACGGGCGTCGCGGTGTGCAGCGTGGTGCTGGGCAGCTTCCGGCAGCGCTACTGCCCGCCCGAGCTGCTGGGCCGGGTGGTCGCGACGACGATGATGCTCAACCACAGCACCATCCCGCTCGGTTCGCTGCTCGGCGGGCTCCTCGGCGACACGCTCGGACTCCGGCCCACCGTGTGGATCATGAGCGGGCTGGTGGCGTCCTGCTGGCTGATCCTGGCACTGGGACCGATGCGGCGGCGCCGCGATCTGCCGCGTGCGTACGAGCCGAAACCGGCGCCGGACGACGCGGGCCTGGCCGTCGACGCGGCGGGCTGAGGAGCGACCTCGCCGCCTGGCACATTATTTCTCCCGGTCGCGGTCACCGGCCTCCAGGTGCCGGGACAGGACGGTGGCCAGCTCGACGCTGTGGAGGTAGCCGTAGCCCTGGGTGAGGATGGTGCCCAGCCCCAGCCCCTCGCACTGGATGTTGACCGAGACGCCCCCGAACCGCTCGGTGAGGTCGCGCGGGACCGCCAGCGGATCGTCGGTGCCCGCGAGGTTCACCCACCGCCGTACGCCCGGGGGGCGTCGGCCCCGGCCGTCGGCGGGGGCGGGTTCCAGCCGGTCGAAGACCGCGTCCAGGCCGAGCGGCGCGCCCAGGGTCACCAGCAGGCCCACCGGGAGGTCCGGACGGTCCCAGAGCGCCTCGTAGGCGACCAGGGCGCCCAGGGAGTGGGCGATCACCACGTCCGGCCGCCGCTCGGCGATGGCCTCGGCGACGATGTGCCGGGCCCGGGTCCGCCGCGCGGGGTCGTTCAGGTAGGTGTGCAGCTCCCGCCCGATGCCGGGCAGCAGGGTGTTCGGCAGGCGCACGGCCCGCGCGAGGGCGTCCGCGAGGCGGCGCAGCCGGCCGCGGCCGTTGCCACCGTTGCCCCCGTCGGCCTGCTCGCCCTGCTCCCCCGTCGGGCGCTGCTCGCCGGGGGTGCGCAGGGCGCCGCCGTAGTGGGCGACGCGCACGTCGAACGGTGGTGGGGGCCCGGTGCGGCCGACCCGCTCCACACCGTCGCGCAGGGCCAGGAGCCACTGGCGGGCCAGCTCCGCGGCGGTGTGCTGGCCGTGGCCGAAGCCGTGGACGCCCAGCACCCGGGGGACGGCGGTGAACCGCTCACCGGCGGCGGTGAGGTCGTCCAGGTGCCAGGCCCGGGGGGCGCCGCCGTCGTCCACCGCGACCGCGAGCGGGCGCCCGTCGGCACTCATGGTGGCGGTGAACGCCTCGATGGGGCCCAGCCCGCCGGGCGTGCGGTCCCCGGGGGCCATCGCCTCGGTCAGCGGCCAGATGATGCAGTGGTGCCGGGAGCCGCGGACCAGCGCCCGGTGGCCGCGCCAGTCGACGAACGGCAGCCGGGGAAGGGGCTCGTGCGGCCCCAGCATGGCGGGCGCCGCCTCGGTCGCCGTTCCCGGGGCGACGGGAGCCCGCATGACCACGCGGGTGCCCGACCCCATGAAGTACAGCGCCGGTCCGGACGGCCCGTCCTCGGCGGCCATCGCCCTCACCGGCCCCCGGCAGACCCCCAGGGTGACCGGTTCCGACCACAGCCGCCGGGGCGGCGGTTCGCCCGCGGGGGCGATGCCCCGCTCCTTTCGTATCTGCGCCGCGACGGAGGAGTCGGCCAGGCGGTACAGCGTCCGGCCCCGGGTGTCGGTGACGGATTCGAGCAGTCCGCGCACGGGGGCCAGCGCCTCCCGTACCTCGTAGAGCGAGGGCGGTCCGCAGGCCCCCTGGATCTCGGTGTCCGTCAGCGCCTTGTCCCCCACCGCCGCCAGCGCGGTGAGGACCGGCAGGGTCCAGGGGTTACGGGCGTCGGCGAGCAGCAGGGCCACGACGTCGACGCGGGTGCGGGGCACACCGGAGCCCACCCGGCGCGCCTCCCCCGGGTCCTCCAGGGGGTCGCCGCGGGAGGCGATGAAGCCGGTGTAGGCGCGGGCGATGAGGACCTGTTCGGCGATCGGGCTCCGTTCGACCAGCGCCGTGGCCGCGGCCTCGCTGAACGCCTCGCGCACGGGGGCGGCGGAGGCGGCGCGGTAGGCGGGGGCGGTGGACAGCTCACGGTCGCACATCTCGCGCAGGGTGCGGTGCTGAAGGTCGGGCGAGGCGGTGAGGGTGATGTGGGTGTAGTGGGGGACGCCGTGCGTCAGCGTGGCCAGGGGACGGCCCGCGCGGGTGCCGACCACCAGCCGGCAGGTGCCGGAATCGAGCAGCGGACGCAGCAGCCCGGCCACCACGACCTCGGGGTACCGCGCCTCGTCCAGGGCGTCGACCACGATGACGGGCGGGGTCGTCAGGCGCCGGAGCCGTGCGACCAGTTCGTCGGGCGTGCCCGGGACCGGGTCGCCGGGCATGGTGATGTCCTGCGCGAGGACCCGCGCCAGTTCCGTCTCGTCGCGTCCGCGCGCGGAGACGGCCAGGGGGGTGGGGCGGCCGGGCTGCCGCCGCATCCGGGTGGCCAGCGCGGCCAGCAGGTTCGTCTTGCCGCTCCAGGGCTCCCCGGTGACCAGGGCGAGCCCGCCCGCTGACGGGGTGTCGATCCACCGCGCCAGTTGCCGGAAGGCCGGTGTCTCGGGTGGTACCGCCGGATCCTGCTCCAGGAGGGGGATCAGGGCCGGGTTGTAGCGGGGGTTGGGCAGGAACTCGTCGCTGTCCCGCAGCGACAGCACGACGCTGTTCGCGGTGCGGCCGCCGGTCATCTCATGGGCGAGTGCCAGCACCTCCCCGAAGGGGATGAACGGCTGGTCGTGGGCGTGGTCACGCCCGGTCGCGACGTGGCGCAGCGCCTCGGCGAGCGCGAGGGTGAGGTCCCAGGCGGGGGCCCGCTCGGGCGGCCCGGACATCAGGACGGCGTCGAATCCGAAGACGGGGACGGCGGCGTTCCGCACGGCCGGGCAGTCGTCCACGATCATCAGGCGCCGCCCCCGCGTCTCGCCGGTGGGCAGCGACGCGAACAGCCGCTCGCCGTCCGCCGGCCGGCCCGCCACATGGACGATCAGGGCGTCCGCGTCGGTGAGTCCGGCCGCGGTCTCCTCCACCGCGCGCCGGAACTCCCGCGCCGAGGGGTCCACGGCGAGCCGGGTCCGGCAGCCGAACTCCTCGAAGGACCGGACGAGCCGGCGGCAGGCGGGCTCCAGCGAGCGGTCCGCCTCGGCGCCGAAGCCGAAGCTGAGCAGGAAGCGCCGCCCCGGGGGCCGGGCCGTCCCGGCGGGCGCCGCGCCGCCGACGACCACCTCGGCGGAGTCCAGGACACGGCCGCGGACCACGCCTTCGGTGTCGCCGGTGAACAGATGGGAGCGGCCGCCGTCGGTCAGCAGCGCCAGCGCGCACACGCGCTCGGCCACCGGGAGGGTGGGCAGGAAGGCGACGCCGCTGTCGAGGTCGTACAGGTCGATCCCGTCCGGGCCGAGGACCGCCACGACCCGCTGGCCCATGACATCGTGGCAGGCCAGTACGGGCGGCCGGGCCTCGGCGCCGCCCGCACCGAACTCGCGCCGCCAGACGTCCGGCCGCCCGCCCGGAGCCTGGTCCATGGCGGAGACGAGGTCGGTGGCGGCGAGCGTGCCGTCGGTGTGGAGCGTCACGGCGAGGGCGCGGCCGGAGGCGGTGGTGGCGCAGGCGAGGGCGGTGATGCCCACGGCGCCCCGGTGGGTGGCGAGCCGCCCCTGGCCGGTGGCCAGGTCCCACAGCCACAGCTCGCCGCCGGATGTCGTCACGACCACGTCGCGGCCGCCCACCCGGGCGCACTCCACGCAGACGGTCCCCTCCCCCGCTCCCCCGCCGCTCCCGGCCGGGTGGCGGCCGCGCAGCGCCGCGTGGACGCGCTCGGCGTACGGGGCGAGTTCGCCGCCCAGGCCGCCCAGCACCGACGCGGCCACGGTGGCGAACGCGCGGCCGCCGGGCAGTTCGAGCGGGCCCGTGGGGTCGGCGGCCAGCACCCGGAAGTCGAGGGAGCCGCCGAAGGGCGCGGCCAGCGCCTCGGGGGCCCGGATGAGGGTGGTGAGCACCTGGTAGGCGCGGGTGCGGGTGAGCCCTGCGGCCAGTTCGTCGCGCACGCCGTCGCGGAACGCGTACACCACCTGGTCCGGGTCCTCCCCGCGGCGGCGGGGGGTGGTGCGCACCAGCAGGTCGGAGAGGAACACCTCGGCGAGGTGGGCGGGTCCGGTGGCGGGCAGCAGGTGCCGCTGGAGCCAGCGCATCAGCGGCAGCGTGAGCGGGGCGGCGGACAGCAGGAACGCCAGGTTCAGCGCGTCCGGCGTGGCCCAGGTGCGGAACTCCTCGACCCGTTCGGGGGCGGTGGTGTGGTCCGGGAGCGGCCCGGCGGCGTCGGCGGCGGCCTCCGGGCGGCCGTGCCAGGGCTCCCGGCCGAGGTCGACGGCCGAGCCGGGCCGCCAGGTGGTGCGGCTGCCGGACAGCGCCTGGGCCCAGGGGCGCAGCCATTCGGGGTCCAGGGCGACCAGCGGCGCCAGGTCGGGGGCGCTCGCGGCGGTAGGGAGAGGGCCGACGGGGCGTACGGTCAGCCGGGCGGGGCCGGTGGCGCGCAGCGCGGCGCGCACCGGGGGCAGCCAGGTGCGGTGCCACAGCTCGGGTGGCAGCATCTGGACGACGGCCAGCGGCGACCGGCGCGCCCATTCCCGCACCGTCACGGTCATGGCGGGGGTGCCCCACAGGGCGCCGACCCCGTCGGTGAGGACGAGGATCAGCCGACGGCCGGAGGGGTCGTGCAGCTCGGCGGGGTTACGGCCCTCCGCGGCCTGGTCGGCGCGGTCCTCGCCGGCGGTGCCGTAGCGCAGGACGAGGGCGGGCTCGTCGGCGTCGAACCGCCACAGCCGTACGTCCCGGAAGGCGCCGTGTCCCTCGACGAGTTCGCGGAAGTCCTCCACCGTGCGGCGCCACACGGACATCGACACGCTGTCGTCCACCACCAGCGCCAGCTCCAGCCAGCGCTCGCCGGCGTGGCGCAGGGCGGGGACCGGGCGGCGGGCGCGGGCGGAGCGGTCGGCGGTCAGCGGCTCGTCGAGGATGCGCCGCCCGGGGGCCCGGACGCGCCGCTTGAGCGGGCGCAGCGCGCGGGCCAGCTCCAGCCGCCGGGGCAGCGCGGGCGGGCGGCGCACCGGGAGGGCCTTGGCCTTCGTGGCGGGCGTGCCGCGCCCGCCGGGGGCGCTTCCGCCGCGTTCGGCGCCGTCCGCCGGGGTGGTGCCCGGGCTGTGGAGCGGGGTGGGCGGGGCCGGGGGCGGCCGGTGCGGCCGCGGCGCGGCGGCGGGGGGCGGCGGATCGGCGGGTGGTTGCGGGGCCGGCGGTCCGGGCGGTGGCGCGGGGCGGTCGCCGGGTGGCGGATCCGGGGGCGCGGCGGCGGGCGGCCGGCCGGGGGCGATCCGGCCGGCCAGCCACAGGAGTTCGGCGACCTCGCGCACCGTCAAGTCCTCGTCGCCGCTGCATCGCCTCGCCAGGGCGAGGACCTCGGTGAGGTCGGTCATGTCATGTCGTTCAGCGGGCGCAGGAGTTCGCGCAGGACCGTGGGCCATTCGGGGTCGCCGCCGTGCTCGGCGGTGTGTTCCAGCCGGAGGGTGTTGAGCAGCTGGTCGGTGGCCAGGAGCTTGCGGCCCTCCGCCAGGTCCTTGGCGAAGCTCTCCAGCCGTGGCCCGGAGGCGTGCAGCACCTCCGGGCCGAGGTGGGCCTCGACGATGCGCTCCAGCTTCTGCCGGGAGGGCGGCCGGATGTCCAGCCGGACGCAGCGGCGGACGAAGGCGGGCGGGAACTCGCGCTCGCCGTTGCTGGTGAGGACGACGACGGGGAACTCGGCGCAGCGCACCCGCCCGTGCCGGACCGGCTCGCGGCGCAGTCCGTCGTCGGTCATCACGCGGACGTCGCAGACGGGGTACCGCTGGAGTTCGGGGATGGTGAACTGGCCGTCCTCCAGCACCGAGAGCAGGTCGTTGGGCAGGTCGACGTCGCCCTTGTCGAGTTCGTCGATGAGCAGGACGCGGGGCCGGTCGGAGGGGAGCAGGGCGGTGCCGAGGGGGCCGAGCCGCACGTATCTGCCGATGTCGACGGGGGCCGCCCCCTCCGGCGGCGGGACGGGGGCGCGGGTCACGGTGTGTCCCTCGTCCTGGAGGCGGCCGATGGCGTCGTACGCGTACAGCCCGTCGGCGAGGGTGGTGCGGCTGGTGACGGACCAGTGGAGGACACGGCCGAGGCCCAGTTCATGGGCGATGCCATGGGCGAGGGTGGACTTTCCGGTGCCGGGTTTGCCGGTGACCAGGAGCGGGCGGCGCAGATGGATGGCGGCGTTGACCATCCGGGCCTCTTCGGGCTCGGCCCGGTAGGTGGTGGCCACGCCGGTGCGGCCGGGGACCTCCGCGGCGTGGGCGTCGCAGCAGGTCCCGGCCTCCGGGCCCGGGTCGTCGGCGGTTTCGGGGCGGGCCCCGTTGAAGCGGCGCCAGGGCGGCGGGTCGGGCAGGGCCCAGTCGGTGCGGCGGACACCGTCCCCGTAGTAGATCCACCAGGCGGGCGGCCGGGGCCGTTCCTGGTCGGTGGCGGGCGGCTGCCGGTCGTCCGCGTTCATCACATGCCTCCTTGGCGGGCCCGCGGGCCCCCGAGTCGTCTGAGTCGTTCGGGGTGCCAGCCGGGGTCGTCCCACAGCACCGCGATCCCGTTGCCGTCGTGGGTCTCCTCCGGGCACTGCGCCGCCTGCCTGCGCAAGCCCAGGACGGTGCCGGGCAGCCCGGCCAGGCCACGGTCCGCGACGACGAGTTCGGCCACCCGCCGGGCCCGTCCGGGCGGGGCGGCGCCGTTCCGGCCGGGCCGCCACCACACGGCGGCGGGCACGCCCTCCTGGATGGCGCACAGCAGGGCGTCCGGGACGGCGGTGAGGCGGGGGTAGGGGTAGGTGAGGAACAGGCAGCTGATGTTCTTGCGGGAGGCCAGCCGCCCGGCGAGCGCCTGGAGGGCGGAGGCGTCCGCGATCAGGGGTTCGCGCTCCGGATCGGGAACGTCGTCCGCCGGGCCGGCCGGTTCCGTCTCCTCGGGCGGGCTGCCGTCGCCGTGCAGCCAGTGCGGGCCGGGCGGCGGGCCCTGGCCAGCGGGCGGATCGCCCAGCAGCTCCCAGCGGGCCAGCCACTGGGCGGTGGACCAGCCGTCCCGCAGCCGGTCCAGGGAGCGGACGACGACCGGCCCGTAGCGGCCGATGGGGCGGGGCACGGCCAGCTCGCCGCCGCCCCGCAGGTTCCACTCGTCGACCGGCCAGCCGAGCGCCTCCCACGGCAGCAGGAACTCGAACAGCAGGGACTCGGGGTCGAGGTGCTGGACGAAGGGCTGCAGCCGGGCGATCAGCTCCTCGGCCGCGGCGGGTATCGCCTCCGCCGGGTGCGGGGTGTCGTCCTGGAGCTTGACGCCCAGGCAGCGGCCGCCTCGGTAGAGCCAGGCGGCGAGCCGGTAGCGGTCGCCGCCGGGGTCGCAGCGCTCGGCCCGGACCAGACAGCTGGTGCACGGGGGCGCGGGGGCCCCGGCCGCTAAGGTGGCGGCGCCGCGCTCCGCGGTGAGCCCGGCGGCGGGCATCCGGCCGGGGCGGCGGTGGGCCACGGCGTCGATCCAGGCCCGCAGTTCGTCGCGTACGGGGTCCTCGGCGCGGGCGGCGAGGTGTTCCAGGAAGACGAGCAGCGGCGGCACCCGGGTGTCGGGGCTGTTGCGGGCGTCGAGGTCGTCGACGAGTGCGGTCACGCTCCGGGCCCGTTCGGCGGCGAGCAGGCCGTCCTTGGCCACCAGGACGCCGAGGGAGGAGGCCGCGGCCCACAGCACCTCGCACAGCTGGTCCGGGTCGGTGGGGCAGCGCGGGTCGTCCAGCAGCGCGTCCAGGTCCCGGCGCTCGCCGGCGTCGAGCATCCCGGGGGCGACGGCGGGCAGCGGGGCGGGGGCGCCGTCGGGGAGGGCGTCGTAGCCGTGCCGCAGACCGGTCACCCACGGCTGCTCGCCGTACTCCCCCTCCAGGGCGTCGAACAGCCGCCGCATGACCTCGGGCCGGTGCACCCGGTGCTGGAACGCGCGGTACAGCAGCGGCCCCAGCGGGCCGCCGCGGTCCGCCGGCCACTCGACCTCGATCCCGGCGCGGGCGAGCAGCAGCTCGGCGCGGTCGGCGGTCTCCATGCGGCGGGCCAGCTCCGCCACGAAGCCGGGGCACCACTGGACGCGCGCCCGCTCGGCCAGGACCTCTCGTTCGGGCCCGGTGGGAGGTGCCACGCTCACCGTGCCCTTCAGGAGGTGACGGCGGCGAGCAGCGCGGCCAGCCGGCGCACCGGGACGCCCTCGTTGCCGTACACGTGCCCGGTGCCGTCCGGGGCGGGGAGGTTGCCGCCCGCGCGGTGCACGGCGGCCACCCGCCACCGGTCGTCGAAGGCCGGGGAGCCGGAGGAGCCGGGGAGGGTGTCGGTGAGGTAGAGCAGCCGGTGGTCGTCGGCGTGGGTGACCACGTTGTGGTACAGCGCGATCTTCTTGGGGGCGCCGCCGGGGTGCTGGACGATGTTGACCCGCTGGAGCTTCGGCGCCCCGGGCGGGGCGAGGGTGAGCGCGCCCCACTCCTCGGTCAGCGGCTCCCGGGCGCGTACGACGGTGAGGTCATGGCGCTCGGAGGTGGCGAAGGCGAGGTCCGGGGCGAGTGCGTACGAGGTGCCGCCGTCGATCTCGCCGCCCGGTCCCTCCTGGTAGCCGAGGACGAGGCGGGCTCCGGCGGCGGCCGCCGCGTCGGGGAGGACATGGCCCGCGGTGACGACGAAGTCGCCCGCCACCAGGAAGCCGGTGCCCAGGGCCTCCACATCGTTCCGCACCAGCCCGACGGCGCGCGCCGCCCGCAGCCCGCTCTCCAGGAACGCCAGCGGCAGCAGGGTGCTCTGGGCGCCCATCAGCCTCTCGGCGCCCGCGACGGACACCGTGCCGGCCGGTACGGGGTCGGCGGGCGCGGCCGGGGCGTCGAGCGCCCGGGACAGGGCCCGGCGCAGCTCGTCGTCCTCGGGGAACTCGCCGACGGCGTGGGTGAGCAGGGCCGCCCGCTTGCCCCGGTTGTCCGCCTCGCGCAGCGTGGCGTGCCAGACGTCGCGCGCGCCGCCGCCGAAGTCCACCAGGTCGGTGGGGATGCCGGCCGTCTCCATGAGCCGCCGCACCGATCTGTCCTGCGGGTACAGCTTCGCCAACCGGGCGATCAACGCGGCCCGGCCGGGCCCCCCGTGCTCCAACGTGCCCTCCCGCGTTCCGCCCGATGAGCGGACAGCTTAGCGCCGGGACGACCCCGATCTGCCTTTTGTCCGCAAGATGGCAACAAGACCGCTCCGATACCCCGGGAGTGCTTCGTCCATGCCCGCTCAATGTGACAGGTCGTGGGCACGGACCGCGGGCAGCGGTCCGTCGTGGCGTTCGACCTCGACCCGGCCGAGCTGGCCGGTGCAGCCCTGGGCGAGCCGGGAGGTGCCGATGTCGCGGGTCAGCGCGTTGGGGTTGCCGTGGACGCAGGTGGCCACCTCGGGGGCCGAGGGGTCGAACCAGGCGCCGGTGGAGAGCTGGACCACCCCGGACCGCACCGCGTCGCTGAGCACGGCGCCCGCCAGGCAGCTGCCCACGGTGCTGCGGATCCGCACCACGTCGCCGTCGCGTACGCCGCGCGCGGCGGCGTCGCCGGGGTGCATCCGGACCGGTTCGCGGCCGCGGACCTTGGAGGAGGCGCTGAGTTCGCCCTGGTCGAGCTGGCTGTGCAGCCGGGTGGGCGGGTTGTTGGCGATCAGGTACAGGGGGTACGCGCCCGGGTCGTCCGGGGCGGGCGGCTCCGGCGGCAGCCACGCGGGGTGGCCGGGGCAGTCGTCGTAGCCGTAGGAGGCGATGGTGGCCGAGTACAGCTCGATGCGGCCGCTCGGCGTGGGCAGCGCCGCGCCCTCGGGGTCGGCGCGGAACGCCGCGTACAGGGTGCGCTCTTCGCGCAGGGCGCGCAGCGGGACGCGGCCCGCGCTCCAGAAGGTCTTGAAGTCCTCCTCGGGCGCGTACTCCGGCGGCAGGCCCCGGCGCCAGCTCTCGTAGAGGTGTTCCAGCCAGCCGCGCGCGTCGCGGCCCTGGGTGAAGGCGTGGCCGATGCCCAGTTCGGTGGCCAGGTCGCTGAGGATCCGGTAGTCGTCGCGGGCCTCGCCCACCGGGTCGGCGACGCGGTGCATGGCGATGAGCGCGGTGTCCTGTTTGGCGCCGCCGATGTCGTCGCGCTCCAGGGTGGTGGTGGCGGGCAGCACGAAGTCGGCGTGGCGGGCGGTGGCCGTCCAGTGCGGCTCGTGGACCACGACCGTGTCGGGGCGGGCGAAGGCCCGGCGCAGGCGGCCGAGGTCCTGGTGGTGGTGGAAGGGGTTGCCGCCGGCCCAGTGGACGAGCCGGATGTCGGGATAGGTGTGGCGCCCGCCGTCGTACTCGAACTCCTCGCCCGGGCGCAGCAGCAGATCGGCGATCCGGGCGACGGGGATGAAGTCGGGGACCGGGTTGGTGCCCTGGTCCAGGGTGGGCAGCTTGTACGGGAGCGTCCCGGCGCCGGTGCCGCCGGTGGCGCCGTAGCCGTGGCCGAAGCCGCCGCCGGGCAGCCCGATCTGGCCGAGCAGGCAGGCCAGCGCGATGCCCGCCCACAGCGGTTGCTCGCCGCGGTGGGCGCGCTGGAGCGACCAGCTGAGGGAGATCATGGTGCGGTGTTCGGTCAGCTCGCGTGCGAGGGCGGCGATCCGGGCGGCGGGGATGCCGCAGATCTCCTCGGCCCAGTGCGGGGTCTTGGCGGCGGAGCCGTCCCGGCCGAGGACGTAGGCGGCGAAGGTGTCGAAGCCCTCGCAGTGGCGGCGGCAGAAGTCCGCGTCGTACCGGCCCTCCTCGATCAGCACATGGCACAGCGCCAGCATCAGCGCGGTGTCGGTGCCGGGGACGGGGGCCAGCCACTCGGCGTCCAGTTCGGCGGCGAGGTCGTCGCGCAGGGGGCTCACCAGGATGAAGCGGGCGCCCCGGCCGCGGGCCGCGCGCAGCAGCCCCGCGGCCCGGTGGCGGCTGATGCCGCCCGCGTTGACCTGCGTGTTCTTGGCCGGCATCCCGCCGAAGCAGAGGAAGAGGCCGGTGTGTTCGGCCAGCACGGACAGCGGGGTGGGGTTGCTGATCGGAGCGTCGTCGCCCACCACATGGCGCAGCAGGGGGTGGGCGGCGCCGAGGCTGTAGGAGTTGACGGAGCGGGTGTAACCGCCGAGGCAGTTGAGGAACCGGTGGATCTGGCTCTGCGCGTGGTGGAAGCGGCCCGCGCTGCCCCAGCCGTACGACCCGCCGAAGATGGCCCGGTTCCCGTGGGTGGTGCGGACCCGGTCGAATTCGCGGGCCAGCAGCGGGATCGCCTCGTCCCAGGGGACGGGCACATGGCCGTCGGTGCCGCGGGCCGGGTCGGGTCCGGGTCCGTGTTCCAGCCAGCCGCGGCGTACGTAGGGGGTGAGCACCCGGTCGCGGGGGCCCAGCGCGGCGGGCACGTTGCGCAGCAGCGCGGCGGGGTGGGGGTCGCGGGGGTCGGGGGTGACGTCGAGGCCGCCGTCCGGGCGCAGGGCGGCCTCGAAGGCGCCCCAGTGCGAGCTGTGGGGGTGGCCGCGGGAGGTGGCGCCCGGGTGCGGCCCCGTTCCGTCGCCGTGGTGGGCCGTGTCGTCGGCTCCGTTGCTCGCTGCCCTGCTCATGCGGTGTCTCGCCTTTCGTCCGTATCTCTCCCTCCCCTCCAGTTCCTCTCTTCGCCCCGCTCACTCCCCCTCGGCCGGTCCTGGGCCGCACCCCGGCCGGCCGGGGTCAGCCGGTCGGCCCATCGGAGGGGGCGGGCGGTAGGGTGGCGAACCGCTGCGGAGCGTTATCGTCGATCCCGTTCCGCGTATGCCGATATTCGGCCACCGATGGCATACTTGAACGCGCGACCAAATGGGTTCACTCCCCGCCAGGGCCGCGGCGGTGGAGGCCGTCATCTGCCCGTGGCGGAAGTCCGAGGGCAAGGTGAGATGACCACATGACGCGACCGGACACGCCGCCGCACGAGCAGCCCGTCCGGTCGGACGACCTCATCGACGAGGCGTCCACAGCCAGGGCCACTGTCGACGAGCACGGCATCGTCACCCAGTGGAACGAGGGGGCCGAAGGGCTGCTCGGATACCGGTCCGAGGAGATCGTGGGCAGGCCGGCGGCCGCTCTGCTCGCCGACGAGGCCCATCCACGGTCGGTGGCCGAAACCCTGCGCACATTGAACCCGCCCGACCGGTTCCGGGGCCGGGTGGCGCTGCTGAGCCGCGACGGCTCCCGGGTGACGGCCGGGCTGCTGGCACACCGCGTCACCGCGCCCGGCGGGGCCGCCGAATGGCTCGTCGTCTCCCCGCTGCCCCGGCCGGAACGGCCGCTGGCGGACGAGGAGTTGCTGAAGCACTGCTTCGCCCAGGGGCCGTGCACGATGGCGGTGTACGACACCGGGCTGCGGCTGCGGTGGGCGAACCAGGACATGGAGCGGGTGCTGGGCCTCGCCCAGGAGGAGATCCGCGGGCTGCGGGTGCCGGAGATCACCCCCGGGCCCGAGGCGGAGGAGACCGAGGAGCGGATGCTCCGGGTGCTGGAGACCGGCGAGGAGCAGCACATCGAGCTGTTCCTGCGGATGCCCGGGCACGACCGTCCGGTCGCCTGGTCGACCTCGCTGGCCCCGCTGCGGGACAGCGAGGGCCGGGTGGCGGCCGTGATGCTGTCCGCGCACGACCGGACCCCGCAGCACACCACCCGCAAGCGGCTGCTGCTGCTCAACGAGGCGAGCATCCGGATCGGTTCCACCCTGGACATCGACCGGACCGCGCAGGAGCTGGCCGATGTGGCGGTCCCGGAGCTGGCCGACTTCGTCACCCTCGATCTGCTGCCCTCGGTGCACGGCGGCAGCGAACCGCGCCCCGGCCCCCTCAGCGGCCATGTCATGCTGCGGCGGGTCGCCGCCCGGTCGGTCTTCGCCGGCACCCCGGAGGCGGTGGTGGAGGTGGGCAAGGTGGCCGCGTACCCCGACTTCTCCCCCGCCGCCGAATGCCTGAAGCTGGAGCGGGGGCTGCTGAACCGGGTGACGGACCCGGCGGTGTCCCGGTGGGCGGCGGAGGCCCCGGACCGGGCCGCGTCGATCCATCAGTTCGGCTTCCACTCCACGATGGCCATCCCGCTGCGCGCCCGCGGCACGACCCTCGGCGTGGCGACGTTTTCCCGGCACCAGCGGCCCGAGCCGTTCGAGGAGGACGACCTGCTGCTCGCCGAGGAGATGACGGCCCGGGCGGCGGTCTGCATCGACAACGCCCGCCGCTACACCCGGGAGCGGAACACCGCGCTGGCCCTGCAGCGCAGCCTGCTGCCGCGGATCCTGCCGCGGAGCGCGGCCGTGGAGGTCGCCTCCCGCTATCTGCCCGCGGGCCCGCAGGCCGGGGTGGGCGGCGACTGGTTCGATGTGATCCCGCTGTCCGGGGCTCGGGTCGCGCTGGTGGTGGGCGATGTGGTCGGCCACGGGGTGCAGGCGTCGGCGACGATGGGACGGCTGCGCACGGCGGTCCGTACCCTCGCCGATGTCGACCTGGCCCCCGATGAGCTGCTGACCCACCTGGACGACATGGTCAACCATCTGTCGGCGGAGGCGGAGAGCGCCCAGGGCCCGGCGGGCGCGGGGGCCACCAGCGGGGACATCGGCGCCACCTGCCTGTACGCGGTGTACGACCCGGTCTCCCGGGTCTGTTCGATCGCCCGGGCGGGGCATCCGCCGCCCGCGGTGGTGGCCCCCGACGGCTCGGTGGACCTGCTCGACCTGCCCGGCGGCCCGCCCCTGGGGCTGGGCAGTCTGCCGTTCGAGACGGTGGAGGTGGAGCTGGCGGAGGGCAGTCTGCTCGCGCTGTACACCGACGGTCTGATCGAGTCCCGCGACCAGGACGTCGACCGGGCGCTGGACACACTGCGCTCCGCGCTGGCCCAGCCCACCGAGTCGCTGGAAGCCACCTGCGACATCGTGCTCAGCAAGATGCTGCCCGGCCGCCCGGCGGACGACGCGGCGCTGCTGCTCGCCCGCACCCGCGCCCTGGACGCCGGCCACGTGGCCACCTGGGACCTGCCGGCCGACCCCTCCGTGGTGGCGCGGGCCCGCCGGGACGCCTCCGCGCAGCTGGAGGCGTGGGGTCTGGACGAGGCCGTGTTCACCACCGAGCTGGTGGTCAGCGAGCTGATCACGAACGCCATCCGGCACGCCAAGGCCCCCATCCAGCTGCGGCTGATCCACGACCGCACGCTGATCTGCGAGGTGTCCGACGGCAGTGGCACCGCCCCGCATCTGCGCCGGGCCCGCACCTTCGACGAGGGCGGCCGCGGGCTGCTGCTGGTGGCTCAGCTGACGCAGAGCTGGGGCACCCGGCAGACCGGCACCGGCAAGACGATCTGGGCGGAGCAGTCCCTGTCCCCGGCCGACGGCTGATCCGGTCCCCCACGCCTCGGGTGGCGTGGGGGACGTCCGGCTTCACTACAATCGGCGGCCGGAAGCCCTGTTCGGCACGGACGTGAGGCCGCACCATGGCATGCGGCGTCAGGCGGACGCCGCCGCCTGTCGGCGTGGCGGGCCCCGTGGCGGGACGAAAGGCCGCACTGCATGCGAACCGAAGCCACGCGTTCCGGCGACTCACTGGCCTCGCTGAGCCCCGCCGAGTCGGCCCGGCTGATGGCGGTGATGCGGGAGGCCGCGCTGAGCCGCGGCAGGCTCCCGCTGCCCGCGCGCCCGGTCATCGGCCAGTCCTGGGACCGGATGCTGCGGCTCGGTCTGGACCCGGACCGCGGCCACGAGCGGGGGCTGCTCAGCCTGGACGAACTGGAGCGGCGCCGGCGGGCAACCCGGCTGGCCGATGTGCTGCCCACCCTGCACAGCGGGCTGCTGGAGGCGGCGGAGGCGGCCTGCCACATCATGATCATCGCGGATGCCGACGGCCGGGTGCTCTGGATCGACGGCCACCGCGGCGTCCGGCGGCACGCGGAGGGCATCGCCCTCACCGAAGGCGCGCACTGGGCCGAGGAAACCGCCGGGACCAGCGGCATCGGCACCGCGCTCGCCGTCCGGGCGCCCGTGCGGGTGCACTCCGCGGAACACTTCGTCAGCGCCTTCCACACCTGGAGCTGCGCCGCCGCGCCGCTGCACGACCCCCGGGACGGGCAGCTGCTCGGCGTCATCGACATCAGCGGGCCCGCCCCCACCGCCCATCCCACCGTGCTCTCCCTGGTCACGGCCACCGCCCGGTGGGCCGAGGGCGAACTGCGGCTGGCCCACAGCCGCGAACTGGACGCGCTGCGCGCCCTCGCCGCGCCCGTCCTCGCCCGCATCCCGGGCAAGGCCGCCGTGGTGGACCGGCACGGCTGGGTCGCCGCCGTGACCGGGATCAGCCCGCGGGACCACCGGCTGCCGCTGCCGAAGGCGGTGCGGGAGGCACCGTACGGGCCGGTCTGGCTGCCGTCGCTCGGCACCTGCGCGGTGGAGCCGCTGCCCGGCGGCCATCTGCTGCGGGTGCTCGACGGCGAGGACGGCGCCCCGGCGGCGCCCGCCGGATCCGGCCACCTGGTGCTGGACGTCACGCATCCGCACCACTGGTCGCTGACCTTCTCGGGCCCCTCCGGCACCTGGACGCACGGGCTCAGCGCCCGCCACGCCGAACTGCTGCTGGTGCTCGCCGCGCACCCCGAGGGGCGCACGGCGGCGCAGCTCGCCCACGACCTGTTCGGCGACCCGACGCGGACGGTCACCGTGCGGGCGGCGATGTCCCGGCTGCGCGGACGGCTCGGGGCGGTGCTCGCGCACCGCCCCTACCGGTTCGCGGACCGGATCCGCGTCGAGGTGCGGAGGCCGGAGAGCGGTCAGGGTCTCCTGCCGTTCAGCGTGGCCCCCGCGGTCGCCCGCCTGCGCGGGTGAGCCCCCGTCAGCCGCGGCCCGCGACCTCCTCCGGGCTCAGCACCTCGGCGAGGCGTTCGGCGGGCAGCAGCCCCTTCTCCAGGACGAGTTCGGCGACGCCGCGGCCGGTGGCCAGGGCCTCCTTGGCGATGCTGGTGGCCGCGCTGTAGCCGATGTACGGATTGAGGGCGGTGACCAGGCCGATGGAGTTCTCCACGGTGGCGCGCAGGTTCTCCGCGTTGGCGGTGATGCCCGCGACGCACCGGTCGGCCAGCACCAGGCAGGCGGCGCGCAGATGGGTCACGCTCTCCGAGAGGGAGTGCAGGATGATCGGTTCGAAGGCGTTCAGCTGGAGCTGTCCGGCCTCGGCGGCCATGGTGATGGCCACGTCGTTGCCGATCACCTCGAAGGCCACCTGGTTGACGACCTCGGGGATGACCGGGTTGACCTTGCCGGGCATGATGCTCGAACCGGCCTGCACCGGCGGCAGGTTGATCTCGTTGAGCCCGGCGCGCGGGCCGGAGGAGAGCAGCCGCAGGTCGTTGCAGCTCTTGGAGAGCTTGACGGCGATGCGCTTGAGGACGCCCGACAGGTGGACGAACGCGCCGCAGTCCTGGGTGGCCTCGACCAGGTTGGCGGCGGTGACCAGGGGCAGTCCGGTGATCTTCTCCAGGTGGCCGCGGGCGGCCTCGGCGTAGCCCTTGGGGGCGTTGAGGCCGGTGCCGATCGCGGTCGCGCCGAGATTGATCTCGTGCACCAGGCCGGAGGCCTCCAGCAGCCGGCTCTGGTCCTCCTCCAGCATCACCGCGTACGCGGAGAACTCCTGGCCCAGCGTCATCGGCACCGCGTCCTGGAGCTGGGTGCGGCCCATCTTCAGGATGTCGCCGAACTCCTCGGCCTTGGCGGCGAACGCCAGGCGCAGCGTCTCCATGGCCGCGTGCAGCTCACGGACGGCGATGATCGTGGAGACGTTGACGGCGGTCGGGTAGACGTCGTTGGTGGACTGGCTGAGGTTGACGTCCTCGTTGGGGTGGAGGATGCCGTAGTCGCCCTTGGCGTGGCCGAGGATCTCCAGCGCGCGGTTGGCGATGACCTCGTTGGCGTTCATGTTCGTCGAGGTGCCGGCGCCGCCCTGGATCACGTCCACGGTGAACTGGTCGTGCAGCTGGCCGCGGCGTATCTCCTGACACGCCGCGGCGATGGCGTCGGCCTTGAGCGAGGAGAGCAGGCCCAGGTCCTCGTTCGCGCGGGCCGCCGCCTCCTTGACGGCGGCCAGGGCGTTGATGAGGTGCGGGTAGGCGGCGATGGAGGTGCCGGTGATGGGAAAGTTCTCGGACGCGCGCAGGGTGTGGATGCCCCAGTACGCGTCGGCGGGTACGTCGCGGTCGCCGAGCAGGTCGTGTTCGCGGCGGGTGCCGGAGTCAGCGGTCATGGCTGTGCGAGGTTCCTTGGGTCACGGTGGGCGGGCGGATCAGGCGGCGGGCAGGGCGAGGGCGTCGGTGGCGTGCAGGCAGCCGACCGTGGTGCCGCCGCCGTGGACCGGGGTGGTGGCGAATTCGGTGAGGACGCCGGGGTCGATGCCGCAGTGGGCGAGGGCGGCCGCGGTGACCGGCATCCGGGCGCGGTCGGCGCCGTCGGCGATCTTGACGACGAGGGCCCGGCCGTCGGACAGCCCGGCCATCTGCACGCCTTCGAAGCCGTCCTTGGCGAGCAGCCCGGGCACCGTGCGCATCAGCCGGGCGACGTCCCGGTCGTCGCCGGACGCCATCTCGGGGTGGGTGCGCATGGCGTCCGCGACCCGGCCCTCGGGGGTGTCCGGGGCGGCGGAGGCGATCGCGGCGGCGGCGCGGGCGAGGCCGAGCGGGGAGACGGAGAACAGCGGCGCGCCGCAGCCGTCGACGGTGACCCGCGCGACGCGCTGTCCGGTCAGGTCCTCCACGGTCTCGGCGATCACCCGCTGGAGCGGATGGGCCGGATCGAGGTAGTCCTCCAGGGACCAGCCGCGCAGCTTCGCGGTGTACAGCATCGCGGCGTGCTTGCCGGAGCAGTTCTGCGCCAGCCGGGAGGGCCGGCGGTCGGCCCGCAGCCACCGCTCGCGCATCGCGGAACCGTACGGCAGGTCGGGGGTGTTGCGCAGGTCGTCCTCGGTGAGGTCCGCCATCTCAAGGATGCGCCGGGCCCCGGCCAGGTGGTCGTCCTGGCCGGAGTGGCTTGCGGCGGTGAGCGAGAGCAGCTCGCCGTCCAGCGGCAGCCCGGCACGCAGCAGCGCGACGGCCTGCACGGGCTTGAGGGCGGACCGCGGGTAGAACGCGGCGTCGATGTCGCCGGCCTGGAACTCGACCCGGTCGTCCGGGGCCAGGACGACCGCCGACCCATGGTGCACGCCCTCGATCACACCGGCGCGTACGACATGGGCGAGCGGCACATGGCGGGGTTCGCGGATGACGGGGGGCTCGGCCGGGGTGTGGCGAGCGTCGTCGGTGTGCTGCCCGGTGGTGGTGTTCATGGTGGTGGTGCTCCGGTCGTCGGGGTGGTTCACAGGGTGGTTCATCCGCCTGGTTCGGATGGGGTCCGGGCCGGCCGGGCCGGTCTACCGCTCGGCCGGCGCCGCCTCGGCACGAGTGGCGTCCACCCGGCGCCTGACACCGAACCAGCCGATGACCAGCGCCAGCACGATCAGCGGAAGCGCCATGACGGTGAGCCGGCTGGGACCACCGTCGGCCCACATCAGGACCAGGACGGAGGCGAGGAAGCCGAGGGTGACGATTTCGGTGTACGGCGAGCCGGGAAGGCGGTAGCCGGGCCGGGTGAGGTGGCCGGCCTGGGCGCGGCGCCAGAAGAGCAGATGACAGATCATGATGATCGCCCAGGTGGAGAGGATGCCGAGCGCCGCGAAGTTGAGCACGATCTCGAACGCCTTGCTGGGCACGACGTAGTTGAGGCCGACGCCCAGGACACACATGCCGCAGGTGAGGAGGATGCCTCCGTAGGGCACCTGGGTGCGGCTCATCGCCCCGGTGAACTTGGGCGCGGAGCCGGCCATGGCCATCGAGCGCAGGATCCGGCCGGTGGAGTAGAGCCCGGAGTTGAGGCTGGACATCGCGGCGGTGAGGACGACGAGGTTCATCACGCCGCCGGCCGCGGGCACGCCGAGCTTGGAGAGCACGGTGACGAACGGGCTCTGGTCGCCGGAGTAGGCGCCGGAGGGCATCAGCATGGACAGCAGCACCACGGAGCCGACGTAGAAGACGGCGACGCGCCACATGATGGAGTTGATCGCCTTCGGCATGACCTTCTCGGGCTCCAGGGTCTCGCCCGCGGTGACGCCGACGAGTTCGACGGAGGCGTAGGCGAAGACGACGCCCTGGATGATCAGCAGCATGGGCAGCGCACCGTGCGGGAACACGCCGCCGTGGTCGGTGATCAGGCTGGGGCCGGTGGTGTGACCGTCCACCGGGTGGCGGCTGACCAGAAGGTAGATGCCGATCGCCATGAACAGGACGAGCGCGCCGACCTTGATGATGGCGAACCAGAACTCCAGTTCACCGAAGATCTTCACGGAGATCAGGTTCACCGTCAGCACGACGGCGAGCGCGATCAGCGCGATCACCCACTGCGGGATGTCGGTGAACATGCCCCAGTAGTGGGTGTAGGTCGCGACGGCGGTGATGTCGGCGATGCCGGTGGTGGACCAGTTGAGGAAGTACATCCAGCCGGCGACGTAGGCGCCCTTCTCGCCGAGGAACTCCCGGGCGTAGGAGACGAACGAACCCGAGGAGGGCCGGTGCAGCACCAGTTCGCCGAGGGCCCGCACCACCAGGAAGGCGAAGAGGCCGCAGATCGCGTACGCCAGGGCCAGCGAGGGCCCGGCGTCCTTCAGGCGCCCTCCCGCGCCGAGAAAGAGCCCGGTGCCGATGGCACCGCCGATGGCGATCATGTTGACATGCCGGGCCTTGAGGGACTTGCTGTAGCCGGCGTCACCGGCGTCGACATGCTGGGGCTGATCGGGCCCTTGGTCGTGGCGTTCTTCCTGCCGGAGGGACTGCTCGCTCACGCCTGCTGTCCGCCTTCCGTGGGTACGTATCACACGCCGTCCGCCGAAGCGGGGCGCACGATGGAGGTCAGGGTGGTCTCGACCCGTTCGAGGTGGTGGGTCATCGCCGCCACCGCGTCGGGTTCGGACCCGTCGGCGAGCGCCTCGACGATCGCCCGGTGTTCTCGGTTGGACTGCTCCCGGCGGCCGCCGAGTTCATTGAGAAATGCCGACTGCCGTGCCAGGGCGTCACGGATCTCCTCGATCACCCTGCGGAAGACCGGGTTCTGCGCCGCCTGGGCGACGGCGAGGTGGAACGTGGTGTCCATCGCCACCCAGGCGGTGGTGTCGGTCTCCCGCTCCATCCGGTCCAGCAGATGGGTGAGGTGGTCCAGATCCTCGGCGGAACGGCGCAGTGCCGCGTACCCCGCGACGGGGATCTCGATGTGCCGCCGCACCTCCAGCAGGTCGCTCGCGGCGTAGTCCCCGAAGGTGGGGTCCTCCACCGGACCGCTGGAGATGACGAAGGTGCCCTTGCCGGTGCGCGAGGCGGTGAGCCCCATGGTCTGCAGGGCCCGCAGCGCCTCGCGGAGCACCGGCCTGCTCACCTCCAGGCGACGGCACAGCTCGGCCTCGGAGGGGAGTTTGTCCCCCACCGCGTAGTCGCCGCGCTCGATGGCATCCCGGAGGTGGCTGAGCACCGCTTCCATGGCACTCACCCGACGAGCAGGGCCTGTCTGGCTGTCTGACAAGTTCACTCGAGGATCCTGAGCCGTACGCCAAAGCGTTGTCAAGACTTCTGATGCGGCGAATGATCCGGCCGCCTGGCGCAGGATTCCGGCCAGCTGCTGCCCGTTTTATGCGGATATGGACTTTTCGCCGCCCAGGCCGGAGACTGCGACTGAAGGGCGAAGGGACGGGGTGTGACGCCGATGACGACCGTACGACGCGCTGTGCCGAGGACGACGAGGACCCGGATCACGGCACTCGACACCCATGACATCCGCTTCCCCACCTCGCGCTGGCTCCATGGCTCGGACGCCACCCACCCCGACCCGGACTACTCGGCCGCGTACGTCGTCGTCCGCACCGACGCCGGGGACGGCCTGGAGGGCCACGGCTTCTGCGCCACCATCGGCCGCGGCACCGAGGTCGAGGTCGCGGCGATCGACGCGCTGCGCCCCCGGCTGGTCGGCGCCGAACTGCCCGGCCTGCCCGGTGGCCTGGCCGGCCTCTACCGTGCCCTCGCCGACGACGGCCAGCTGCGCTGGCTGGGCCCCGAGAAGGGCGTCACCCACATGGCCGTCGCGGCGGTGATGAACGCCCTGTGGGACCTCACCGCCAAGCGCGCCGGGAAACCCCTGTGGAAGCTGCTGGCCGACCTGGCCCCGGAGGAGCTGGTCGCGCTGGCCGACTTCCGCTACCTCACCGACGCCCTCACCCCCGACGCCGCCCTGCACATCCTGCGCCGCGCCGCCCCCGGCAGGGCCGGGCGCGAGGCCCGCCTGCGGGCCGAGGGCTACCCGGCGTACATCACCTCCTGCGGCTGGCTCGGCTACGACGACGACCGGCTCGCCCGGACCGCGCGGGCGGCCGTCGCCGACGGCTTCACCCAGATCAAGCTCAAGGTCGGCGCCGACCCCGCCGCGGACATCCGGCGCTGCCGGATCGCCCGCGAGACCATCGGCCCGGACATCCGGCTGGCGCTCGACGCCAACCAGCGCTGGGAGGTCGGCGAGGCGGTCGAGCGCACCCGGGCGCTGGCCCGGTTCGACCCGTACTGGATCGAGGAGCCGACCAGCCCGGACGAGATCATCGGGCTGGCCGCGATCCGTCGCGCCGTCGCACCCGTGAAGGTCGCGGCGGGCGAGCACACGGCGAACCGGGTCGTCTTCAAGCAGCTGCTGCAAGCGGGGGCGCTCGATGTGCTGCAGCTGGACGCCTGCCGGGTCGGCGGGGTCAACGAAAACCTCGCGATCCTGCTGCTGGCCGCCGAGTTCGGGGTTCCGGTGTGGCCGCACGCGGGCGGCGCCGGGCTGTGCGAACTGGTCCGGCACCTGGCCATGTTCGACTACGTGGCGGTCTCGGGCACCCGGCGGGACCGGGCCGTCGAATACTCCGCCCATTTGCACGAGCACTTCCTCGACCCGGCGATCGTCACCGACGGCCGCTACCACGCCCCCACCACCCCCGGCTTCAGCGCGACCCTGCGCCCGGAGGCCCTGCGGACCTACGCCTACCCCGACGGCGCCGCGTGGCGGTAGCGCCACGGTTCCCCGCCGCCGGGCGTATCGGGGTGATCCCTGCCGGGGACACCGGCGGCGTGGCCCGGGGGGACGGCGGGCGGGGGGCCTTATGGTCGCGACAGCCGTTCCGTGACCTTGAGCCGGGAGCACGATGCGCACGACGCGCCACCGCCTCGCCACCGCCGCCGCGATCCTCGTGCTGGTCTGCGGCCCGGCGGCCGCGGGCTGCTCCGAGGGGTCCGGCGGCGGGAGGCGGGTCGGGGTGGTGGTGCCGTTCCTGACGTCGCCGTTCTGGGAGGCGTACGACCATGACATCCCGCGGCAGGCGGCCAAGGCAGGCGTCCGGGTGCTGCCGACGGTGAACTCCAACAACGACGCGAGCCAGCAGGTCAGCGACATCCGCAATCTGCTCGCCCAGAACATCGACGGGCTGGTCGTCTCCCCCATCGACTCCGCCGCCATCGTCACCGGACTGAACGCGGCACAGCGCCGGCACGTCCCGGTGGTGGCGGTCGACGTGGCGCCCGAGCGGGGCAAGGTGGCGATCGTGGTGCGGGCCGACAACCGGGCGTACGGCGAGAAGGCGTGCCGCAGCCTGGGGCGGGTCGTGCGGAGCGGCAAGGTGGTGCAGATCGAGGGCGATCTGGCATCGGTCAACGGGCGCGACCGCACCGCCGCGTTCGACGCGTGCATGCGGCGCCGCTACCCGCGCGTCCGGATCCTCGACATCGCCGCCGGGTGGCAGGCGGACAAGGCGGCGACCGGGCTGGAGGCGCTGTACAGCGCGCACCCGGACATCAAGGGCATCTATCTGCAGGCCGGGGGCGTGTACCTGGCGCCCACGCTGCGTACGCTGCAGCGCCACGGGGCGCTGCACCCGGCAGGCCACCGGGGCCATATCGCGATCGTCTCCAACGACGGCATCCCGCAGGAGCTGGACGCGATCCGCAAGGGGTGGATCGACGCGACCGTGTCCCAGCCGACGGATCTGTACGCCCGGTACGCGATGGTGTACATCAAGCGGGCGATGGCCGGGAAGCCGTTCCGGAAGGGGCGGACCGATCACGGCAGCCGAATCGTCGAGGTGCGGAAAGGGATCCTGGAGGATCAGCTTCCGGCCCCGCTGGTGACCCGGGCCAATGTGAACGACCCCGCGCTGTGGGGCAATCGCGGATGACCAGCGGGCGGCCACCGCTGTGCGAAGCGCGCGGGATCACCAAGCGGTACGGGCCGACGGTGGCCCTGCGGGAGGCCGGGATCGCCGTGCGGGCGGGTGAGACCCACGCCCTGGTGGGGCGCAACGGCGCGGGCAAGTCCACGCTGGTGGCCGTGGTCACCGGGCTGGAGCGGCCGGACGCGGGCACGGTGTGGTTCGAGGGGGAGCCCGCCCCCGCCGTCGCGGACCGGGCGGCCTGGCGCCGCCGGGTGGCCTGCGTCTACCAGCAGTCCATGATCATCGATGATCTGACGGTGGCGGAGAACCTGTTCCTGGGCCATCAGCCGGTCCTCCCCCGCACCTCGGTGATCAGCTGGCGGCAGACCCGCCGCCGGGCCCGGGCGCTGCTGGACGCCTGGGGCATCCCGGTGCACGAGGGGGCGCGGGCCGGGGATCTGAGCGTCGAGGACGCCAAGATGGTGGAGATCGCGCGGGCGCTCTCGCGGGGCACCCGTTTCGTCATCCTGGACGAGCCCACGGCGCAGCTGGACAGCCGGGCGACGGCGCGGCTGTTCGCGCACATGCGGCGGCTCCAGGCCGCCGGGGTCACGTTTCTGCACATCTCGCACCATCTGCGCGAGGTGTACGAGGTCTGCCAGGCCGTCACCGTCTTCCGGGACGCCCGCCGGATCGTCACCGCGCCCGTCGGGGAGCTGCCCACCCGGGCCCTGATCGAGGAGATGACCGGTGAAGCGGCCGCCCCCGCCCGCCCCGGCGCCCCGCCCCCGCCGGGCTCCGGGGGCGAGGTGGCGGTGCGGGCCGAGGGGCTCAGCGGCGCGTACTTCCACGACGTCGGCCTCACCCTCAGGGCCGGTGAGGTGGTGGGGCTGGCCGGGCTCGCGGGTTCGGGCAGCCATCAGCTCGGCGAGGCGCTGGCCGGGCTGCACCGGCCGACCGCCGGCCGGATCGAGATCTTCGGCCGTCCGCTGCGTACGGGCAGCGTCACCGCGGCGCTGGCCGCCGGGGTCGGCTGCGTGCCGCGCGACCGGCGTACGCAGGGGCTGATCCCGCAGCTGTCGGTGGCCGACAACATCACGCTGCCCATCGGGGACCGGCTCGGGCCCCGGGGGCTGATCCGGCCGTCCGCCCGGGACGCGGTGGCCCGCCGGGCCATCGAGCGGCTCGGCATCACCACCCGCGGCCCGGCCCAGCCGGTGACCGCGCTGTCCGGCGGCAATCAGCAGAAGGTCGTCATGGCCCGGGCGCTGGCCACCGACCCCCGGGTGCTGGTGCTGATCGACCCGACGGCGGGGGTGGACGTGCGGTCCCAGCGCGATCTGCTGGAGACCGCGCTGCGGGCCCGGGCCGAGGGCCGCGCGGTGCTGATCGTCTCCGACCGGCTGGAGGACCTGCGGGCCTGCGACCGGGTGCTGGTGATGGTGGGCGGCTTCGTCACCGTCACGCACCGGGCGGGCTGGACCGACCGGGAACTCGTCGCCTCGATCGAAGGGGTCGCCCTCGGCCATGAATGACCTCACCCCCCGAAACGATGCCGGCCATGCATGACCTCGCCACCCCGCGGGCGGGTCGCGCCCGGCGCCTCCTCCCGGTCCGGATCCGCGATCTGGCGCTGCTGCCCGCGGTGGTCCTGCTGCTGGTCATCGGCGCGGTCGGCAACCCCGACTTCCTCGACCGGGACAACCTGGTGAACATCCTGGGGGCGTCCTCGGCGCTCGGGCTGCTGGTGCTCGCGGAGGCGATGATCCTCATCAGCGGCAGGATGGACCTCTCCCTGGAGTCGATCGCGGGCCTGGCCCCGGCCCTGGGCTTCCTGGTCGTCATCCCGGCCGCCTCGGCGGGCTTCGGCACCGAGCTGCCGACCTGGGTGGGCCTGCTCGTCATCCCGCTGGCGGGCGCGGGTGTAGGCGCGGTCAACGGGGCGCTGATCGTGGGGCTCGGGCTCAACGGGTTCATCGTGACGCTGGCGATGAACATCGTGCTGCGCGGCGTGCTGATCGGCCTGGTCTCCGGCAGGACGCTGTTCAACGCGCCCGACGCGTTCTTCGTGCTCGGCTCGCGGGAGTGGCTGGGGGTGCCGGTCTCGGTGTGGGTGACCGCGCTGTGCTTCGCGCTGGCCGGGTTCGGCTTGCGCTACCACAGGCTGGGCCGCGCGGTGTACGCGATCGGCGGCAGCGCCCCGGCCGCCCGGGCGGCGGGCATCCGCACCGCGCGGGTGGGCTGGGCGGTGCTGGTGATCGGCGGCGCGCTGGCGGGGGTGGCGGGGCTGGTCATCGCGGGGCGGGTGGGGGCGGTGGGCGCCAACCAGGGCAGCGGTCTGATCTTCACGGTGTTCGCGGCCGCGGTGATCGGCGGCATCAGTCTGCGCGGCGGCCGTGGCTCCCTGCTGGGCTCGCTGCTGGGCACCCTGCTGCTGGGCATGCTGGAGAACCTGCTCACCCTCGCCCAGGTGTCGTCCTTCTGGATCCAGGCGATCTACGGCGGGATCATCCTGCTCGCACTGGTCGTGGCACGACTGACGACCGGGGAGGCCCAGGAGTCATAGTATTAAGGGAAATGTCTCCGCAGATGGGACGGGTGCGATGGCCATCCCCGAGGGAATCGCGCCGACCGAAGCACATGTCCCCTTCGACATGGCCGATGCGGCGACGGCCCTGATCGATGCCACGGGGACCGTCGTCGGCTGGACCACGGCGGCGGAACGGCTGCTCGGCTATCCGGCGCCGGAGGTGCTGAAGCGGCCCGGCACGATGCTGCTGGCGGCGCCGGAGGACGCCGCGAAGGCGGTGTCCATCGCCGAACAGTGTGGTGAGCACGGCGGCTGGGGCGGGCTGCTGGAGGTCCGGCACCAGGCCGGTCACCGGCTCGCGGTGGGCCTGCGGGTCTCCCCGGTCACCGGGCTCGGCGACGGCACCTGCTGGCTGATCTCGGCGATCGACGTGGCGACGATCCCGACCTGGGCGGTCAGCGGATCGCTGCTCCAGGCGTTCCTGACCCGCTCCCCCATCGGCATGGCGGTGCTCAGCCCGGACCTGCGGTACGTGTGGATGAACGACACCCTGGAGCGCTACGGCGGCGTCCCGCGCGACCAGCGGCTGGGCCGCCGGATGGCGGATTCGCTGCCGGGGCTGGACACGGCGGCGCTGGAGGGGAAGATGCGCGAGGTCCTGGAGACCGGCGTCCCGGTGATCGACTACGAGTACCGGGGCTGGACCCTGGCCGAGCCGCACCAGGAGCACGCGTACTCCACCTCCTTCTTCCGCCTCGACAACGCGGACGGCCACCCGGTCGGCGTCTGCTACATGGGCATCGACGTCACCGACCGCTGGCGGGCCCGGGAGCGGCTGGCCCTGCTCAGCGGCGCCAGCGAGCACATCGGCAGCACCCTGGACGTGATGCGCACCGCGCAGGAGCTGGCCGAGTTCGCGGTGCCCCGGCTCGCCGACTTCGTCACCGTCGACCTGCTGGACTCCGTCCTGCGCGGCGAGGAGCCCCCGGCGCAGCGGACCCGGAGCCTGCCCCCGTTCCGGCGGGCGGGCCAGGCTTCCATCCACGAGGGCTGCCCGGAGTCGATCGCGGCCCCCGGGGACCCGGTCGCCGTCTCCCCGGGGTCGCCGTTCGCCCGCAGCTTCCTGGAGGGGGAGGCCGTCCTGGACCCGGAGCTGGACGCCTCACTGGGCGCGTGGACCGGCGACGACCCGGCCCGGACGCGGAAGGTCCGCGAGTTCGGGATGCGCTCGCTGATGGTGGTCCCGATCTGCGCGCGCGGAGCCATCCTGGGCGTGGCCTCGTTCGTCCGGACCCGGCATCCGGTGCCCTTCGAGGGCGACGACCTGGTGCTCGCCGAGGAGCTGGTGACGCGCGCCGCGCTGTGCGTGGACAACGCCCGCCGCTACAGCCGCGAGCACACCGCGGCCCTCGCCCTGCAGCGCAGCCTGCTGCCGCACGCCCTGTCCGGCGGCCAGGCCCTCGACGTGGCCTCGCGCTATCTGCCCACCGACGCGCGCAACGGGGTCGGCGGCGACTGGTTCGACGTCATCCCGCTGTCCGGGGCCCGGGTGGCGCTGGTGGTCGGCGACGTGGTCGGGCACGGCATCACCGCGGCGGCCACCATGGGGCGGCTGCGCACCGCGGTGCACACCCTCGCCGACATGGACCTGCCGCCCGAGGAACTGCTGGCCCACCTGGACGACCTGGTCATCCGGCTCACCGAGGAGGAGTCCACGCAGGAGGGGGTGGGCACGGCGGTGCTGGGCGCCACGTGTCTGTACGCGGTGTACGACCCGGTCACCCGGCGCTGCACGATGGCCCGGGCCGGCCATCTCACGCCCGCGGTGGTGGATCCCGGCGGCGTGGTCTCCTACCCGCCGCTGCCCGCCGGTCCCCCGCTGGGGCTCGGTTCGCTGCCGTTCGAGTCGGCGGAGCTGGAGCTGCCCGCGGGCAGTCTCATCGCGCTGTTCACGGACGGCCTCATCGAGACCTGCGACCAGGACATCGACGTCGGGCTCGGCCGGCTGAGCAACGCCCTGGCCCAGCCCGGGCTGCCGCTGGAGGAGCTGTGCTCGACGGTCATCGACACCCTGCTGACCCGTCCGCAGTCGGACGACGTGGCGCTGCTGCTGGCCCGTACGAACACCCTGGGCGCGGGCCATGTCGTCTCCTGGGACCTGCCCTCCGATCCGGCCGTGGTCGCGAACGCGCGCTCCCTCGCCGTCCATCAGCTCGCCGAATGGGGCCTGCCGGAGCTGGCGATGACCACTGAGCTGATCGTCAGTGAGCTGGTCACCAACGCCATCCGGCACGGCACCGGCCCCATCAGGCTGCGGCTGATCCGGCACGAGGTGCTGATCTGCGAGGTCGCGGACGCCAGCAACACCTCCCCGCGGCTGCGCCATGCCCGTACCACCGACGAGGGCGGCCGCGGACTGTTCCTCGTCGCGCAGATGACCCGCCGCTGGGGCACCCGGTACACCGAGGGCGGCAAGCTCATCTGGGCCGAACAAGACCTTCCGGATCCGGCATGAGGCACGCTCCGGCCCGGCCCCGCCCTATCCATGATCGGCTTCCTCCCGCACACTGGAGTCCTGCCAACGGGAGGGGGGCATCCGGCGTGCGTGCAGGGGTCTGGAGGCAGCGGTTCGCCTCCCGGTGGGTGCGCGGCGGCGCCGCGGTGGTGGCGGGCGCGCTGCCCGCGCTGGCGTTTCCCGCGCCGTCGGCGTGGTGGTTCGCGTACGTGGCCCTGGTGCCCTGGCTGCTGCTGGCGCGCTCGGCGCCCACGGTGCGGCGGGCGGCGTACGACGGCTGGCTGGGCGGGAGCGGGTTCCTGCTCGCGGCCCACCACTGGCTGATGCCGAGCCTGCATGTGTTCATCGTGCTGCTGGCGCTGCTGCTGGGGCTGTTGTGGGTGCCGTTCGGCGCGCTGACGCAGCGGCTGCTGCACGGCCGTCCGGGCCCCGGCCGGGTGGGCGCCGCGCTGGTGCTGCTGCCGTCCGCGTGGCTGCTGGCCGAGCTGGTGCGGTCCTGGCAGTACCTCGGCGGGCCCTGGGCGCTGCTGGGGGCGAGCCAGTGGCAGGTGCCCGCCGCGCTGCGGATGGCGTCGGTGGGCGGGGTGTGGCTGGTCGGCTTCCTGCTGGTCCTGGTGAACGTCGCGGTCACCGCGCTGATCGCCCTGCCCCGGGCCCGTATCGTCGCGGTGGCCGGGCTGACCGCGTGCGGTGCGGCGGGGGCCGCGGTGTGGGCGTGGGCGCCGGTGCCGCAGGAGACCGGGACCGCGCGGATCGCGGTGGTGCAGCCCGGGGTGATCAAGGGGCCTGGGCCGCGGCTGGAGCGCGGCGTCGAGCTGACCCGGCGGCTGGCCGGGCGCCATCCGGACCTGGTGGTGTGGGGCGAGAGCAGCGTCGGCACGGATCTCGGCGACCGGCCGCGGCTGGCGAAGCGGCTGGGCGCGCTGTCCCGTTCGGTGGGGGCGGATCTGCTGGTCAACGTGGACGCGCGGCGCAGCGATCTGCCGGGGATCTACAAGAGTTCGGTGCTGATCGGGCCGCACGGTCCGACCGGGCAGCGCTACGACAAGATGCGGCTGGTGCCGTTCGGCGAGTACATCCCGGCCCGGCCGCTGCTGGGCTGGGCCACCTCGGTGGGCAAGGCGGCCGGTGAGGACCGCCACCGCGGCACGGAGCAGGTGGTGATGCGGCTGCCGCGGGGCCTGCGGATCGGGCCGGAGGTCTGCTTCGAGTCGGCGTTCCCGGACATGAGCCGCAATCTGGCCCGGCGCGGGGCGCAGGTGCTGGTCGTGCAGTCGGCGACCTCGACGTTCCAGCGCAGCTGGGCGCCCGAACAGCACGCCACGCTGGCCGCGCTGCGCGCCGCGGAGACCTGGCGGCCGACGGTCCACGCGACGCTGACCGGGGAGAGCGCGGTCTTCGGCCCGCGCGGCGAGCCGGTGGGCACGCGCATGGGTACGGACACGAGCGCGGCGACGATGTACGAGGTGCCGCTGGCGAAGGGCACCAGCCCGTATGTGCGGACCGGGCCGCTGACGGTGTACGGGGCGCTGGCGGCGCTCGCCGTGTACGGCGCGGTGGAAGCCGCGGGGGCCCTCAGGCGCCGCTCCGGTTCCCGAACCCCTCCGCGTCCCTGATCACCCGTTCGCACAGTTCGTGGGTGCGCAGCGCGTCCTCGGCGCCGAGCCGCCGGCCGGTGCGCACGGCGTCGAGGAAGGCGTCGGTGATCTGCTCGATGCCGCGCTGCCGGGCGACCGGCACCCAGTCGCCGCGGCGGCGCACGCTCGGCTGGCCCTTGTGGTCCACGATCTCGGCGAGGTTGGAGACCTGCCGCTTGGTGTCCTGGCCGGAGACCTCCAGGATCTCCTCGGTAGAACCGCTCATCCGGTTCATCACGCCGAGCGCGGTGAACCCGTCGCCGGACAGCCGGAGCACGACGTGGTGCAGCAGTCCGTCGCGGATCCTGCTGGTCACGTCGATCTGGTCGACCGGGCCGGGGGCGAGGAAGCGCAGGGTGTCGACGACGTGGATGAAGTCGTCCAGGACGAGGGTGCGCGGGTCCTCGGGGAGGCCGACGCGGTTCTTCTGCATCAGGATCAGATCGCGCGGATGGTCCAGGCACTGGGTGTACCCGGGGGCGTAGCGCCGGTTGAAGCCGACCATCAGGCTGACGCCGCGGTCCTCGGCCAGCCGCACCAGCCGCTCGCTCTGCCCGAGTTCGTAGGCGAGCGGCTTGTCGACGTAGGTGGGCACCCCGGCCTCCAGGAGCCGGGTGACGAGCCCGGCGTGCTCGGCGGTCGGGGCGTGCACGAACGCGGCGTCCAGGTCCGCCGCGAGCAGCGAGTCCAGGCCGGGGTGGCGCTGGGACTCCGGCACCCGGTAGGTGTCGGCGACGCGCTGGAGGGTGGCGGGGGTGCGGGTGTGCAGATGCGGCTCCACGCCGGGCCGCGCCATGAGCACGGGCAGATAGGCCTTCCGCGCGATGTCGCCGAGACCGATGCAGCCGACCCTCACGATGCCTCCTGGTGTTCCACGTCCCGGCGGGTCTCCGGCGGCCCGCGTCCACCCTACTCAGGACGGCTGCCGGGATGCCCGGGCCGGGGTCCCGGGCGGAGCCCAGTCGGCGATGCCGTCGAAGCCGCGCAGCAGCAGGCCGGGGGCGAGGCGGGTGGCGGTGGCGACGGCGGCGTTCCGGAGGGCCACCGCGGGGGCGCCGGCCAGGGAGATCGCGCGGGCGGCGCGCGCGGCACGGCGTACGACGTCCATCGTGCGCGGCAGCCGGTCGCGGGTGTACGCGGCGAGCGCACCGCACGGGTCGGCGGCCGGGTCGGCGGCGTACGGGGACAGGTGGTGGGCGAGGACGACGGCGTCCTCGATGGCCTGGTTGCCGCCCTGCCCCAGGGTGGGGGCCATGGCATGGGCCGCGTCGCCGAGGAGGGCGGTCCGGCCCCGGTGGTAGGCGGGCAGCGGTGCGGTCATGGCCCGCACGTCATGGCGCAGGACGGCGCCGGGTTCGGCGGCCGCGAGGATGTCGGGGACCGGCCGGTGCCAGTGGCCGAAGAGCCGGAGCAGTTCGGCCTTCTCGCCGTCGGGGGCCTGGCCGCCGGGCGGGGTGAAGGCCGCCGCGTACGCGTAGACCCGGCCGTCCCGCATCGGCTGGCTGCCCCAGAGCCGCCCCCGGCCCCAGGTCTCATGCGGTTCGAAGGGGCGCTCGAGGGCGGGGACGACGACGCGCCAGGTGGTGAATCCGGCGTAGCGGGGCCCGGGGTGGCCGGGGAAGAGCGCGCGGCGCACGGCCGAGTGGACCCCGTCGGCGCCGACGACGAGGTCGGCCTCGCGCTCCCCGTCCGCCGTGGCGACCCGGGCGAGGCGGCGGGCGTCGCCGGGGTCGGTCAGCTCGGCGGAGGCGCCGGTGCGTACGCAGCCCTCGGGCAGCCGGGAGAGGAGCAGCTCGACGAGGGTGGCGCGGTGGAGCAGGACCACCGGGCCGCCGAACCGTTTCGCCACCGCCGCGCCGTCCATCCGGGCCAGCCGGCGCCCGCCGGGGGTGCGCAGCCCGCCGCCGCCCTGCCAGGCGGCCAGCGCGCGGACCTCGTCGCCGAGGCCGATGGTGTCCAGGGCGCGCTGCGCGTTGGGGGCCAGCGCGATCCCGGCTCCCAACGGGGCGAGGGCGGCGGCGCGCTCGAAGACGGTGACGGACCAGCCGCTGCGGTGCAGGGCCGCGGCGGCGGTGAGCCCGCCGACTCCGGCGCCGATGACGACGGCACGGGACTGTTCCATGATTCCTCCCCGGTCACTACAGGTGTAGTGTCGCCGAGGCTACTACAGCTGTAGTGCGGACGGTAGGTTGGCCGTATGACCGCTGATCACACCCCCTCCCGCGCCCCCGCACCGGGCGGCTCCCGCGCCGAGCTGATCGCCGACACCGCCCTCGCCCTGCTCGCCGAGCGCGGCATGCGGGGGCTGACGCACCGCGCGGTGGACGAGGCGGCCGGGCTCCCGCCGGGTTCGACGTCGAACCACGCCCGTACCCGCGCCGCCCTGCTCAAGGCGGCCGTCCGGCGGCTGGCCGAGCGGGAGGCGCGGGTGCTGCGGCCGGACGAGATGCCCTACCCGGGCGACGGCCCCGGCGGGCCCGGCGACCCCGCCGCCGATCCGGTCCCCCGGCTGGCCGACGCGCTCGCCCTGGCGCTGCACCGCTCGCTCACGCAAGCGCGCGATCTGCTGATCGCGCGGTACGAACTGGCCCTGGAGGCGACCCGCCGCCCCGAACTGCGGGAGTTCTACGACACGACGGGACGCGGCTTCCGCGAGCCGCTGGAGGCCCTGATGACCGCCGTGGGATCCGGCGCACCGCGGCGGCACGCCCAGTCCCTGGTCGCCTGGTGCGAGGGGCAGATGTTCAGCCGCGCGGCCGGGGCCGACCACGCCGCGGCCCCCGAACCCGAGGCGCTGCGCGCCGGGCTCGAGGAGCTGCTGCGCGGGATGCTGGGCCGATAACCCGTGGCGCGGCGGCGCGCCGGGACCGCATGATGCTCGCCATGACGACTGCCGAACGCCGCGAAGCGCCCCGCACCGCCGATGAACGCACCAGCCTGGAGGGGTGGCTGGAATTCCACCGCGAGACCCTGGCCCTCAAATGCGGGGGACTGGACGACAAGCAGCTGCGCGAGGCCACCGCGCCGCCGTCCGGGCTCACCCTGCTGGGGCTCGTACGGCACATGGCCGAGGTCGAGCGCAGCTGGTTCCGGCGGGTGCTGGACGGTCAGGACGCGCCGCCCATCTGGTACAGCGACGAGGACCGGGACGGCGATTTCCGGGTCACCGAAGCGGACACCGGCGAGGCCGCCTTCGCGATCTGGCGGGACGAGGTCGCGAAGGCCCGTGCGGCCGCGGTCGGCCACTCCCTGGACGAGGTCGTCACCCGCCGCGACCGCAACCACGAGGAGTACAACCTGCGCTGGATCTACCTCCACATGATCGAGGAGTACGCCCGCCACAACGGCCACGCGGACCTCATCCGCGAGCGCATCGACGGGGTCACGGGCGACTAGACGGGAGCTCCGGGGCTCCGGGGCTCCGGGGCTCCGGGGCTCCGGGGCTTCGGGCCTCAGGGCCTCAGGGCCTCAGGGGGCGAGCCGCTGCCCCAGCCGGGCGATCCCGGCCCGCACCCGGTCCCCGTACGGATCGTCGCCGAGCGTGCCCGCGCATCCCCGGGCCAGCGCCAGCTGGCTGCGTGCCGCCGCCTCCTGGCCGAGCTTGGCGTAGTCCACGGCCAGGTTGAGGTGGAGCGCCGGGTAGAGGGCACGCAGCCGGGGCGCGGCGGTGCGGGCGCCGGGCCCGTCGGCCGCGGCCAGGGCCAGCAGGTCCCACAGCAGCTCATCGGCCGGATCGTCCTGGGTGTCGGCGAGATAGTGGGCGAGGGCGCAGCGGTGGAACGCGTCGCCGTCGCCCGCGATCTCCCGCCACAGCGCGGCCAACCGGTTGCGCGCCTCCTCGCGGTCGCCGCCCCGGTGCAGCATGACCGCCTGCCCGATCCGGGTCAGCACGGCGTCGTCCTCCGGCGCCTCCCGCCGTACCTCTCCCATCCGGTCCTCCCGCCTGCGCACCGCCGGTTGTCGCCCCCGCCCGCCGCCGACGCTAGCCGGGAAGCCGTACGGCGCCCGGCAGGCGGGCCCATCGGGTCAGTCCGGCGGCCCGTACCGCTCGGCCAGTTCGGTGACGGCGCGGGCGACGGCCGTCCGCAGCTCGGGAGGGTTCAGCACCTCGGCGTCGGTGCCCAGCCGCAGCATGTCGTCGACGGCGACGGGCAGCGACTCCACGGGCAGCACCACCCGCACCCTCCCCCGGTCGTCGGGCGGGCCCGCGCCGGCGGCGGCCGCCGCGCCGATCGCGCCGAACTTCATCGGCAGCAGCCGCAGGCCCCGCTCGGTCAGCAGCAGTTCGGCCTCGCCCCGGAAGCGCGCGGCCTCCATGGCGCGGGCCGACTCCTGCCAGTAGGCGGCGAGGTCGAACCCGGCGGGGCGCTCGAAGACGTCCGCGAGCACCTCGGCGGCCAGGATCCGCGCCACGCGGTAGCTGCGGATCGACTCCTCCACCCGCGCCACCAGGTACCAGATGCCGCCCTTGAGGACGAGGCCGAGCGCGTGCAGGTCCCGGTGCACCTCGCCGCGCCAGCGCCGGTAGTGCACCCGCAGCACCCGTCGCCGCCACACGGCCTCGGCCGCCGCCGCGAGGTACGGCACCGGCTCGGCGTCCCGGAACCAGCCGGGCGCGTCGAGGTGGAAGCGCTCCTGGATGCGGCGCGAGCGCTCGTCCAGCTCGGGCGGCAGCGCGGCCCGCAGCTTGAGCTGGGCGGTGGTGAGGTCGGCGCCGAGGCCCAGTTCGGCGGCCGGACCCGGCATCCCGGCGAGGAAGAGCGAGTCGGCCTCGTCGCCGGTGAGCCCGGTCAGCCGGGTGCGGTAGCCGTCCAGCAGGCGGTAGCCGCCGGCCGGGCCCCGGTCGGCGTACACCGGCACGCCGGACGCGCTCAGCGCGTCGATGTCGCGGTAGACGGTACGGACCGACACCTCCAGCTCCGCGGCGATCTCCGGCGCGGTCATCCGGCCCCGGTTCTGCAGCAGAAGGAGCAGGGAGAGCAGGCGGTCGGCACGCATGCGGTCCATTGTGCGCCCGTACCTGACAGAAGGTGTCAGGTACGGCGGGCAGAGTCCTTCCCACCAGCACGGCCTGATCGAAAGGACCCGCCATGACCACGCACGCCACCGGTACCTTCACCTTCGCCGACTGGCAGGAGAAGCCGGTCGGGGAGGCCGCGGGCGGGGCGAAGCTCGCCCACGCCACCGTGACCAACGGCTACTCGGGCGCGATCACGGCGTCCGCCACCGCCTGTCAGTACGCCATCGTCTACCTCCCCGACAAGACCGGTGGCTTCTCGGGCCACGAGCTGGTGGACGGGGAGCTGGACGGCCGCCGGGGCAGCTTCGTCCTCGCCCAGCACGGCACCTTCGGTGAGGACGGCACCGTGCGGTGCGCCTTCGAGGTGGTGCCCGGCTCGGGCTCCGGCGAGCTGGCCGGGCTCACCGGTGCGGGCTCCTTCACCGCCCCGCCCGGCATCCAGGCCGTCCGTTACGCCTTCGACTACGAGCTGGGCTGAACCGGGCCGAGGTCCGGGATCCGCCAGTCGATCGGCGTGTGGCCCTGGGCCTTCACCGCCTCGTCGATCTGGGTGAAGGGGCGCGATCCGAAGAACTTCTTCGCCGACAGCGGGGAGGGGTGCGCGCCCTTCACCACCGCGTGCCGCTCCTGGTCGATCAGCGGCAGCTTCTTCTGGGCGTAATTCCCCCACAGGACGAAGACGGCCGGGTCGGGGCGGGCGGCCACCGCGCGGATCACCGCGTCGGTGAACTTCTCCCACCCCTTGCTCTTGTGGGAGTTGGCCTCGCCGCCGCGGACCGTCAGCACCGCGTTGAGCAGCAGGACGCCCTGCCGGGCCCACGGCATCAGATAGCCGTTGTCCGGAACGGGGTGGCCCAGCTCCTCCTTCATCTCCTTGTAGATGTTCCGCAGCGACGGCGGGGTCTTGACGCCCGGCCGCACCGAGAAGCACAGCCCGTGCCCCTGGCCCTCGCCGTGGTACGGGTCCTGGCCGAGGATCAGCACCTTCACCTGGTCGTACGGCGTGGCCTCCAGGGCGGCGAAGACCTCGTCGCGCGGCGGGAAGACCGGCCCCTTGGCCCGCTCCTCCTCGACGAACTCGGTGAGCTCCTTGAAATAGGGCTTCTCCAGCTCCTCGCCGAGGACGCCGCGCCAGGACTCGGGCAGCACGTAGGGCACGTCAACAACCTCCGGTCGTGTTCCGTTCACGGTCACGAACCTACCGGCGGCCACCGACAACGCCGCACGCGGCGTGGGGAGAACGACGTGCGGGCCCGGCACCGGAAGCGGTGCCGCGCCCGCACGTCGTAGCGGGTCGGGGGCGGTCAGCCGACGCCCGCGTTGAGGAAGACACCGCCGTCGACGACGAGCGTCTGGCCGGTGATCCACGCGGCCTGCTCGGAGGTGAGGAACGCGGCCGCGCCCCCGATGTCCTCCGGCACCCCCAGCCGCCCGAGCGGGTACGCCGCGGCGGCCTCCGCCTCCCGCCCCTCGTACAGGCGGGTGGCGAACTTGGTCTTCACCACGGCGGGGGCGATCGCGTTGACCCGCACGCCCGGCGCGAACTCGTGGGCGAGCTGCGCCGTGAGGTTGATCATCGCGGCCTTGGAGACGCCGTACGCGGCGATGAACGGCGAGGGGGACAGCCCGGCGACCGAGGCTATGTTGACGATCGCGCCGCCGTTCTCCTTCTGCCACGCCTTCCACGTCTGCTGCGCGAAGCCGAGCGCCGAGACGACGTTGGTCTCGAAGACCTTGCGTATCACCGCGAGGTCGAGATCGGCGATCGGCGAGTAGACGGGGTTCGTACCGGCGTTGTTGACGAGGTAGTCGACCCGCCCGAACGCCTCCATCGCGCGCTGGACGGCGGCCGCCTGGTGCGCCTCGTCATGGGCCTTGCCGGGGACGCCGATCACCCGGTCCGCGCCCAGCCGCTCGACGGCCTCCTTCAGGGCTTCCTCGTTGCGGCCGGTGATGCACACCCGGTCGCCGCGCGCCACCATCGCCTCGGCGATGCCGTAGCCGATGCCACGGCTGGCGCCGGTGACGAGCGCGGCCTTGCCGCTGTCCGCTGCGATCTCTTTGGTCATGGGGTTCGTCCAGCTCCTGTATCAGTTGAGCGGGCCGCCGGCCACGTACATCACCTGGCCGGAGACGAACCCGGCCGCGTCCCCGGTGAAGAAGGCGACGGCGTTCGCGATGTCGGCCGGCTGCCCGACCCGCTGCACCGGGATCTGGCTCGCGGCGGCCTTCTGGAAGTCGTCGAAGCCCATGCCGACGCGCTCGGCGGTCGCGGCGGTCATGTCGGTGGCGATGAATCCGGGCGCCACGGCGTTGGCGGTGACCCCGAACTTGCCCAGCTCGATGGCGAGGGTCTTGGTGAAGCCCTGCATGCCGGCCTTGGCCGCCGAGTAGTTGACCTGGCCGCGGTTGCCGAGCGCGGAGCTGCTGGAGAGGTTGACGATCCGTCCGAACCCGGCGTCCACCATGTGCTTCTGACAGGCGCGCGACATCAGGAACGCGCCCCGCAGATGCACGTTCATCACGGTGTCCCAGTCGGACTCGCTCATCTTGAAGAGCAGGTTGTCGCGGAGCACACCGGCGTTGTTCACCAGGATCGTCGGCGCGCCCAGCTCCTCGGCGACACGCCCGACCGCGGCCTCCACCTGCCCGGCGTCGGACACGTCGCAGCCCACGGCGATGGCCTTGCCACCCGCCGCGGTGATCTTCTCCACGGTGTCCGCGCAGGACGCCTCGTCGAGGTCGAGCACGGCGACGGCGCGGCCCTCCTCGGCCAGCCGCACGGCGGTCGCCGCGCCGATACCGCGGGCCGCGCCCGTCACGATGGCGACACGCTGCTCGTTGGTGGACATGCGGGTTCTCCTCGCCTCGGTAGCAGCTCACCGTCCCGGCACCCGGGGATGAGCAACCGCTTAGTCTCTTCAGCAGACGAGACGCTATGAGGCCCGCCGCCCACTGTCAACGACCCGCCGTGATGCCCTTGCTCACCCTCGCCCGTCAGCGCACCAGCAGGTCGAGCAGCCGCTCGACCTCCGCCTCCGCGTCCGTGGTCAGCCCGGTGTGCACCGGGCCCGGCTGGACGACCGTGGAACGCGGCGCGACCAGCCAGCGAAACCGCCGCCCCGGCTCGTCACCGGCCGCCTGACCGGCCTGCTCTCCGCCGCGGCAGACGCCCTCCACCGCGTGCAGCGCGGCCCGTACGCCCGCCACGTCCGCCGACGGGTCGAGCGCGAGCAGCCGGGTCTCGTCCAGATGGGTGCGGGCCGCCACGAAGGACGTCGCGCGGCAGTAGACGACGACGCCCGCGTTGATCAGCTCACCGCGCTCCACCCGGGGAACGACCCGCACCAGCGCGTACTCGAACACATCCCGGCCATGGTGCAGCCCGCTCACTTCGCTGCCTTTCCGTCGACCCATACGCGCAGCCAGTCGGGGGCCTTCGACGGCCCGTCGCCGGAGCGCTCCCCGAGCGTGATCCTTTCACCGATCGCCCCGGCCCGTTCCAGCAGCACGCCCACATAGGCGCGGCGCACCGCGTCCGGGCTGTCGAAGCCGGGCTCACCGTCCAGCCAGGCGTCCGGGACGTCGGCGGCGACCTCGGTCAGCAGCTCCTCGGTGATCCGCGGCGCGAGCGCGGCCGCGGCCGCCGCCACATCGGGCGCGAAGGGGGCGAGTACGTGGTCGGAGGCGTCGTACGGCTTGGTGGCGGCCGCGTCCAGACCGCGCCAGCTGTGGTGCCAGATCATGGTGGCGCCGTGGTCGATGAGCCACAGCTTCCCGTGCCACACCAGCAGGTTGGGGTTGCGCCAGGACCGGTCCACGTTCCCGACGAGCGCGTCGAACCACACCACCCGTCCGGCCTCCGCCGCGCCCACCTCGAAGGCCAGCGGGTCGAAGCCGAGCGAACCGGGCAGATAGTCCATGCCCAGGTTGAGTCCCCCGCTGGCCTTGAGGAGTTCCTGCACCTCCTCGTCCGGCTCGCCCATCCCGATCACCGGGTCGAGCTGGATCCGCACCAGCTCCGGCACCCGCAGCCCCAGCCGGCGGCCCAGCTGCCCGGAGATGACCTCGGCGACGAGGGTCTTCCGGCCCTGCCCCGCGCCGATGAATTTCATGACGTACGTACCGAGATCGTCGGCCTCGACGATGCCGGGGAGCGACCCGCCCTCACGCAACGGCGTGACGTAGCGGGTCGCGGTGACTTCGGTCAGCATTTCCCCAGGCTATAGGTCCGTCTGGCCTTAGGAACCACGACGGACCGACAAGGCCCTCCGACCTGGCGATCCGCCCTGAACCCCTGGGGTCGCTGCCGAGTTCTGCCACGGTGTTCCGTACAGCTTCAGCGGCGTACAGAGTGCCGTCGGGGCCGTTTCCTGGCGGTTCCCCCGCTCAGCCGACGGCACCCAGGGCACCCCGCCTCCCTACATGGGTCTTCCCGTCTGCATCGGCGAACCTGGCCGCGAACCGGTGGTGCCGTCCACAGGGGTGGAGATGAGTCTGGAGGGGAGTTCGGAGCGCCGTTTGATCTGCAGCTTGCGGTAGGCGCGCGTCAAATGCTGCTCCACGGTACTCACGGTTACATGAAGTTTACGGGCGATCTCACGGTTCGAGCTGCCGAGCGCAGCGAGTTCCGCGACGCGCTGCTCGGCCTCGCTCAGCACGGCCCGGCTCTCGGCCTCGGTCGTGGGGCAGTCGGGAAGCACACATGGGCCGATGGGTTCGGCCGAGTGGCCTCGGACGGTGCTCACAAGCGCCGTGGCACCGCACGCGTCCGCCCAAAAGCGGGCCTGTTGGGCGACCATCTCCGCCTTGGCATGGTCTCCGTGGTTGCGGTAGTTGTGCGTGAGGTCGACGAGTGTGCGTGCCAGCTCCAGTCGGCTGCCCTTGCCGCTGAGGAGCATCGCGGATTCCCTGAGCAGAGTGAGACGCTCGCTGGGCCGGCTGATGCCGGCGAGGACTCTGAGGGCCGTGCCGCGTGCCGTCGGTGAGTCGCCGCCAGGGCGCTCCAGCTGTGCGAGCACCAGCCGACGGGCTTCTTCCTCGTCTCCGAGCTTCTGCAGGGCCACGGCGGCGTCACTGCGCCACGGCAGGAATGTCGGGGTGTCGAATTTCCACGCTTTGGCCATGGCTCCGCACGCCGACAATTCCTCCAACGCGGCGTGGTAGCGGCCGGTGGCCAGCAGGTGGCGGCTGCGAGCATACCGATGCAACAGGCCGAACCGGGTCTTGAACACCTCACGTGGCACCGGCTTGTCGAGGAGTTGTTGCGCCGACTGGTGCTGACCGGTCTCGGTGTAGGCGAGGACGAGCCCGGACAGCGGCATCGCCACCTCCATGCCCCAGAGACTGGGCGCCAGCGAGCCGAGCGATTCCTCCCCCAGTTCCTGCGCCGCCACGGGCGCGCCCTGGTGCAGTGCGATCTCGCTCCGCAGGGCAGTCAGGAGCGCACTCCACCGGGAGAGCCGGTGGGTCGTTGCGACGTCGTGCAGTCGCGAACCCCACTCGTTGGCCAGGTCGTAGTGTTCCGTGTAGGTCAGGGCCTCCAGAACCGCCAGGGCGGACTCCAAGGATGCGTCGTCCGCCCTCGTGGTCTCCAGTACCTGCAAGGCCTGCGGGGTGAGGTCGTCCTGTGGGCCGTTGGTGAGCACTCGTTCCAGAAGCTCGGTGCCGTTGGTCGTACCGGCGCCCGCGGCTGCGCCGGTCCACGGCCTGTGGCGTACGACATGCGGGTGGACCGGCAGCGGCCAGGTCACCGACGGGTGATTGACGCGCAGAAAACACCGCGTGTGGTCGAGCGCCGCGGCGGTTTCGGCATCCAGATGCTCCGCGGCCGAGCCCGCCGTGCGGATCACCTCCAGGGCGTCGCCCTCGCGGCCGTACCGGATCAGGTGGCGCACGAGACTCAGTGCGCAGCGACCGGTCAGCGCTCCCTCACGCACGTAGCCGAGTAAGGGGTCGATGAATCTCAGGAGTTGACCTGGATTGTCGCGACTTGCCACATGCGAGAGGAAGGCCGTGATCTCCGCCTTGCCGCGGTGGCTTTCCGAAACCTGAACAGCCAGTTCAAGTGCGGAGACGGCCAAGCCGGGGGTGCCTGCGGCGAGCATCTCCTGCGCTGCCTGTATCAGCGGTGCGCGCGCCCATGGCTCCGCGTCTCCGGCGTTGATCAGATGGCGGGCCACGGTCAGGTCCGGGACGCCGCATTCGTACAGCACCCGCGCGGTGGCGAGGGACAATACCTTGTGTTCGTGGAAGTCGGGGTCTTCCAGGAGGCCGGTTGCGACCAAGGCGTGCCGGAAGCCGTCCTCGTGGGTCACGCCCATTTCGTCCAGCGCTTCCAGGGCTGCAGTCACCCTGTCCTTGCCGAGCTCGAGCACACGGCTGATGCTGGATGCTCCGCCCCACTCTCCGAGCAGGGCCAGGGCACGGGCCACGGTCAGCAGTTCGGGGCTGCCCCGCCGCAGCATGGACAGAACTGTCCGTGCCGTGGCTTCGCTCGCCTGGAACGGGGCGTGTTCCTTGCCGGTGCGCACGGTGCCGTGGTCCAGGTGCTCGGCGAGCAGCGCCTGCACCACAAGGGGGTTTCCCCCGCTGACGCGGTGGCACGATGCGGCGTAGCAGTCCGCCTCGCGTGCTGTGAGGTGAGCTGACAAGAGGTGATGCACACCGAGGGGGGACAGCGCGGGCACCGGGATGCGGCGGACGTACGGGGACGTCAGCGCATCAGATGCGGGAGATTGTGCGTGCGCCGGGAGTGCAGGGCACTCCGTGAGGACGACAAGTACACGCGCCGTCCGAATGCTTTGCACCAGCCGCGACAAGAAGTGGATCGACGGCTCGTCGGCATGCTGCACGTCGTCCACCGCGATGACGAGCGGGGTCTTTGCAGCAGTTGCGTGCACCAGGGAAAGCAGTTCCCCGGCGGCCCAGGACGGTAACGGCGGGTGGCCCGACTTCAGGGCGGCCGGAGCGGACCGGGGCGCCGCTCCGTTCCACAGGTCGAAGAAGGCTTGTCGCAGGACGTCCGGTGTCCCTGGGGAGGCGGTGAACAGCTGTCGCAACACTCCGAGAGGAACGTGGCGCTCCGCCTGGATGCAGTCGGCGCGTAATACCAGCGCTCCTGTCTCCACGGCGTGTTCGGTGATGGCGCGTAAGAGCTCCGTTCTGCCGCAGCCCAGCGGGCCGTGCAGAACGGCGGTGCCCCCGCGGCGATGCAGGGCTTTTGAGAATAAGTCCTGTAAAAGTGCGCGCTGGTGCGCACGTTCGATCAGCGTCATGTCTCCCCCTACACAACATCGGACGCGTACAGCTCAACGGTGACACCTTTGGCACCACACAGGAATCGATCCCCTCCGCCCCCTAACCGGAATCCCAAGCACTGGTCAAGAGGAGGTAATTGAGTTCCGCGCCCAGCACGTCGACCACCTGCGCGGATGTGGGTTTTCAGGACGTCAGTAGGGGTTGGTTAGGGGTGGTGAAGGATCTCTGCGACTGCATAGTTTCACGCCGAACTGGGGGGCCCGTTCCGGAACGGCTGAGCGGCGTCTCCGCGACGAAGGAGGAGGGCGTATGCCGCAGAAGCTGCGGTTCGATGAGCGCGTCGCGGTGGTCACCGGCGCCGGCGGTGGCATCGGTCGTGCCATCGCGCTGGAATTGGCCCGGCGCGGCGCCCGCGTCGTCGTCAACGACTTGGGCGGGCCGCCGACCGGGGGCAGAACGCCATGCGCCGAGCTGGCCCGGGCCGTGGTGGCAGAGATCCGCGAGCTGGGCGGAAAGGCCATCGCGAGCACCGACACCGTGGCCACCCCCGAGGGCGGCGCGGCCATCATCCGCACCGCCCTGGACACCTGGGGGCGCATCGATGCGCTCGTGGCGAATGCGGCGATCCTGCGCGACGCCCTCTTCACGAGGATGAGTCCTACCGACTTCGACGATGTTCTCGCCGTGAATCTCAAGGGCGCCTTCTGCGTCATGCAGCCGGCCTTCCGGGCGATGGCCGAGCGCGGCGAGGGCACTATCGTCGCTGTCACCTCGGCGGCCGGGCTGTGCGGGTCCTATGGCGGCGCCAACTACTCAGCCTCCAAGGCGGGGCTCGTCGGGCTCACCAAGGCGGTCGCCTGGGAGGGGCAGAAGTACGGCATCAGGGCCAATTTGCTGGCCCCCGGCGCCCTGGACACCCGCCAATCCGAAGCCTTCAAGGCGACCGGCGCGGCGCTGCCGGGCCGCCCCGACGCGGACGTGGTTCCCGGTGCCGAGATGGGACTGCTCACCGCTGACCGCGTCGCGCCGATGGCCGTGGCACTCGCTCATCCCAGCTGTCCCGTCACGGCGGAGATTTACGGCGCAGCCGGAGGCTGGTTCCACCGCTACTGGACTGCACACAGCGATGGCTGGGCGGGATCGACAGCCCCCACAGCCGAGGACGTCGCCGCGCACTGGGAGACCGTGCGCGGCCTGCCGGGCCAGGAACACGAAGTTGCGGAGGAGACCTTCCGCTTCGCGCTTCGGGCCAATCAGCGGCACCTGGAACACCTCGTCGCTCCCTAGCCCCGCCCACCAAGTCCCTGGCCCGGCGGACGCCGCACGGCGCACCCTTGCCATGCCTGCACGCGCTCCCCGCACGCTGCGACTTGGCTCGAGCAGGAGGTGCCCCAGCCCTCCACCGCGTCACCGACAGGCCCGGCAGCCCCGCCACTAGGGCCGGCACCTGCCCGGAACACTGCCGCCCGGCCTTGTGATCCCCCTATTGCGACCCCGCGACTGCGCGCTCCGCAACGAAAGGCAACGCGTGGACATCAACATCGTCACCCCCGAGTCCGTCATCGACCCATGGCCGCTCCTGGAGGAAGTACGGGCGGCCGGCCCCGTCGTACGCAGCGAACCGATGGGCGGTGCGTGGCTCGTCAGCTCCTATGAGCACTGCCGCGAGGTCCTGATGGACTACAAGCACTTCTCCAACACCGTCTTCGCCTCCACCGACTTCGGCCCCTGGTTCGAGGGCACCGACACCATGGTCCACACGGACCCGCCGGACCACACCCGGCTGCGCTCCATGGTGCAGAAGGTGTTCACCTACCGCTCGGTCCAGCGACTGGAGCCGCGCATCCATCAGATCATCGAGGAACTCCTCTCAGCGCCGGAGTTCGTGGACGGCATGGAATCGGGCGAACCCGTCGATGTGCTCGGCCAGTTCACCAGCGCACTGCCCACAACGGTGATCGCTGAACTGCTCGGCATCCCCAGTTCCGACCGTAAACTGTTCTACCGGTGGGCGGAGTCGATGATGCGCTGTATCTTGGCCGACCCTCGCCTCGTTCCGCAGGAACACATCGACGCGGCAGTCGTCAGCGGCCGGGAGATGCTCGAGTACCTGCAGGCCGAGATCGCCCAGAGGCGGCGCAGCGGAGCGACGGAGGACCTCATCGGCCGCCTGGTCGAGGAAAACGCCGGCGGGTCCCTCTCCGACAAGGAACTCGCCGCCACCTGCGTTACGTTGCTCGTCGCGGGATCGGACACGACCACCTCCACCACGACGACGATGCTCTCCCACCTCGCACGCCACACGGACCAGCGCGATCGCCTCATCGCCGACCCCGGCCTGACGGGCAGCGGCGTCGATGAGACCCTGCGCTACGACCCCACAGCACGCGTGAACTTCAGGAAGGTCCTCGGCGAGGTCGAACTCGGCGGACAGCGGCTGTCCGACGGCGACATCGTGTGGATCCTGGTCATCGCCGCCAACCGGGACCCCGCACGGTTCGAACGGCCCGACCAGTACGACGTGGGCAGGTCCCCGAACCAGCACCTGACGTTCGGCCAGGGGCCTCACCTGTGCCTGGGTTCCCAGCTCGCCCGCATGGAGGTACGCAACGCGGTCAACGCCTTCCTCGCCCGCTGGCCTCGCTACGAGGTGGTGGACCGTCAACCCTCGGCGGCCTACGCGGCACTGACCTGGGAAACCTTCAGCGTCGCGGCGGGGAAGTGAGCAAGTTGTCCAAAGACGACACGACGATGGCATCCGACAGTCGAATACGGGTCGACTTCGACCCGTGGAGCACGCGCCTGGCCGGGGCACCGGAGGAGTTCTGGGCGGTGATGGACGGCCTGCGGGAGCGGGGCCCGGTCCTCTACAGCACTGCGCACGGCGGCTTCTGGATCATCACCCGGCATGCCGAGGTCCTGGCGGCCAATAAGGACTGGGAGACCTTCTCCTCGGCCCAGGGCGTCTCCTTGCCGCACAACCCCGACGCCCCGCTGCTCGCCCCCATCGAGGTCGACCCGCCCTGTCACCGCGACTGGCGCAAGATGCTCAACCCGCTGATGTCCCCAGCAGCCGTCGCTGGTCACGAACCCGCCATGCGCCGAATCGCCTCCGACCTCATCGACGAGTTCATCGCGGCCGGGGCCTGTGACCTCGCTGAAGATTTTGCCTGGAAGTTCGTCCCGGCCGCGCTGTTCGAGCTGCTCCTCGGCGTCGCCCCCGAGGAAGTCCCGTACACCAGAGGTCTCGCTCACCTCGTCGTGTCGCAGGGCGCCACCCAGGAGGAGCAGAACCGAGCCTTCGCCGACCTGACCGAGTGGTCCTTGAAGCACCTGCGCTGGCGGACGACACAGCCGCACCGCGGCGATGTCGTAGATGCCCTGCTGCGCGGCGAGGTCGGCGGCCGACGCCTCACGCACGAGGAGATGGTGCCGGCAATGATCTTGCTGATCGTCGCAGGCATGGACACCACCTCCAACAGCATCGGCGACATCGCCCTGCACATGATCAATGATCCCGCGCTGGCTCAGCTGTTCGGTGACAACGAGCAGTCCGTGGAGCAGATCGTTGAGGAGCTGCTGCGCTACGGATCCATCTCCTTCGGCCTCTCACGGGTGACGACGCGGGTGACGGAGGTGGCGGGCCAGCGGATCCCAGCTGGTGAACGCGTCTTCCTGCTGTGGGCCGGCGCCAACCGGGACGAGCGAGTCTTTGCACGACCCGACCGGTTCGATCCCGCTCGCAAGCCCAACCCCCACATGGCGTTCGGTGCCGGGCCGCACCGCTGCATGGGCGCCCACTTCGCCCGGCTGATGCTGAAGGTGGCCGTCACCGAAATCCACACCCGGCTTCCGGGGCTGCGCTTGCAGGCGGGGGCACACATCGACCAGCCGCCCGGCCTCGTCCGCAGCATCCGCTCTCTGCCCGTGGAGTTCGAGCCCGGCGAGCCGTGCCGCCCTGTCGAGAGTCTCCTATGACCACGACCACCGACGCCACCGGCCCCGCGACACCGCCCGTCATCGCACCGGACCGCCCCGACTTCTACTGGAATGGCGAGACCGCCTTCCGCTGGCTGCAGGAGAACAGCCCGGTGCACCCGTGGGTGTCTTCGAAGGGGCGGCCGATGCACCTGGTCTCCCGCTGGGTGGATGTGCGCCGAGTCTCAGGGGCACCGGCCGACTTCAGCAGCGCACACGGCCACATGATCGACGAAAGCCCTGGCTCGGCGGGCGGCCGGCCCGCCGACCCCAGGCAGGACACTCCGCTGCTGCACAACATCGACCCACCGGAACACGACAAGCACCGCAAACTCATCAGCCGCAGTCTCACCGCGCGCCGAGTCCAGCGGCTCGAACCCGCCGTGCGGGCTCTGGTTCGCGGGGTGCTCGACGAAGTCCCCGTAGGCCGGGAGACGGATGCGGTGAGCGCCTTTGCAGCGCCGATCCCGCTGCAAGTGATCGCCGAACTGCTGGGTGTGCCGCTTGCCGATGTGCCGCTTCTCGGCCGCTGGTCCGACGAACTCGCGGCGGTGTCCGACGCCGCGGGCGCACGGTCGCGCCAGGAGGTCTTGTCGGAGTTCTTTGACTACTTGGACGTGCTGATCGCCGAACGGCGGCAGTCGCCCCGCGATGACCTGATCACCTCATTGGCCTTCGCCGAGCTCGACGGGCAGTGGCTCTCGCACCCGGAACTGCTGATGCACCTTTGGACCGCTCTGGTCGCGGGCAACGAGACCACACGCAATGCCATCGCCGGTGGTGTGGAAGCCTTCGCCGCCAACCCGGCGGAGTACCAACGGCTCACAAAGGAACCGAGGATGGCGGCCGCGGCGGCCGAGGAGGTGCTGCGCTGGAGCACGCCCGCGCGCTACGGGGGACGCACCGTGGTCCGGCCCGTGGAACTCGCCGGGCATCGGCTGCGGCCCGGTGATTACGTCCTGATGCTCTACAGCGCGGCGAACCGGGACCCCTCAGTGTTCCGCGACCCCTACCGCTTTGACATCGGCCGCGACTCTGCCCGGATGCACGTGTCCTTCGGACACGCCACGCACTTCTGTATCGGGGCCCAACTCGCCCGGCTGGAGATCCGCATTGTCCTGGAGGAATTCGCCGCCCGCTATCGCCAGGTGTCGGGTGCCGGGCCGGCCCACCGCAGCCCCAGCCCGATGCTGAACGGCTATCAGCGCCTGCCGGTCGTGCTCCATGGCTGAAAACGCGAGCCCGCCGAGGCGCACAGAGGAAAGGCTGCCGGTGCTGCTGACGGTGGTGGCGTGCACCACTCAGTTCCTGGTGGTGCTCGATGTCTCCGTCGTGCACGTGGCGCTGCCCTCGATCCGCGCGGCGCTCGGCTTTGACACTGCCGGACTGCAGTGGGTGGTCACCGGCTACATGCTCGCCTTCGGAGGCGCCTTGCTGCTCGGCGGGCGCCTGGCCGACCTCTTCGGCACCCGGCGCGTGTTGATGTGCGGACTCACCGTCTTCGTCGTCGCCGCCCTGGTCGCCGGCCTCGCCTGGCGACCGGAGGTACTGGTGCTGGCCCGTACCGTGCAGGGCGTGGGAGCGGCGGCGCTGTCCCCGGTGTCTTTGACATTGCTGACACGGGAGATCACCGAGGAGCGGCAGCGCACCCGCGCCCTCGCGGTGTGGGGCGGTGTGGCGGCGGCTGCAGGTGCAGCAGGAGTCTTCGTGGGTGGCCTGGTCACCGAGTTCCTCAACTGGCGCTGGACCATGCTGCTCAACGTGCCCGTGGGGTTGGCCCTTTACCCCCTGGCGTGCCGTGCGGTGCCCCGGCGGCCCGCGTCCGGGGCGCGCCGTTCGCCGGACGTGGTCGGCGCGCTGTCGCTGACCGCCGCGCTGGGGCTCTGCGTCTACGGCGCCCTGTCCGCGGACCTCGTGCCGCTCCTCGCCGGCGGGGGGCTGCTGTGCGCCGCTTTGTTGTGGGAGGGGAAGTGGGCCAGGGATCCTCTGCTGCCGCTGACCGTGCTCCGCAGCCGATCGGTGGCCGGGGCGAATGCGGCCATGTTCCTGACCGCCTCCGCCACCTTTTCCATGTGGTACTTCCTCTCCCTGCACCTGCAAAACGAGCGGCACTTCAGCCCGCTGGCGACGGGGCTGGCCTTTTTGCCGCAGTACCTGGCCGTGGTGGCCGGAGCCCAGCTGGCGCCCCGGCTGATCCCGGCCTATGGCACGCGGCGGGTCCTGCTGGCGGGGTCGGCGCTGCAGTGCGCAGGGTTCCTCTGGCTGGCAGGTGCCAGCGCGCACGCCTCGTTCCTGACGCATGTGCTGCTGCCGGGCTTCCTCATCACCTTCGCCCTTGGCATCTCCAGCACGCCGTTGACCCTGGCCGCCACCGGCGGCGTGCGCGCAGCCGACGCCGGTCTCGCCTCCGGGCTGGTCAACACCGCTCGCCACTTGGGGGGCGCGGTGGGTGTGGCGGCACTGACCGCGTTCGCGTACCGCTCCGGCGGGGTGGCCCCGGTCTTCCGCATCGACGCGGTACTGCTCGCCGCCACGGCCTCGCTGGCCCTGGCCCTTCCGGCTTCCCCCGTACGCACCGCACGCGCGCCCTCCGCCACGGCCCGCGACGGGAACGAAAGGACGAACCGCAGTGAACCAGCTTGATGTCCTCGATCGCTTCCGGCTGACGGGCCGGACGGCACTCATCACCGGAGCAGGCCGCAACATCGGTGCGGCCATCGCACAGGGCTACGCAGAGGCCGGCGCCGACCTGCTTCTGGTCGACAAGGACAAGGAGGCAGTGGACGCCGTCGCCGAAGGTGTTCGCAGGACAACGGGCAGACATGTCGCCGTCGTGCACTGTGACGTGGGTGCGGCCTCCGCAGTGGAGCAAATTCTCGCGGTGGCGCAGGAGCACTTCACCGTGGTGGACATCCTCGTCAACGACGCGCTGGCGTTCGGGGCCGCCGGCACGCACAGTGCCGATGTGACGCTGGATGAGTGGCAGGCTGCGCTCGACGTCAATCTCCTGGCGCCGGCGCGTCTCTCCGCAGCGTTCGTGCGGACCTTGGTGGGGGACGGCGAGGGCGTCATCGTGAACCTTTTGTCGGGGGCCGGTTTCGCCCCGGTGCCGCTGGCCGCTCCCTACAGCGTCTCCAAGGCCGCCCTGTGGATGCTCACTCGCTGTTTCGCGAGGGACTGTGCCCCACGGATCAGGGTCAACGGCCTGTGTCCCGGAACGATGACGCCCGACGGGGTGCCTCGTACGGAGGAACTGCGCAAGGCGACTCCCATGGGCCGGGGCGGCCGCGCGGACGAAGCCGTCGGCGCGGCGATCTTTCTGGCCTCGGCGGCGTCCAGCTATTCCACCGGAGACATCGTTTTCGTCAATGGCGGGTTCACCCATCTGGCCGGTTACGGAGACGAGGTCATCAGCGGCGACCCGGTCGGTCACCCGCGGGAGAGAGGGGGCTGTCAAGCATGACGGCCGGCCTGGACATGACGATCGGCGAACGTATCGAGCTGCTGCGGCGCCGACGCGGGCTTTCCCGGCAGACCCTCGCCTCGCTCGTGGGCTACAGCTCCGAGTGGTTGCGGCAGGTGGAGCGCAAAGGGCGCCAGGTGGACCGTCTTTCGACGCTTTTGAGGTTGGCGCAAGTCCTCCACGTCAAGGACGTGGCCGCCTTCATGGGTGTGGCGGTGCCGCAGGACAGGGTGGAACAACTCATCCAAGAAGGCGAGCCGGACATCCGTGCGGCCCTGCTCGGCCAGCGGACCGCGGACGTGGCGGGCGTGGCGGTTCCCCCCGGCGACCTCACGCGGCTGTGTCGCGACGTGAACGATGCCTGGACGTCCTGGCACCACTCCGCGCACCGCTACTCCCTGGTCCGGGCGCGGCTGCCCGGGCTGCTGGCCCGGGTCTATGGCTGCCATGCCTGGCACTCTGCACGGCAGGCTTTGCCGTTGAGCGCTCAGGTGCACCGTTTGACATCGGCATTCTTGCACAGTACCGGAGAGTTGCCGCATGCCTTGCTGGCCGCGGACCGGGCGCTCGCGGAGGCCAGGCAGGCGGGGGAAGCACTGCTGGCCGCGGCGTGTCTGCGCGGCTTCGGTGATGTGCTGCTGCGACTGCACTCCGCCGGCCAGGCGCGTGAGCTGTGTGTGGCCGAGGCCGACGGTCTGGCTCTGGACGGGGAGATCGCCGCAGAGGAGGTGGGGGCGGAGCGCACCTGGCTGTATCTCACTGCCGCCGAGGCCGCCGCGTTTCAGCAGGACCATCACGAGGCTGAGCGTCTGATGGACATGGCAGAAGAGCTGGCGGGGGGCCTCCGGGGCAGTGACATACGGACCGCAACGCCCGTGACGCCGGTGGACGTCGCCGCTCACCGGGTCCGGGTAGAGGCCGTGCTCGGCCGTACGGCACGCGCACTGCGCCTGGCTGAACAGGTGGAGGAGGTCGACGCGTTGCATCGCGAGGGGCGGGTCCGGTTCTACCTGACCTTGGCCCGCGCACACTTGCAGGCGCGCGACCAGTCGGGTGCCGTGCTCGCCCTGATGCAGGCGGACCGCGACTGCGGGGAGGAGATGCGGTGCAACGTCTACGCCCGGCATCTGCTCCGCCAGGCGATCTCTCAGGACAGCGTCACGGTGCGGCGCGATCTGCATCAGCTCGCGGAGAGCGCGGGGATCGTGTGACCGGTCCGGAACAGCCGGCGCGCAGGCCGTCCCAGACCACCCCGAGAACTCGCTGGGGCCCGGCCATGCCACCGTCGTTGCGGTGTCGGGCGAGGATGAGGCCGGTGATCAGCGCCATGAGATCGGCCACGCTGATGTCGTCGCGGATGGCCCCTACCTGCTGTGCCTGGAAGAGCAACTTGCCGATGACGCGGCGCAGATGGAGGCGGGCCTGTGGCACCGCGGCAGACGGTTCGATGTCGTCGCCGGCGAGTGCGTCCATCATGTCCTTGCGGACGCTGCCCTCCTCGATGGTCAGGGAGAGAAAGGTGAGCAGCGCCTCGGCCGGCTCAGCGGCATCTATCAACTGTTCCGCCTGGGCGACCAGTTGTTGCAGCCTGCCCAAGATGATCGTCTCGAAGAGCACCTCTTTGCTGGAGAAGTGCCGGTAGACGGTGCCGGACCCCACCCCCGCGCGTCGGGCGATCTCATCCAGGGGAACCGCCAGGCCCTCCGAAGCGAACGCCTCCTGGGCGGCCTTGAGTACGCGCGCCCGGTTGCGCTGGGCATCGGAGCGCAGAGGAGTAGCCAAGCGGGGGCCTCCCCCCGCTTGGTGGGGAGAAGGCTTGCCAGTCCTCGACGTTTCATCCTGATTCGCCATACATGTCTCCTGTTTGAACATTGACAATCGGGGAGACCGTTCCGTATCGTCTCCCCCGATCCTGCGGTCGGATTCTAGAGCGCTTCACACGGGCCGGGTCCGGGCCGTACAGAGAATCCCACGCGAATCCGATGAAAGGACCCACCGAGTTGAGCGCCTTACCGATTCCGCGCCGCCGTCTGGGCCGAACAGGACTGGAAGTCTCCGCCCTCGGCCTGGGGTGCATGGGGATGAGTCAGACGTACGGAACTCCCAACGATGACGAGTCCATCGCCACGATTCACCACGCCCTCGAGATGGGCTGTAATTTCTTCGACACCGCGGAGTCATACGGCCCGTTCGTGAATGAGGAACTCCTCGGCCGGGCGCTGCGCGGACGGCGGGAACAAGCGGTGATCGCGACGAAGTTCGGCTGGGAGTACGAAGGAACCCGGCGCGGCGCACTGAACAGCCGGCCCGAACACATCCGCCGCGTCGTGGACGCCTCGCTGTCCCGACTGGGCACGGACCACATCGATGTGCTCTACCAGCACCGGGTTGACCTGGAGGTCCCCATCGAGGAGGTCGCGGGCACCGTCGGCGACCTCATCGCGGCGGGAAAGGTGGCCCACTTCGGACTGTCCGAGGCCGGCGCGGGAACCATCACAAGGGCGAACAAGGTCTGCCCTGTGGCGGTGCTGCAGACCGAATACTCCCTGTGGGAACGCCACTTGGAGCAGGAGATTCTTCCCACGATCCGTGAACTCGGCATCGGCCTCGTCGCCTACTCCCCGCTGGGCCGGGGTTTTTTGACCGGATCGGCGATGCGTGCGGAAGACTACCCGGAGACCGACTACCGCAAGCACGACCCGCGTTTCCAGGGCACCAATTTCGACACCAACACCGCCGCCGCCGACGTGGTACGCGAGCTCGCCCGCGAGCTGTCGGCCACGCCCGCCCAAGTCTCCCTCGCCTGGCTTTTGCACAAGGGCGGGGACATCGTGCCGATCCCCGGCACGAAACGGCGCGTCACGCTGACCGAGAACCTGGCTTCCGCTCAGCTGAAGCTCGATGCCCAGATGATGCGGCGGCTGGACGAGGCACTGCCGGCAGCGGCAATCGCCGGGACGCGCTATCCGGAAAGCGTCATGCACATGAACGGCCGCTGATGCAGCGCCGTACGCGTGTTTTCCTCTGATCGACAGGGGACTGACGCTTCAGATCGACGCCCTTACCAGGCGTCAACTCGAGAATAAACGGGGGAAGCAATGTTCCGTAAGCTACTCATCACTTCGGCGGCTGGGTCTTTGGCCCTGCTCGGCCTTGCCGGGCCGGCCCAAGCCACCGTCCCGACCAGTGCAACGGAAGGCCCGACGACGCTGCAACTCCCGGAGGGTTTCCGGCCCGACGGCATCGCCATCGGCGATAAGCCGTATGCCTACTTCGGTTCGCTCAACAACGGCGCCATCTACAAAGTCGATCTGGCCACCGGCGCCGGCAAAGTGATCACCTCCGACACCGGCGGTATGGCCACGGGAATGAAACTCGACGGCGTCGGCCGACTCTACGTTGCGGGCGGATCGGTCGGCGACGGCAGAATCGTCGACGCGGATTCGGGAAAGGTACTTGCCAACTACAAGCTCCCCGCATCGAGCGGCTTCATCAACGACGTCGTACTGACACGGGACGCGGCCTGGTTCACCGACTCCTTCAACCCCGTCGTGTACAAGGTCCCCCGGCATCAGGACGGTTCGCTTCCACAGCAGAGCGAAGTCGTCACCGTGCCCCTGACCGGTGACCTCCACTACGGCGAGGGCTTCAACGTGAGCGGCATCGCACCGGCTCCCGGAGGGGACGGGCTTGTCATCGCCCAGATCAGCACCGGAAAACTCTTCGAAGTGGACCTGCCCAGCGGTACCACGCACGAGGTGAACACCGGTGGTGAAACGCTCACCAACCCCGACGGCCTGCTGCTCAGCGACCACACGCTGTATGTCGCACAGAACCGGAAGAACGAAGTCGCGACGCTGCGCCTCGACGATTCCGGAAAGACCGCGGAACTCGTACGCCGCACCACTGACAGCCGTTTCGACATCCCGACACGGATAGCGGTGCGCGGGGACCGGCTCTACCTGCCGAACGCACGCACCACCACAGAACCGACTCCCACCACGCCCTACACCGCGGTGGCCATTCCCCGAGGCTGAACACCGCCCAGATAACGAGCGTGGCACTCCGGCCCATTCACCGGAGTGCCACGCTCGCTTCGTTCGGGAGCCCGGACGAATAGCTGATTCCCAGTACCCGCCCCAATGCTCGTTGCCATCCGAGGGGCAAATGAAGTTGTAGTCCGCCACGCCGCCATCGGCTTTCCTGTAAGTGCTGCTCTTCAGCAGGAACGGGAAGGTTCGTCAGTGACTCATTCCATGCACACCGAAATACTGGCCGTGCGCCACGCCGACCTGTCCCTGGGGCGCGGCGAGGCGATGGTGGCCACCTCGCTGGGGCGGCAGGACGGGACGCACCCCATCCGGTCACGTGTTGCGCCTCTCCTGGAGGGTGCTTTACGCCGCCGTGGGCTTGCGGTGAGAAGCGGCCCGGTGCAGGCGGTGCCGCCCTCGGACCCCCTGGACCCGGTCCTGCTCGCGGGAGCCTACACACCGCATGGCGCGACCGAACAGATCGCCGCAGTGGCCTTGGCTCCGGACGACGGGGCAGCTCGGGACGCCGCACAGAGCGCGCTGTGTGAAGTGGAGGGTGCTCTCCGGTCGCGGACAGTCCTCCTGGCCTCTCCCCGGTCCTTCTGCGCGGGAGTCGACCGTGCCATCGAGATCGTGGAACGCGTTTTGTCCCAGGAGGGTGCCCCTGTATACGTGCGCAAGCAGATCGTCCACAATGTGCACGTCGTGCGGGACCTGGAGCGCCGTGGCGCCGTGTTCGTCGACGAACTCGATGAGGTTCCGCCCGCGGCCACCGTGGTCTTCTCCGCGCACGGCGTCTCCCCCGACGTCCGCACAGCAGCCGACCGACGGGGCCTGCGAGTGATCGACGCGACCTGCCCGCTGGTCACCAAGGTTCACGCGGAGGCGCGCCGCTTCGCCGGCCGTGGTGACACCGTCGTGTTCATTGGGCATGCGGGTCACGAGGAGACGGAAGGCACCTTGGGCGAGGCGCCGGGCCAGATGGTGCTGGTGGAGAGCGCTGCCGATGTCGCCGCGCTCCGGGTACCCGACCCGGCTCGGGTCTCGTATCTCACCCAGACGACGCTGGCGGTCGATGAGACAACCGAAGTGATCGAGGCGCTCAAGGAACGGTTTCCGGCGCTGCGCGCCCCGCACTCCGAGGACATCTGTTATGCCACGACCAACCGGCAGGAGGCGCTGCGCGCCGTGACTGCCGACTCCGACCTGGTATTCGTCGTGGGTTCGGTCAATTCGTCCAATTCCCAGCGTCTGGTGGAGCTGAGCGCCCGCCAGGGCACTCCGGCTCAGCTGATCGACGATGCGTCCGAGATCGATCCGCGTCGGCTGCACGGGGTTGTCACCGTGGGCCTCACCGCGGGCGCGTCGGCGCCGCCGCGGCTGGTGGAGCAGGTCATCGACAGCCTTGCGGGCCTGGGAGCGATCTCCGTTGAGGAGCGAGAAGTGACCCAAGAGAATGTGCAGTTCGCTTTGCCGAGGACGGTGCGTGCGAAATGAGGACAGGCACAGCGGTGCGGACCGCCCAGCCTCTGCTGGACTCCGTGAGCTCACCGGACGCTTTGCGGTCCTTGTCCCCCGCCCACCTGGAGGTGCTGGCCGAGGAGATCCGCACCTTTCTCATCGACAGCGTCACCAGCACAGGAGGGCATCTGGGCCCGAACCTGGGCGTGGTCGAGCTCACCTTGGCCCTGCATCGGGTCTTCGACTCGCCCCGGGATGCGATCCTCTTCGACACCGGCCACCAGACGTATGTGCACAAGCTGCTGACCGGCAGGAAGGACGGCTTCGCCGGGCTCCGGCAGGGACAAGGGATCTCCGGCTATCCCTCCCGTGCCGAATCCCCGCACGACGTCATCGAGAACTCCCATGCCTCCACGGCCCTGTCCTACGCGGACGGTCTCGCCAAGGCGTTCGCCCTCGCCGGCACCGCCGACCGCAAGGTCGTCGCCGTCGTCGGTGACGGCTCGCTCACCGGCGGCATGTCCTGGGAAGCGCTGAACAACATCGGGGCGGCCCCCGAACGCCCTGTCATCGTGGTCCTCAACGACAACGGTCGCTCCTATGAGCCGACCGTGGGACCCTTCGGAACGCCGTGGCCGGACGGGCCGGCTGCTCCCCCGCAAGCGCACTGCACGGCGCTCGCCGAACTCTTTGGCGCACTGGGGCTGGACTACCTCGGCCCCATCAACGGGCACGACATCGAAGCCCTCGAGGCGGCCCTGCACAAGGCGGTGGCTGCCGAACGCCCCGTCGTGGTGCACTGCCGCACTGTCAAAGGCAAGGGCTATCCCCCGGCGGAGGACGACGAGGCGGACTGCCTGCACGCGGTGGGCGTGGTCGATCGCGAGACGGGACGGCCGCACTACCGCACGGCACCCACGTGGACCACCGTCTTCGCCGAGGAGATGCGGGCCGTCGGCTCCGAACGGGAGGACGTCGTCTGTCTGACGGGTGCCATGCTCCGGCCCACCGGGCTGCTGCCGTTCGCTCTGGACCACCCGGGCCGGGTCTTCGATGTGGGGCTGGCGGAACAGCACGCCGTGGCCAGCGCGGCGGGCTTGGCCACTGGCGGCATGCACCCGGTGGTGGCCGTCTATGCCACCTTCCTCAACCGCGCCTTCGACCAGGTCCTGATGGATGTGGCACTGCACCGGCTGCCGGTCACCTTCGTCCTGGACCGCGCCGGTGTCACCGGCCCAGACGGTCCGAGCCACCACGGCTTGTGGGACTCCTCGCTGCTCTCCTTGGTCCCGGGACTGCAGCTGGCCGCCCCCCGCGACCCCGCCCGGCTGCGGGAACTGCTGCGCGAGGCCCTGGCGGTGCACGACGGTCCCACGGCGATCCGTTTTCCCAAGGCATCGGCGGGGCCGGACATACCTGCCATGGAACGGGTGGGGAGCACCGACGTCCTGCACCGCCACGGCGCGCGCGACGTGCTCCTCGTGACGGCCGGCCCTCTTGCCCAAAGCGGCCTTGAGGCGGCCCACTCGTTGGGTGAGCAGAACATCGGTGTGACCGTGACCGATCCTCGCTGGGTCCACCCTGTCGACCCGGCGCTTGTGCGGCTGGCCGGTGAGTACCGGCTCGTGGTCACGGTGGAGGACAACATCGAGACCGCGGGTTTGGGCAGCCGCATCGCACACGCCCTGTCCGAAGCGCCCGCCGCTCCCCGCACCTGCACGCTTGCGCTGCCCGCCGCGTTCGTACCGCACGACAGCCGAGACGCCATTCTGCGCCGCAACGGCCTGGACGGGCCGGGCATCGCGGAGACGGTCGCCAGGCGCTTGGGTGATCTCCGCGTATCTCAGGAGGAGGCACGTCGATGAGCACCACCGTCACACTCCCGCTCCCCACCACTCCCCTTCGGCTCAACGAACGCCGCACAACCCGCAGGATCACCGTGGGCACCGGCCCCAGCGCGGTGCCCGTCGGCGGGGGAGCCCCGGTGTCCGTCCAGTCGATGACCACCACCGAGACCGCTGACGTCAACGCGACGCTGCAGCAGATCGCGGAGCTCGGTGCGGCCGGCTGCCAGATCGTACGCGTCGCCGTGCCCAGCCAGGACGACGCCGACGCCCTGCCCGCCATCGCCGCCAAGTCGCCGATCCCGGTGATCGCCGACATCCACTTTCAGCCGAAGTACGTCTTCGCTGCCATCGAGGCGGGATGCGCGGCGGTGCGGGTGAACCCGGGAAACATCCGGCAGTTCGACGACCGCGTCAAAGAGATCGCCAAGGCGGCCGCGGACGCCGCCGTGCCCATCCGGATCGGCGTCAACGCCGGCTCGCTCGATGACCGGCTGTTGCGCAAATACGGCAAGGCCACGCCCGAGGCACTGGTCGAGTCCGCCCTGTGGGAGTGCTCCCTCTTCGAAGAGCACGGCTTCCGCGACCTGAAGATCTCCGTTAAGCACCATGACCCCGTCGTGATGATCAACGCTTACCGACAGCTGTCCGAGGCTTGCGATTACCCGCTGCACCTGGGCGTGACCGAGGCCGGGCCCGCCTTTCAGGGCACTGTCAAATCATCCGTCGCCTTCGGCGCACTGCTCGCCGAGGGCATCGGGGACACGCTGCGCGTCTCCCTGTCCGCGCCGCCGGTCGAGGAGGTCAAGGTCGGCACGGCCATCCTTGAATCCCTCGGGCTGCGCGAACGCCGCCTGGAGATCGTTTCCTGCCCTTCCTGCGGCCGCGCGCAGGTCGATGTGTACCGTCTCGCGGACCAGGTGAGCGCGGCACTCGACGGCTTTCCCGTGCCGCTGCGGGTGGCCGTCATGGGGTGCGTGGTCAACGGCCCCGGGGAGGCCCGCGAGGCCGATATCGGTGTGGCCTCGGGCAACGGCAAGGGCCAGATCTTCGTACGCGGCCAGGTGATCAAAACGGTGCCGGAATCCCGCATCGTCGAAACGCTGGTGGAAGAGGCCGTGAAACTCAGCGACCGGCTCCTGTCCGCCCCCCTTGAGGAGACGTCATGACCGCCCCCGCCCCGGTAGCGGACACCCTTGACCTCGCGGCCGTTCGCACGGCCGTCGACCGGACGCTGGAGAACTTCCTCGCGGACAAACTCAAGACGGCCGAGGCCGATGAGATGGTCGACGTCATTGGTGTGCTCGACCGATTTCTTCGCGCCGGCGGCAAGCGTCTTCGCCCGCTGCTGTGTGTCTGCGGCTGGCATGCCGCCCGCGGCGGCCCCGGGCTGGAGGTCGTACTGCGGGCCGCCGCGGCTTTGGAACTCTTTCACGCCTTCGCCCTCATCCACGACGACGTGATGGACGGCTCCGACACCCGCCGGGGGCATCCCAGCGCTCACCGGGCCCTGCAGGCGGTGCGCGACGGCAGCGACGCCAAGGCTGCCGAGTGGTTCGGCATCAGCAGCGCGATCCTGCTCGGCGACCTCGCACTGATCTGGTCGGACGAGCTTTTGACCGGCGCCCCGATGACGGCCGGACAGCACCTGGCGGTGCGGCCGGTCCTGGACGTCATGCGCAGCGAGGTCATGCAAGGGCAGTACCTCGACCTTCTCGCCACCGGCACAGTGACCGGTGACCTCCAGCAGGCCATGGCCGTGGTCCGCTACAAGACGGCCAAGTACACCGTCGAACGCCCGCTGCACGTCGGCGCGGTTCTGGCCGGCGGTTCTCCCGCCGACCTTGCTGTGTGCAGCGCCTACGCCCTGCCGATCGGGGAGGCGTTCCAGCTGAGGGACGATCTCCTGGGCGTCTTCGGCGACCCCCGGGAGACCGGCAAGTCCGACCTTGATGACTTGCGCGAGGGCAAGCGCACGCCGCTGGTGGCGATGGCGGTCCAGCGAGCCGATGAGCGGCAACTCGCCGTTTTGCGAGGCGGTTTGGGGCGGCCCGACCTCGATGAGGAGGACGCCGCCGCGATCCGCGGCGTCCTGGAGGCCACCGGTGCCCGGCAGCGCGCGGAGGAAATGATCACCCAGCGCTACACCGCTGCCCTGCAGGCACTGGAACAAAGCGAGTTCCCGCCGGCGGTCACGGCGGCGCTCAAGGACATCGCACGGGCGGCGACGGTGAGGTCCTCGTGAGCGCACCGACGACGTCGGCCCGGCCCGGCCCGCGGCGCAGCCCCGCCCACACCGCCGTCCGGGCGGTGCTCAACGAGATCGCCGTCAGCGGCAGGTTCATCAGTAACGATGTATGGACAACGGTCCTGCCCGCCACGTCGTTCGTGCTCGCGGCGGCCTTCACCAGCGGGCACACCGGTGGCCGGCTCGCCGCCGATTTCCTGCGCGGCGCGGTGTACTTCTGGCTCTACATCTACGGCTTCACGCTGACCAATCAGCTGTACGGCGTGGAGGAGGACCGCGTCAACAAACCCTTCCGCCCTCTTGTCACAGGACGCTCCAGCTACCGCGGAGCGCAGCGGCGGGCGGTGGTGGTGCTCTGTGCCTTCCCCGTGCTCGCCTGGTGGTTCGGCGTCCTGCCGTGGGCCCTGATCTGGGAGGCCACCTATCTGCTGACCAATGTGGCGCGCTGGGAACGGCACTGGTTCATCAAGAACCTGTCGATGGGGATAGGCGTGACGGTGCAGCTGGCCGCCGCGTGGTCGCTGGTCACACCGCTCACCGACACGGCCTGGCGCTGGATCCTCACTCTCGCCGTCTCCATTTGGCTGCTGATCCCGCTGCAGGATCTGCGGGATGTGGAGGGTGATGTGGTCAACGGCCGCCGGACCTTTCCCATCGCCCTGGGCGAGAAGTTCGCCCGTGGTTATCTCGCCCTGGGTTTCGCCGCCCTGCCCGTGGTGGTCCACACACTGCTGCTGCGGCCCGCCCACTCGCCGTGGATCTGGGGCCTGGACGCCGTCCTGGCCGGGCTCAATTGGCTGGTCGCCATTCGGGTGGTCGTGCTCAGGAAACCGAAGCAGGACCATGTGACGTACCGGAGGTTCGAGCAGTGGTACACACTCTCCCTGGTCGCCGCCATCCTCGCGCTGTGAGGAATCGGGGCGGGGTGACCGTGCGCGTGCCTGCCAAGGTCAACCTCCAGCTGTCGGTGGGGAGGCCTCGGCCGGACGGTTACCACGAGCTGCTCAGCGTCTTCATGGCTGTGGGGCTGTGCGATGAGGTGTACGCGACCGACGGCAGGGGCGTGTCCAGTACCGCGGAGGGGGAGGGCAGCGGCGCCCTTCCGGGCGATGACCGCAACCTCGCGGTGCGCGCCGCCCGGCTGCTCGCCGCGCGGACGGGGACCGTGCGAGGCGCGCGCCTGCACCTGACGAAGAACATTCCCGTGGCAGGAGGAATGGCCGGAGGCAGCGCCGATGCGGCCGCGGCGTTGCTGGCCTGCAACAGCCTGTGGGACACCCGGCTGGGTAAGGCGGACCTGCTGGCGCCGTCGGTTCTCCCACCGCACCTGCTTGGGGGCGGCATCCGGCCCGATGCCGCCCTCTTGCGAGCCCTGCGCGACAATGACGTCGCCTCGTTGGCAGCCGCCCTCGGCGCATCCCTTGACGACGGACGTTCCGACGTCAACGACCTGGAGGCAGCAGCCCTTTCGCTGCGGCCCGCCCTCGCGGACACCTTGCGTACCGGGCGGCGCGCGGGTGCGTGCGCGGCATTCGTCTCAGGCTCCGGGCCGACCTGTGTCTTCCTGGCCAAGGACGCCCGCGTGGCCGAGCACATCAAGGCCCAACTGGAAAAGTCAGGCACCTGCCGCACCGCGGCAATCACTGTCGGGCCGGTGCCGGGCGCGACCGTACAGAACGGAAAGGGACGACTGTGAAAGGAACAGTGCGTCACCTGAACCGGGTGGTCATTCGGTTCGCGGGTGACTCGGGTGACGGTATGCAGCTCACGGGCGACCGGTTCACCTCCGAGACGGCCTCGTTCGGCAACGACCTGTCGACCCTGCCGAACTTCCCCGCCGAGATCAGGGCCCCCGCCGGCACGCTGCCCGGCGTCTCCAGCTTCCAGCTGCACTTCGCCGACCACGACATCCTCACGCCCGGTGACGCGCCCAACGTCCTGATCGCGATGAACCCGGCGGCGCTGAAGGCCAACCTCGCGGACGTGCCGCGCGGCGCGGACATCATCGTGAACACCGACGAGTTCACCAAGCGTCCGATGGCGAAGGTGGGGTACACCACCAGCCCGCTGGAGGACGGCTCGCTGGAGTCGTGGAACGTCCACCCGGTGCCGCTGACGACGCTGACGATCGAGGCGCTCAAGGAGTTCGGTCTCTCCCGCAAGGAGGCCGAGCGCTCCAAGAACATGTTCGCGCTCGGCCTGCTGTCATGGATGTACCACCGTCCGACGGAGTCCACCGAGGCGTTCCTGCGGCAGAAGTTCGCCAAGAAGCCGCAGATCGCCGAGGCCAACGTCGCAGCGTTCCGGGCGGGCTGGAACTTCGGTGAGACCACGGAGGACTTCGCGGTCTCCTACAAGGTGGCGCCGGCGACGAAGGCGTTCCCGACGGGCACGTACCGCAACATCTCCGGCAACCTGGCCCTGTCCTACGGACTGGTCGCCGCGGGCCGCCAGGCGGACCTGCCGCTGTACCTGGGCTCGTACCCGATCACCCCGGCCTCCGACATCCTGCACGAGCTGTCCAAGCACAAGAACTTCGGTGTGCGGACCTTCCAGGCGGAGGACGAAATCGCGGGCATCGGCGCGGCGCTGGGCGCGGCGTTCGGCGGCTCGCTGGCGGTGACGACGACCTCGGGCCCGGGTGTGGCGCTGAAGTCGGAGACGATCGGCCTGGCCGTCAGCCTGGAGCTGCCGCTGCTGATCGTGGACATCCAGCGCGGCGGCCCGTCGACAGGGCTGCCGACCAAGACGGAGCAGACCGATCTGCTGCAGGCGATGTACGGGCGCAACGGAGAGGCGCCGGTGCCGATCGTCGCGCCCAAGACCCCGGCCGACTGCTTCGACGCCACGCTGGACGCGGCCCGTATCGCGCTGACGTACCGCACGCCGGTCTTCCTGCTCTCCGACGGCTCCCTGGCCAACGGCTCCGAGCCCTGGCGCATCCCTGAGGTCGACGAACTGCCCGACCTGCGCGCGCAGTTCGCGACCTCGGCCAACCACGAGCTGGCGGACGGCACCGAGGTCTTCTGGCCGTACAAGCGCGATCCGCAGACCCTGGCGCGGCCGTGGGCGGTGCCCGGCACTCCGGGCCTGGAGCACCGCATCGGCGGCATCGAGAAGCAGGACGGCACGGGCAACATCTCCTACGACCCGGCCAACCACGACTTCATGGTGCGCACCCGGCAGGCCAAGATCGACGGCATCGAGGTGCCGGACGTCGAGGTCGACGACCCCTCGGGCGAGGCCGACACCCTGGTCGTCGGCTGGGGTTCGACCTACGGCCCGATCACCGCGGCCGTGCGCCGTGTGCGCCGGGCGGGCGGGAGCATCGCCCAGGCGCATCTGCGCCACCTCAACCCCTTCCCGGGGAATCTCGGTGCGGTGCTGGGGAGTTACGGCAAGGTGGTCGTCCCCGAGATGAACCTCGGCCAGCTCGCCATGCTGCTGCGCGCGAAGTTCCTCGTGGACGCCCGCTCGCACACGCAGGTCAGCGGCATGCCGTTCAAGGCAGAGCAGCTTGCCTTTGCTCTCAAGGAGATGCTCGATGACTGAGACGATCTCGGAGGGCGCGGCGCAGATCGAGGCGCTTTCCCTGGTGCCCAAGGCCGAGGCCGAGCAGTCCAGATCGGACTTCAAGTCCGATCAGGAAGTGCGCTGGTGCCCCGGCTGCGGCGACTACGCCATCCTCGCCGCCGTGCAGGGCTTCATGCCCGAGCTCGGCCTGGCGAAGGAGAACATCGTTTTCGTCTCCGGCATCGGGTGTTCCTCGCGCTTCCCGTACTACATGAACACCTACGGGATGCACTCCATCCACGGCCGCGCCCCGGCCATCGCCACCGGCCTCGCCTCCTCCCGGCGCGACCTGTCGGTGTGGGTGGTCACCGGTGACGGCGACGCGCTCTCCATCGGCGGCAACCACCTCATCCACGCCCTGCGGCGGAATGTCAACCTCAAGATCCTCCTGTTCAACAACCGGATCTACGGGCTGACCAAGGGGCAGTACTCGCCCACCTCCGAGGTCGGCAAGATCACCAAGTCGACGCCGATGGGCTCGCTGGACGCGCCCTTCAACCCGGTCTCGCTGGCGATCGGCGCCGAGGCGTCCTTCGTCGCGCGCACCGTCGACTCCGACCGCAAACACCTCACCTCGGTGCTCCGCCGGGCCGCCGAGCACCCGGGCACGGCGCTGGTGGAGATCTACCAGAACTGCAACATCTTCAACGACGGCGCGTTCGAGGCGCTGAAGGACAAGGAGCAGGCCCAGGAGGCCGTCATCCGGCTGGAGCACGGGCAGCCGATCCGGTTCGGCGCCCCGGCCGAGGACGGCCTCGGGGCCAAGGGCGTCGTCCGCGACCCGGCTACGGGCGACCTCCGGGTCATGGACGTCGCCCAGGAGGGCACCGCGGGCGTGCTCGTGCACGACGCGCACAACCCCTCCCCCACCACGGCCTTCGCCCTCTCCCGGCTCGCCGACGCCGACACCCTGCACCACACGCCCATCGGCGTGCTGCGCAGCGTGGACCGGCCCGTCTACGACACCGGGATGAGCGATCAGCTGGACGCCGCCATCGAGCAGAAGGGCAAGGGCGACCTCGCCACCCTGCTCGCCGGCAACGACACCTGGACGGTCGTCGGCTGAACGTCCGCCGCAAGCCGGCAGCTTTGTGAACCTTTCCAGCGCTCGTGAAATGAGGAGTTACCCGTGACCTATGTCATCGCGCAGCCCTGCGTGGATGTCAAGGACAAGGCATGCATCAAGGAGTGCCCCGTGGACTGCATCTACGAAGGGCAACGGATGCTCTACATCCACCCCGAGGAATGCGTGGACTGCGGCGCCTGTGAACCCGTCTGCCCGGTCGAGGCCATCTTCTACGAGGACGACACCCCGCCGGAGTGGGCGGGCTACCACCAGGCCAATGTGGAGTTCTTCATCCCTCTGGGCTCCCCAGGAGGCGCCAGCAAACTCGGTCTGATCGAGGATGACCATCCGGTCGTCGCCCAGCAGCCGGTTCGGGCGTGAGGTCTCCCGCTCCTCTGGCCGATCCGCACGTCGTGTCCGACCCCGCCGGGCCTGGGAAGGCTGACAGTCCTCAGGACATCGTCATCCTGGGCTCGACGGGATCCATCGGCACCCAGGCGATCGACCTGATCCTGCGCCATCCCGACCGGATCCGGGTCACCGCGCTGTCCGCCGCAGGCGGCCGGGTGGGTGCACTCGCCGAGCAGCCCCGACGGCTGCGCGTGCGCGCCCTCGCCGTCGCCCGCACGGGCGTGGTGCCGGCGTTGGTGGCGGCGTATCACGCTCGACCGCTACGCCCACTTCATGCCGGAAGCAGGCAAGCAGGGGCTCGCGCCCATGGACTCCTGGCTGGCCCCGCACGGTCGGGACCGTCATCGAGCGCTGATCAAGTGTAGATCGTCGGCCTCGACGATGCCGGGGAGCGACCCGCCCTCACGCAACGGCGTGAGGGCGGGTCGCGGTGACTTCGGTCAGCATTTCCCCAAGCTGTCCGACGCGCCGACCTCGCGATCCTCCACAGGGATCAGCCGCAGTGGCCGGTGCCCTTCGTGGAATAGGTGGTGATGCCGCCCTCCCAGGTCACGCACTGCCCGCGGGCCTGAAGGTAGACGGGCCCGGCATAGGTCGTGAACTGGCCGCTGTCGGTCGCCTTCCCCTCCCGCTCCGAGCTGAGCGAGGCGAACATGTACACCGCCGCCCCGGCCCTGGCGCGAATGGTGACCACACAGTTCTCGCCGGTCGTCTGGTTGTACGTCAGGAAGGTCGTGCCCAGGTTCTCCATGTCGGCGGAGTCGATCACCTTGTGGCCGGCGCCACAGGCCCCGTTGTACTTCGCGACCGGGCCGACCGACTCCGCCGCGGACGCGGGCCCGGCAAGGGCCAGGGCACCGCCACCGACGACGATGGCGACGGTCGTGACGGCGGCGGTGCGACGTGCGAGCTTCATGGGGTTCCCCTCGTTGATGTGGTCCCTCGTTGACGTGGTCCGTGACGTGAGACCAGACGGCCTCCGGGTTGGTTGTGGCCTCACCGCGTCACAGTTCTGTCACCGGGGGGCAGCGCAGCCGTCGGCAGGTCTCGCGTACGCCGTGACGTAGACATGGCCGCTTGGGGATGATCCGTCGGTGACCACTCCTGTGATACTCGAGGCACCCGCGACGCCGGTCGCGCCCGCGCTGGTTCTCCGCCCCCGGTGCGCGGAGGACGTCCCCGATGGTCGAGGCATACCGCGATCCGGTCCTGCGTCACTGGAGCAGCACGCGGGTGGCCGATGACGCCGAGGGACTGCGGTGGGTGCAGGCCCAGCAGCAGGGCTGGACGGCAGACAACCGGTTCAGCTTCGCCGTCCTTGAAGCGCACCCTGGCATGGGTTCACAGCGCTTGGTGGGCGACGTGATTCTCAAGGAGGTCGCATCGGGCAAGCGGTCCGCCGAGGTCGGCTACTGGACATCGGCACAAGCGCGAGGCCGCGGCATAGCCGTCAGGGCCTTGGAGACTCTCACGGCGTGGGCCTTCGAGACCTTCCACACCGACGGACTTCAGAGCCTTGAACTCCTGCACCAAGTGGACAACCTGGCATCATGCCGCGTCGCTCAGGAGAGCGCCTACGAGTTGGACAGAGTGCTGCCCGCGGCGCCGCCCTCGTACCCCCTGGACGGCCACCTGCATGTCCGCGGCCGGTCTCCGGTCGAAGACCGGCGCCGTGGCTGACGAGCCCACCGCCCACGGGGCCCTTGGCATCCGCCCGGGCTGCCGATCGTCCTCCTGATCATCGCGAAGCCTTTCCGGGCGTGCTTGGCCAAGAAGACGCCCGATGGTTGAACACGTGAGCGCCGGGCTGCGTATGGAAGCGAAACGTCCCTGGATCAGGAGGCACCACCATGACGCAGCCGGAAACCACCGGATGGGGCACCACCCGTCGCGCCGTCGTCTCCGCTGCCGGAGCGGCCGGGCTGGCCGCCGCCCTCACGGCCTGCGGTAAGGACGACGGCGGCGGGTCGGGCGACTCGCAGAACGCCGGTTCCGCACAGGAGTCGGCCGGCGCCGGGCAGTCGGGCGCGGCCGGAGCGGGAGGCGACGCGGCGGGCGGCGGCGGAGGCGGGATGGAGCTGGCCAAGACCTCCCAGATACCGGAGGGCGGCGGCATGGTCTTCAAGGAACACAAGGTCGTGGTGACCCAGCCCTCGTCGGGGCAGTTCAAGGCGTTCTCCTCGATCTGCACCCACCAGGGGTGCTCGGTCGGCGACGTGTCGGACGGCACCATCAACTGCCCCTGCCACCAGAGCAAGTTCGACATCAGCGACGGCAGCCCGAAGGGCGGACCGGCCACCAAGCCGCTGCCCGGCGCCAAGATCAAGGTGGAGGGCACCTCGATCAAGATGGCCTGAGCGGCTGCCAGCAGGCGAGGACGTCCTCGGTCGAGGTGACGGTCGCGACGAGGGCGAGGGTGTGGCGGACCATCGCCGGGGTGTACGAGGCGGGCACCCCGGCGATGGCGTCCGCGGGCACCACGGCCGTGTAGCCGAGGTTGACCGCGTCGAAGACGGCGTTGGGGATCGCCACATTGGCCGACACACCGACGACGACCAGGGTGCGGCAGCCCAGGTTGCGCAGCAGCGCGTCCACCCCGGTCCCGGCGAGCGGCGAGAGGCCGTGCAGCCGCCGTACCAGCAGATCCTCCGCGCCGACCGGGACCGGTTCGGCGATCCGTACCGCGTCGCTCCCGGTGAGCTGCCGCACCGGCAGCCGCTCGGCGGCCCGGAACAGCGGCGCGTTGCGGTTCGCGCCGCGCCCGTCGGCGCGCCGCTCGGCCACCGCGTGCAGCACCGGTACGCGCATGTCGTGGGCGGCCGACACCAGCCGGGCGACACGCCCGAGCGCGCCGGACTCCCGGGCCTCGGCGGCGAGTTCGGGCAGCGCGCTGCCCGGGCCCACGACGCCGCGCTGGCACTCCACGGTGAGCAGGGCGCAGCCCTCGGGCCGAAGGAGTTCGGAAAGCGACACGGCGGCCTCCTGGCGTCTCGCGCCGGGAGGGTAACGGCCATTGCGCATGGAGGGAAGAGTCGCGATTCTGTGCGGATGACCGTCACCCAGCGGCGGGGACGCCGCATCATGATGACCCCGGCCGAGCTGGACGCCTTCCTCACCGAACAGCGCACCTGCCGGGTCGCGACCGTGTCCGCGGACGGGCGGCCGCACATCAGCGCGCTGTGGTTCGCCTGGGACGGCACGGCCCTGTGGCTCTACTCCCTGACCCGCAGCCGCCGCTGGGCCGAGCTGCGCCGCGATCCGCGACTCTCGGTGATCGTCGACGACGGGCACGACTACGGCGAGTTACGCGGCGTCGAGCTGAGCGGCGAGGCCGCCTTCGTCGGCGAGGCGCCGCGCTCGGGCGCGCCGTGTCCCGAACTCGACGCGCCGGAGCGGATGTTCGCGGCGAAGTACTTCGGGCTGGACGCCATGCCGCACGACGGGCGCCACGCGTGGCTGCGGCTGGTCCCGGACACGGTCAGCTCCTGGGACTTCCGCAAGCTGCCCCAGGGCTGAGCATGTCGTACGGACCCGGCTCAGCCGGTCAGTCGACGATCTTCTCCCCCACCGACCGCAGCACGTCCACCGCCGCGCGGATGGAGGGCCTGCGGTCGGCGTCGGCGCGCCAGATCGCGTAGACATGCCGGCGCATCGTGGGCGGGCTGACCGGCACCATCCGCACACCCTCGGGCACCGGGCCCCGGCCGAGCCGGGGGATGACGCCGATGCCGAGCCCGGAGGCGATCAGCGCGAGCTGGGTCTGGTGCTCCCGCGCGGTGTGCCGGATGTGCGGCTCGATGCCCTTGCCGCGCAGGGTCACCATCAGCCAGTCGTAGCAGAACCCGCCCTCGGGCCAGGACACCCACTCGTCGTCCACGAAGTCCTCCGGCTCGACCGCGCAGCGGTCGGCGAAGGGGTGGTCCGCGGGCATCGCCACGTCCACCAGGTCGTCCAGCAGCGCCGCCTTGACCAGCCCGCCGGGCACCGGCAGCGGCTTGTTGTACCAGTCGAGGACGACGGCCAGGTCGATGTCGCCGCGCACCACCGCGGGCACCGACTCGTCCGGCTCCATCTCCTGCAACCGGGCGCGCAGCTGCGGGTGTTCGGACCGCATCCGCTCCAGCGCGGCGGGGAAGAGGCCGCGGACGGCGGTCGGGAAGGCGCCCAGCAGCAGCTCGCCGACGGCGTGACCGCGCTGGGCCTCCAGGTCCGCCTGGGCCAGCTCCACTTGGGACAGGATCCGCGCCGCGTGGTCGGAGAGCAGCCGCCCGGCGTCGGTGAGCCGCACCCCCCGCCCGTTCTTGGCGAGCAGCTGCTGTCCGGTCTCCCGCTCCAGCTTGGACAGCTGCTGGGAGACGGCCGAGGTGGTGACGTGCAGCCCCTCGGCCGCGCCGCTCACGGAACCGTGCCGGGCCACGGCGTACAAGGTGCGCAGGCGATCCAGATTCATGTAAGGAATGCTACGCGAAAACGCACATGAATTCTCGCTTGTTCTAAGAAGTCGTGGCCAGCACTGTAGATGCCATGACCTCAGCGACCACCGCGGCGTCCTCCCCCGCCACCGGGCAGCCCGCCGAACAGTCCCCCGAACCCGCCGCCCGCCCACGGCGGTTGCTCGACTGGCGGATCCGCTTCGGCGTGCTCGCCCTGGTCTGGGGCTTCAGCTTCCTGTTCATCAAGGTGGGCACCGAGGCGTTCGCGCCGCTGTACGTCACGCTCGGCCGGATGCTGTTCGGCACGGCCGTCCTCCTCGCGGTGGTGGTGGCGAAGCGGGAGCGGCTGCCGCGCGGGGCCCGGGTGTGGGGCCATCTGACCGTGGCCGCGTTCTTCCTCAACGCCCTTCCGTTCTCGCTCTTCGCCTACGCCGAGACGACCATCCCCTCCACCCTGGCCGGGATCTGCAACGCCGCCTCGCCCCTGTGGGGCATGGTCGTCGCGGTGGCCGTCGTCTCCGACGACCGCCCGACCCGGCAGCGCGTGGCGGGCCTGGGCCTCGGCTTCGCGGGCGTGCTGATCGTGCTGGGCGCGTGGCAGGGTTTCTCCGGCCAGGACCCGGTGGGCACGGCCCTCGCGCTCACCGCCTCGCTCAGCTACGCGATCGGCTGGGCCTACGTCCGCCGCACGCTCGCCGGGACCGGGAACTCCCATCTGGCCATGTCCTCCGGCCAGCTGCTGCTCGGCACGGTCCAGCTCGCGGTGGCCGCCCCGCTCGCCGCCCCGGCCCCCGGGTCCTACCCCGTCCTCCCCCTGCTGTCGGTCCTCGCCCTGGGCGCCCTGGGCACCGGTGTCGCCTTCCTGATCCAGTACGGCCTGGTGGATGAGGTCGGCCCGACGACGGCGATGATGGTGACGTACTTCGTCCCGGTGATCGCCACGGCGGCGGGCGTGCTGATCCTCGGCGAACACCTCGACTGGAACACGCCCGTGGGCGCGCTGATCATCCTCGTCGGCGCGGCCCTCACCCAGCGCCGGTAGATCACCGGGAAGCACGTAACCCATCAGTCCATCCGGCCCGCCGGGGCCGGCCCCCTCGCCACCGCCGACGCCACCGCGTCGGCGAGCCCGGCCACCTCTTCGGCGCGCAGCGGAGAGACCGTCAGCCGCAGCCCCGGCCCCGAGGCCACCCGGAACCGGGCGCCCGGCGCGGCCGCCCAGCCCGCGGACAGCAGGCGGGCCACCGCGCCCGTCTCGTCGGGCACCGGGACCCAGACGTTCATCCCGCTGCGCCCGTGCGCGGCGACTCCCCGCTCCCGCAGAGCGCTCACCAGGGCGTCGCGGCGCGCGTCGTACGCCGCCGCGACCGCCGCCGGGTCCACCGCGCCGGTGCGCCACAGCCACGTCACGGCGTCCTGCAGCAGATGGCTCACCCAGCCGGGGCCGAGGCGCTGCCGTCCGCGCAGCCGGTCCAGGGTGACGGCGTCGCCGGTGAGCACCGCCAGGCGCAGATCGGGGCCGTACGCCTTGGCGGTGGAGCGGACCAGGACCCAGTGGTCCGTGCCGCCAGCGAGCGGACGCAGCGGCAGGTCCACGATGCCGTGGCCGTGGTCGTCCTCGATGAGCACCACACCGGGGTGGTCCGCGAGGACGGCACGCAGCTCACGGGCGCGCGCCGCGCTCACCGCCGCGCCCGTCGGGTTCTGCGCCCGGTCGGTGACGACCAGCGCCCGCGCCCCCTGGCGCAGCGCCCGCTCCACCTCCTCCGGCAGCGGCCCGTCGTCGTCGAGCCCGACGGGCACGGTGCGCAGCCCGAGCGCCGGGATCAGGTCGAGCAGGCTGCCCCAGCCGGGGTCCTCGACGGCGACCGCGTCGCCGGGCCGCAGATGAGCGGCGAGGACGCGCTCGATGGCGTCGAGCGAGCCGGAGGTGACGGCGACGGGCCCGTCCGGCACGCCGTCCGCGTCGAAGGCGGCGCGCGCCGACTCACCGAGGGCGGGGGCGACCCCCGGCGCGCCGTACAGCGTGGGGCCGTCGGCGGCGCGCGCGGCGGCCTCCGCGAGGGCCGGGCCGAGCGGCGGCAGCAGGGCGGGGTCGGGGTTGCCGGCCGCGAGATCGCGCGCGCCCGGGGCCTCGACCCGAAGCCACTCGCGGGGCGTGCTCGCGGGGCGCGCCCGCACCCGGGTCCCCCGGCGGCCCGCCGTCTCGATGACCCCGCGCTCGCGCAGCACGCGATAGGCGGCCGCGACGGTGTTCGGGTTGACCCCCAGCCGCGTGGCCAACTCCCGCTGTGGCGGCAGCGCTTGGCCGGGCGACAGCGACCCGGCGCCGACCGCCCGCTCCACACTGGCCGCGATCTCCGCTGCGCCACGGCCTTCGATCGGATATTCTCCTAGCACAAAACACAGTTTGCACTAGTGCAATGGGAGTGCGCAAATGAGTGCGACCACCGAGCCGGGCGACACCGCCTACGCGGCGACCGACCGCACCACCCCGACCCGCGCCCGGGAGCGCGCCTCGTACGACGCCGACGTGGTGCACGGGATCCTCGACGCGGCGTACGTCTGCCACCTGGGCTTCATACGCGACGGCGCCCCGGTCGTCCTGCCGACCCTCTACGCCCGGTCCGGGACCCGCCTCTACGTCCACGGCTCGACCGGCTCGCGCCCCCTGCGGATGGCGGGCGCCGAGGACCCGGGGCTGCCGGTGTGCCTGACGGTCACCCACGTCGACGGCCTGGTGCTCGCCCGTTCGGCGTTCCACCACTCGATCAACTACCGCTCGGTGGTGGTGCACGGCACCGCCCGTCAGGTGCTCGACGACACCGAGCGCGCGGCGGCACTCGACGCGATCGTGGACCATGTGGTGCCGGGCCGGGCCGCCGACTCCCGTCCCGCGAACGCGAAGGAGCTGGCCGCCACCGCCGTGCTCCGCCTCGACCTCGACGAGGTCTCCGCCAAGATCCGCGCCGGCGGCCCCAACGACGACCCGGAGGACATGACGCTGCCGTACTGGAGCGGCGTGATCCCGGTCGCCCCGGCCTACGGCGCGCCCATCCCCGCGGACGACCTGGCGCCGGGCACGCCCCTGCCCGGCTATCTCGCGTCGCTGGAATAGGGGGTGTCAGAGGGCTTACGGGGCCGGGTCCCCGGGGCGGTCCTCCGGGGGCTCGTCCGCCACCGCGCGACGGTGCCCCCGCTCGGCCGCGGCGGCCGCGGGCTCGACGGGCGCCGGCCCCGCCGCCACCGGCTCCGCCCCCGCCGCCTTCGGCGCCGACGTCTGCGCGATCAGCGCCCCGCCCAGCACCACCGCGCCGCCGACGACCTGGGCCACGCCCAGGTGTTCGTCCAGCAGCACCCAGGCCAGCACCGTCGCGACCACCGCCTCCAGACAGGCCACCACCCCGGCCACCTGCGGCGACAGCCGGCGCACCGAGAGCACCCCGGTCAGATACGCGACCACCGTGGCCACCAGCACGATCCAGCACAGCAGCAGCACCGCGGGCACCCGCGCGCCCGCGAGGTCGGCCTGCCCCGTGAGCACCGGCCAGTGCAGCTCCCACGGCCGGGCGATCAGCGTCAGCACCGCGGCGCCGATCAGCAGCCCGTAGGCGATGACCCCGAGCGGATCGGCCGCGTCCTGCCCCTCGCTGCCGTGGTCGGACAGGACGAAGTAGCCGACCTGGCAGCAGGCGGCGCCGAGGGCGAGCGCCAGCCCCAGCGCGTCGAAGCTCAGCCCGGACCACACCTCCACCACGCACGCGAGCCCGCCCACGGCGAGGACGACGCCGGCCGCGGCCGCCCGGCTCACCGGCCGCCGCTGGACGAACCGGACCCATCCCAGCACCAGCGCGGGCGCGAGGTATTCGACGAGCAGCGCGACCCCGACCGGGATGCGCGAGAGCGCGGCGAAGTAGAAGGCCTGGACGCCCGCCACGGCCAGCAGACCGAAGCCCAGGAGCAGTCCCGGGCGCCGCAGCGGCAGGCGGCGGTGGCGCCAGACCAGGGGCAGCATGACGAGGGCGGCGCCCGCCACCCGCAACCAGGTGACCTGCAGCGGTTCCAGCCCCGCCCCGATCAGCGGTTTGGCGGCGACGCCCGAGCCGCCGAACGCGAGCGCCGAGACCAGGGCGAGCCCCAGGCCGACCCCCCTGCCCTGCTCATGGCCCTGTCCTCGCGTGTGGTGCATCGGGCCATCATGTCAGCCCGATGTCAGGACCGTCACCCCGTACGCGCCTGGCACGGCGCGCCGTCCAGCGCCGTCACCAGCAGGTCCACATCCACCCCGGCCCGCCGCAGCACCTCCACGGCCCGGCACTCCCGGTCGTAGGTGAGCGCGGCGAGGAGGTCGGGGCCCTCGGCGAGGAACGCGCCCCGCGCCCCGGCGCGCCCGACCGCCGACGCCATGGCGGCAGCGGCGGCCGGGGACCAGCCGGGCACCTCGTCACCGGCGCCGGTCGCGGAGGTCTCGACCGTGCCGCTCCACCGGAGCCCGTAGCCGATGGTGCGCTGCACCAGATAGCCGAGCAGCCGCGCCACTTGGGGCGGGCCACCGGCGAACGCGCCCCACACCCGCGGGTCGTTCTCCACCAGGGTGTGCAGCAGATGGGCCGTGTCGAGCTGGTTGTCCCCGTCGCGTACGGCGCGGCGGTGGGCTCCCGTGACCACGGCGGTCAACGGCTCGCTCAGCCGGTCCTCGAACCCGGCACCGGCCGGGTCGACGGAAGCGGAAAGGGCAGGACTTCGCACGCTCTCACCCCATCAGTCCCTTGAGGCCGAAGCGTCCTCAGCGGGAAGCATGTGCGGGTCCCACGGTAGTTGGGCACGGATGACCGGAAATCATCCTCGGGGAGGAGAGGACCCGGCCTTCCTCCCGACCCCGGAACCCCCTCGAAACCCCCGCGACACGCAACCTGCGCCGCTCCGGGGCCGTCCCCCACTCACAACCGCGCCTTTCCGCCGCACAGTGCCGCCAAGGAGTGACGATGACCGCCCGGCCGCTGCTCTTCCTGGACATCGACGGTGTTCTCAACCCGGTTCTGCCGACCGACGGGTTCGCCGCCCACGACGTACTCGACTTCACCGTCCTCCTCTCCGTCACCCACGCCGACTGGCTGCGCGAGCTGTCCGCCACCTACGAACTCGTCTGGGCCACGACCTGGGAGCACGAGGCCAACCGCCATATCGCGCCACTCCTCGAACTGCCCCGGCTTCCGGTCGTGGAGTTCACGGGCTACGAGCCGCGGCCGGACGATCCGCGGCTGCCGGTGCTCGACCTCCTCTCGGGCCGCAAGTGGGCGCCGATCCTGCGGTACGCCGCGGGCCGCCCGTTCGCCTGGGTGGACGATGTGATCCCCGAGCGGCTGGTGACCCGGTCCCGGCTGCGGCGCGACCGGCTGCTGCTGCCGGTCGACCCCGCGCACGGGCTGCGCCGGGAGCACGTCGACCGGCTGCTGCGGCGCCCTCCCCGGGCGCGCCGCCTGCGGCGCCCGCGGCCGCACCGGAAGCCGATGGCTGACGGATCGTCAGTATTGAATGTTCCCGGCGCCGGGGTTACGGTGCGCAGCCCCGCCGCCGGACACCCGGAAGGGACATGACCCCATGACCGAGGTCAGCGCTCAGTTACGCATCGAGGCACCGGTCGAGAAGGTGTGGGCCCAGCTCACGGACTTCTCCACGTACGGCGACTGGAACGTCACCCACACCGGCTTCCCCCAGGGCGCCCCCGCCTCGCTGGAGGCCGCGGCGACCTATCAGGAGAACATGCGGCTGATGGGCTTCCCCGCCGAAGTGACCTGGACCGTCGAGGAGTACGCGCCCGGGCGGGTGCTCGCCACCCGGGGCAAGGGCCCGATGGGGGTGAACCTCGGCACGCGCTACGCGCTGGCGCCGGACGGGGACGCGACGACGGTCCGCGTCGACGGCGACTTCACGGGGGCGGCGGTGTCCCTGATGGCCGGAAAGCTCAAGGACTCGGCGACCGCGGCGCTGAACGAGTCGCTGCGCAAGCTCGCCGCGCTGGTGGCGTAGCCGCCACCGCCCTTTTCAGCCCTCGTCGCCTTCCTCGTCGTCCTGCTCGGCGAGGATCAGATACAGCCGCTTGCGCGACTCGTTGATGACGGACAGCGCCTTCTGCCGCTGCCCGGGGCTGCCCGTCTTCCAGACCTGCGCGAACGCCTCCATCAGCCCGAACCCGGCCTGCCGGACCTCCTGCATGGCCTCCCAGTCGATGCCGCGCCCGGCCTCTTCCCAGGGAGCCTGCGGCCCCGCCTCCGCCTCGGCGCGCCCGGCCTCGGTGAGCGCGTACAGCTTCTTGCCGCCGTCGCTCTCGCTGCTGATCATCCCCTCGTCCTCGAGGAGCTGCAGCGTCGGATAAACCGAGCCGGGGCTCGGCTTCCACGCTCCCCCGCTGCGCTCGGCGATCTCCTGGATCATCTCGTAGCCGTGCATCGGGCGGTCCTTGAGAAGGGCCAGGATCGAGGCGCGCACATCGCCGCGCCGCGCCCGGCCGCGGCGCCCGCCTCCGCCATGGCCGCGGCCGCCGAACGGAGGCCCGCCGAAGGGGGATCCGCCGAAGCCGCCGGGTCCGGGGCCGAACGGCCCGAAGGCCGCGCGCCGCTCCTCGAAGTCACCCCGGTCGCGTCGGCCGGGTCCGCGGTGCTCATGTCCACGGTGATGCCTCATCGTGACGCTCCTTCCATCGTCGATCCATCACGATGCCTCAACGATATATCGGAACCGATCGGATGACAATGCCGGAACGAGTCCACCCTTCGGGGATTGGCCATGGTCCGGCGCGCCGGCCGCCGCCTACGGTCGGGCCATGCGGATACGAATCGTCGACGCCTTCACCGACCGCCCCTTCGCGGGCAACCCGGCGGGAGTCGTCCTCCTGGACACCGACGCCTTCCCGGACGACACCTGGCTCCAGGACGTCGCCGCCGAGGTCAACCTGTCGGAGACCGCCTTCGCCCACCCGCTTCCCCCCGGGGCCGGGGCCGACTGGGCGCTGCGCTGGTTCACCCCGGCCACCGAGGTCGCCATGTGCGGCCACGCCACGCTCGCGACCGCCCATGTGCTGCGTACGACGGGCGCCGCGACCGGCACCGTACGGTTCGCCACGCTCAGCGGGGTGCTGTCCGCGACCGGCGACCCCAGCGGCACGATCACCCTGGACTTCCCGACCGCCCCGCTCACCGAGGTCCCGGTCGCGGGCGAGGTGGCCGACGCGCTCGGCGCCACGGTCGTCTCCGCCCACGACACCGGCCCCCAGGTCGGCGATCTGCTGGTGGAGCTGGCCGACGAGAAGGCCGTACGGGCCCTCGACCCCGACCTCGCGGCGCTCGGGCGGCTCGTCAGGCGGGCCGTCATCGCGACCGCGCTCCCCGAGGACCCGGCCCGCGGCCATGACTTCGTCTCGCGCGTCTTCGCCCCCGGCGTCGGCATCGACGAGGACCCGGTGACCGGCAGCGCGCACACCGCGCTCGCGCCCTTCTGGTCCGCCCGGCTCGGCCGCGGGGAACTGACCGGACTCCAGGCCTCCGCCCGCACCGGGCTGGTCCGCACCGCCCTGCGCGGCGACCGTACGCTGCTGGCCGGCCGGGCCGTCACGGTCATCGACGGGGAGCTGCTGGTGTGAACGGCCCGCCGGGGGAGGCGGTTCGGGTCAGGCGGTGGGCAGCCAGCCCACCTTGCCCGCCAGCAGGGCGTAGCCGACGAACGCCACGATGTCGATCAGCGCATGCGCGGCGACCAGCGGCCCGACCCGCCCCCACCTGCGGTAGAGCAGGACGAAGACGACGCCCATCGCCATGTTGCCGAAGAAGCCGCCGATCCCCTGGTACAGGTGGTACGAACCGCGCAGCACCGAGCTGGCCAGCAGCGCGGCCATCGGCGTCCAGCCCAACTGGCCGAGCCTGCGCAGCAGATAGCCGACCACGACCACCTCCTCCAGCACGGCGTTCTGCACGGCGGAGACGATGAGCACGGGCAGCTTCCACCACACCTCGGGCAGCGCCTCGGGTACCACCGTCAGATTGGCCCCCGCCGCCCGCGCGCCCAGGTAGAGCAGCAGCCCGGTGCCGCCGATGCCCGCCGCCACCGCGGCGCCCCACCCCAGGTCGGAGCGCGGCCGGGTGCGGTCGAAGCCGATCGCGCGCAGCCCGGCGCCCTCCCGCAGCAGCAGATGGGCCACGAGCGCGACCGGCACCAGCGCGGTCGCGATCCCGAACAGCTGCCAGGCCAGGTCCAGCCAGGGGCGGCCGGGTGCCTGGGAGGCGTTGAGGGTGGCCGCCTGGTCCTTGAGCCCGCCGGGCTTGGTCACCGAGCCGATAAAGCTGATCAGCGCGGACAGGGCGCTCGCGCCGAGCGACAACGCCAGCACGAGCAGCGTCTCGTCGCGCAGCGTCCGCCGCGGCAGGTCGCCCTCGGACAGCATCGCCCCACGCGTCTCTGACTGCACTCCTGCCTCCACTTCCGCTCTTCCTACCTCATCGGCGCGCCCGCCCCGCTAAGGTCTCGAAAACACATCCGAGATCGCGCACGAGCAGGCTGGGCCGGGCGCCATCCGCCGGTGCGCCCGTCCCGCCCGACAGCGTCATCTTCCAGGAGAGACAGATCGCCATGGGACGCCACAGCCAGCCCGACGAATCCGACGGTCCCGACTACTCCGGCATCTTCGATGCCATGGACCGCGCCGATCACACCGATCACGCGGATCACACCGGACGCATCGATCACTCCGCACCGGACAATACGGGGTCCAGACCCGGCGCGTCCTCCCGACGCCGGACCGTGGCGATCTCCACAGCGCTGGTACTGGCCGTCGCGACCGGCGCCGTGGTGGTCTTACGCGGCGGGCTGCCGGCGTCCGCCGGGTCCTGCCGCAGCAACGCGGTGCGGCTCTCCGTGGCCGCCTCCCCCGACATCGCCCCGGCCCTGCGCACCGTGGCCGACCACGCCCGGAAGGCGGGCATCCGGTCCGATGGCCGCTGTCTGGACGTGAAGGTCGCCAGTCGCCCGGCGTACGAGGTCGCGAACGCGCTCGGTGACACGGGCCACTCCCCGGGGTTCCAGGTGTGGGTGCCGGACTCCAGGGTCTGGGTCGAGCGCGCGGCCACCTCCCCGGTCAGCGCCGCGCCCCTGGACACGCTCGGCGGGGTCGCCTCCTCGCCGGTCACGGTCGCCGCCACGTCCACGGCGGCCGACCGGCTGGGCTGGCCGGACAAGACGTACGACTGGGCGCGACTGGCCGAAGCGGGAAGCGGCGGCGACGGCCCCCGGCTGAGCACCGCCGACCCGGCGCGCAGCGCCACCGGGCTGCTCGCCCTCGCCCGGATCAACGGGTCCATCGCCACGGCGGGCGCGGCCGGCGGAAAGGCCGCGGCCGATACGCGCGCCGCGGCCAACGCCAAGCTGCTGTCCCGGCGGGCCGCCACGACCGACGCCGCCCTGCTGAGGTCACTGCCCCGGCGCGAGGAGGCGGTGGTCCTGTCCGAGCAGGCCGCCTTCGCCCACAACGCGAAGGCCGACAAGGCGTCCCGCCTCGGCCTGTTCTACCCGAAGGACGGCACGGCCGAGCTGGACTACCCGTACACGGTGCTCAACGACCGCGAGCTGACCACCGTACGGGCGCGGGCCGCCACCCGCTTCATGACGCTGCTCACCGACGCCCGCGGCCGCGCCGCCCTGCGCAAGGACGGCTTCCGGACGCCGGACGGCAAGGTCAGCGAGGACGTGGCGCGGGCCGCGGGCGGCCGCACCCCCCAGCCGTACACGGCCACGCCCTCGCCCGGGCCGTCCGCCCGGGAGGTCGAAGCGGCCCTGGGCATGTGGACCATCACCGTGCAGAGCGCCCGGCTGAACACGGTCGTCGACGCCTCGGCGTCGATGAACGACCCGGTGCCGGGCCGCCCCGGCCAGAGCCGGATGGACGTCACCAAGGCATCGCTGCGGCAGGCCCTTTCGCGCTTCACCGCGAGGGACGAGATCGGGCTGTGGGAGTTCTCGACCGAGCTGGACGGCGACCGCGACTACCGGGAACTGGTCGCGGCCCGGCAGCTCGGGGCGCGCACCCCGGACGGAACCGGCCAGCGGGAGGCGCTGTCAGCCGCCTTCGAGGCGCTGAAGCCGCTCCCCGAAGGCTCGACCGGGCTGTACGACACCACGCTGGCCGCCTACGAACACGCCCAGGACACCTTCGTGCGGGGCAAGTTCAACGCGGTGGTGCTCCTCACCGACGGCGCCAACCAGGATCCGGACGGCATCTCGCGCTCCGCGCTGGTGAAGGAGCTGAAGGGGCTGGTCGACCCGGACCGCCCGGTACCGCTCATCGCCATCGCGGTCGGCCCGGACGCCGACCAGGCCGCGTGCCGCGAGATCGCCCGGGCGACCGGCGGATCGGCACAGCGGGTGAACGACCCCGCGCAGATCAACACGGCCATGCTCAAGGCCATCGTCGCCGCGGGCGAGGCCGGGGCGCCCTAGGGGGTGTCGTGTCAGCGGCACCAGGCTCTCAAGCCGAGAGGTCGGCGGGCCAGGTGTGCACCGGGGCGTCGGTGCGCATCAGTGCGCAGTAGCGGCGGGTCATGGCGGCGAGCGCCGCGTCCCGGCCCAACCCGCTGTCCCGCGCCCGGTGGTAGGTCGCGGCCTGCCAGGACGCGCCGTTGACCCGCAGGGCGCAGCGCTGCTCGATCACCCCGAGGTAGCGGTCGCGGTCGGCGGGCTCGACGCCCCAGGCGTCCAGTCCGGCGGCGGCCAGCGGCAGCAGCTCCTCGCGGACCAGCCGCACGGCGGGGACGCGCGCCAGGGACGAGGAGCGGCCGGGCTTCGGCCACTGCAGGACCGTGTCGATGCCGTGCCGGCACGCGGCGTCGAAGTTGGCCGCGGCGGCACTGAACGGCAGCCGGGTCCACACCGGGCGCGGCTCCTCGGCGAGCGCCCTGACCAGCCCGTAGTAGAAGGCCGCGTTGGCGATGACATCGGTGACGGTGGGCCCCGCGGGCAGCACCCGGTTCTCCACGCGCAGATGCGGCACGCCGTCCACGACTTGGTAGACGGGCCGGTTCCAGCGGTAGATCGTGCCGTTGTGCAGCACCAGCTCCTGCAGCTCCGGCACACCGCCCTCGTCCAGGATGCGCAGCGGCTCCTCGTCGGCGCCGGTGGACAGCAGCGGGGGGAAGTAGCGCAGGTTCTCCTCGAAGAGCTGATACGCGTCGGTGATCCAGCGCTCTCCGAACCAGGTGCGCGGCCGCACTCCCTGCGTCGCGTATTCCGGCGCGCGCACATCGGTGGCCTGCAGGAACAGCGGCGGGCGGGACTCGCGCCACACCTCGCGGCCGAAGACGAAGGGGGAGTTGGCGCCGATGGCGATCTGCACGGCGGCCACGGCCTGCGCGGCGTTCCACACGGCGGCGAAGCGCCCGGGGGTGACCTGGAGGTGCAGCTGGACGGAGGTGCAGGCGGCCTCGGGGGCGATGGTGGCGCTGGCGTAGCTGATGCGCTCCCGGCCCTCGATATCGATGAGGAAATCCTCGCCGCGGGCGGCCAGCATCTGTTCGTTGAGAAGTTTGTAACGGTCGTCGTAGGACAGGTTGGCCGATCCGAGATCCCCGGCGGCGAGCGTCGGCAGAATTCCGATCATCACGATCTCGGAGGACACCTCACGCGCCTTGCGGTCGGCATATGACAACCCCGTCCGCAGCTCTTCCGAGAGCTGGTCGAGAACCCTGCCGTGCAAACGGTGCGGCACGATATTTACTTCAAGATTGCACTGTCCGAGTTCGGTCTGGAAATCGTGACTCGCGATGCGCTCCAGAACCTCCGTGTTCATCATCCTCGGCAGCCCGTCGGCGCCTGCGAGATTCAGCTCGATCTCCAGCCCCATGAGATTCCTCGGGCGGTCGAATCGCTTGTCGGCCAGGAGCCGGGACAGCGCGTCGAGGCCCTGCCGCAAGCGTCCGCGCTGCCGCTGCCGACCCGACGGGTCGAACTCACCGGCTATGACCTTCTCCCCCATCGGAGCTACCTCCTCGAGTGGATCAACGGCGCCCGCACCGCGCACACCACGCTCGATGATGCCCGCCAATGTGATCGATAACGCCCCGCGCGGCCCGTCCAGCCGCTAGGCTCTCAACAGTGGCGCATTGCTCCATGAAAATGGATCGGTGGGATCCAGCCTACCGCGGCGGACGTAAACTGCCAGGTCATATCCGTGCATCCGGCACCGAATCGGGGGAAATCCCCGCACCTGCGCGGACCTGAAATCACCTTGTGCGCAATATCGGGGACGGCTAGCCGAAACACGCCCGGAACATGGGTCGTATAAACTCGCTTTACGAGGCAGAGAGATAACGCCCGGACAGTTCGTCCCGGCCCCCTCTGACCCGCGTTCCGAGCTCTGTACACCGACAGCGCGTGCCCCTACCCCGGCCCGCTATCGCTCCACCGTGTCTCCGACGTGAGAGGCGACCCACCATGCCGCTGCTTGTGCCCCCGGCCCCGGCGCCCGCCCTGCGCAGCGTCCTCACGGCCCTTGGCTCCCCCACCGCCGTCCATGAGGTCCGTACCCCGGCACTCAGCTCCCTGTCCGGCCCCTTCGAACCCGAACTCCCGCTTCCCGTCCACCTCTTGGACGACATCACCACCCCCGCCGGCCCGCCCCGGGTCAGACTGACCGGCTGGCGCTTCATGCTCCGCGACGGCGACCGCACGGTGGCCGCCGCCGAGGCCATGCTCACCGCCGACGGCTGGGCCTTCTCGCACTTCTCCGAGGGGCCGTACGTGGCCTCGGCCGAACTCGCCCTGCGCCAGGCCGAGTCACTGCCCACCGCCTACCAGCCGCGGCTGCTGTCCATCCCCGAGCTGTACATGGTCGCACTGTGGCTGCACGGCGACCCGGCGGCGGACGCCGCCGAAGGCGGCCTCGGCGCCGGGGACCTGCTGGTGCCACTGGCCCCGGCACCGCCCGGCATCGCGGCCCACCGCCCGCACCCCGCGGCCGATCTGCTGCCCGTCCTCACCCATCGGCTGACCCCCGCCCCACTGCTGGGCTCCCCCGCCTGACCTGCCCCTTCCGCGCCGGACCCGCCGCCCCGCGGCCCACCGGGCCACGGGGCGCCTTGCTGCGAGCGGGTAACAGTCCCGCCACGGTGAACCGTCCGGTCGGGTGATGCGTCATTATCCAGCAGGACCGGTGCCGCGAAATCCCTGCGGAATCCGTGCCGCGGGGCAACACTGGGAGCATCCGACCGACACCAACCGGGGGGCGGCCAACATGAACGCCGCAGCGAGCAGCAGGACATACACCTCACCGCAGCGAAAGAACCTCGCCATGTGCCAGCATCAACCACCGTGCCCGTCAGCCGACTCCGCCGACCGAGAGGCCGCCCATCTCGTGGCGCACCATCCGGAGCAGGGCTGGAGCCTGCTGTGCAACGGTGTCCTGCTTTTCGAGGACACCGGTGAGCTGCTGCCGGACGGGCGCGTCATCGCCCCGTGCCGACCGCTCGCCACCGAGCACGTCGTGACCGCCGCCTAGGCCGACCACCCAGGCGACGTTGGCATCACCAGGGGCCGGCCCGGTGCGCTCGCGCCGAACCGGCCCCGTCGTTGTGCGTGGGGTCCGTCCCCGTCAGTTCTCGTACGCGTCCATCGGCGGGCACGAGCAGACCAGGTTCCGGTCCCCGAACGCCCCGTCGACCCGCCGCACCGGCGGCCAGTACTTGTCGGCGGCCGAGACCCCGGCCGGGAAGGCCGCCTCGTCCCTGCTGTACGGGTGGTCCCACGCCCCGCTCAGCGTGGCGGCCGTGTGCGGCGCGTTCCGCAGCGGGTTGTCCTCCTTGGGCCACTCCCCCGAGCCGACCTTGTCGATCTCCGCCCGGATCGCGATCATCGCCTCGCAGAACCGGTCCAGCTCCGCCAGGTCCTCGCTCTCCGTCGGCTCGATCATCAGCGTCCCGGCGACCGGGAACGACATCGTCGGCGCGTGGAAACCGTAGTCGATCAGGCGCTTGGCGACATCGTCGACCGTGACCCCGGTGGCCTTGGTGAGCGGCCGCAGATCCACCACGCACTCGTGCGCCACCAGCCCGCCGGGCCCGGTGTAGAGCACCTGGTAGTGCGGCTCCAGCCGCTTGGCGATGTAGTTGGCGCCGAGCACCGCGGCCTGGGTCGCGTGGCGCAGCCCCTCGGCGCCCATCAGCCGGATGTACGCCCAGGAGATCGGCAGGATGCCCGCCGAGCCCCACGGCGCGGCCGAGACCGGGCCGACGCCGGTGGCCGGGCCCGCGGCGGGCTGCAGCGGGTGGTTGGGCAGGTACGGCGCGAGGTGCGCGCGCACCGCGACCGGGCCGACGCCCGGGCCACCGCCGCCGTGCGGGATGCAGAACGTCTTGTGCAGGTTCAGATGGGAGACGTCGCCGCCGAACCGGCCGGGCTCGGCCAGCCCGACCAGCGCGTTGAGGTTGGCACCGTCCACGTACACTTGGCCGCCCGCGTCGTGCACGGCCGCGCAGATCTCGGTGATGTGCTCCTCGAACACGCCGTGGGTGGACGGGTAGGTGACCATGAGGACGGCCAGCCGGTCCCCGTACTGCTCGATCTTGGCGCGCAGGTCGGCGGCGTCCACCTCGCCGTCCTCGCCGGTCTTGACGACGACGACCTTCATGCCCGCCATCACCGCGCTGGCCGCGTTGGTGCCGTGGGCGGAGGACGGGATCAGGCACACCGTGCGCTGGGGCTCGCCGTTCGCCCGGTGGTACGCCCGCACGGCCAGCAGTCCGGACAGCTCGCCTTGCGATCCGGCGTTCGGCTGGAGGGAGACCTTGTCGTAGCCGGTGACGTCGGCCAGCCGCTCCTCCAGCTCGCGGATCAGCGTCAGATAGCCGTGGGCCTGCTCGACCGGCGCGAAGGGGTGCAGCGCGCCGAACTCCGGCCAGGTGACCGGCTCCATCTCGGTGGTCGCGTTGAGCTTCATGGTGCAGGAGCCGAGCGGGATCATGCCTCGGTCCAGGGCATAGTCCCGGTCGGCCAGCCGCCGCAGGTAGCGCAGCATCGCGGTCTCGGAGCGGTACTGGTGGAAGACCGGATGGGTCAGATACGCGTCCGAGCGCAGCAGCTCCGCGGGCAGCGCGTCGGCCGCCGCCGCGTCCAGCTCGTCGATGCCGGGGGCGTCCCCGCCGTCGACGCCGAAGGCGGACCACACGGCGGCCAGCTGGGCGCGCCCGGTGGTCTCGTCGCACGCGATGCCCACGTGGTCGGCGTCGGTCAGCCGGAGGTTGACCCCGGCCTCGCGGGCGGCGGCGACGACGTCGGCGGCCTTGCCGGGGACGCGCGCGGTGAGGGTGTCGAAGAAGGCGCCGTGCACCACCTCGACGCCGCCCGCCCGCAGCCCCTCGGCGAGGACGGTGGCGTAGCGGTGGGTGCGGCGGGCGATGCCCGCGAGCCCGTCCGGGCCGTGGTAGACCGCGTACATTCCGGCCATCACCGCGAGCAGGACCTGCGCGGTGCAGATGTTGCTGGTGGCCTTCTCGCGGCGGATGTGCTGCTCCCGCGTCTGCAGCGCCAGCCGGTACGCCTTGTCGCCGTCGGCGTCCACCGACACCCCGACGAGCCGGCCGGGCAGGCTGCGGGCGTGGGCGGCGCGCACGGCCATGAACCCGGCGTGCGGGCCGCCGAAGCCCATGGGCACGCCGAACCGCTGGGTGCTGCCGACCGCGATGTCCGCGCCCAGCTCGCCGGGCGAGGTGAGCAGGGTGAGCGCGAGCAGATCGGCGGCGACGGTGACGATCGCCCCCAGCTCATGGGCCCGCTCGATGACCGGGCGCGGATCGCGGACCGCGCCGGAGGCGCCCGGGTACTGGAGCAGCACGCCGAAGACGCCGCGCTCGGCGATCTCTTCCGGGATGCCGTCGGTCAGGTCGGCGACCACGACCTCGACGCCGGTCGGTTCGGCGCGGGTCTCGATGACCGCGATGGTCTGCGGCAGACAGTCGGCGTCGACCAGGAAGACGCCCTCCTTGACCTTGCCGACGCGGCGCGAGAGCGCCATGGCCTCGGCGGCGGCCGTGGCCTCGTCCAGCAGCGAGGAACCGGCGGTGTCCAGGCCGGTCAGGTCGGCGACGACGGTCTGGAAGTTGAGCAGCGCCTCCAGCCGGCCCTGGGAGATCTCCGGCTGATACGGGGTGTAGGCGGTGTACCAGGCGGGGTTCTCCATGACGTTGCGCAGGATCACCGGCGGGGTGAAGGTGCCGTAGTAGCCGAGGCCGATCATGGACGGCAGCACCTGGTTGCGGTCGGCGAGGCCGCGCAGCTCGGCGAGGACCTCCGCCTCGCTGCGGGCCGGCGGCAGCCGCAGCGCCTCGGCGCTCTTGATGACCTCGGGTACGGCGGCGGCGGTCAGCTCGTCGAGGGAGCCGAAGCCGACCTGGGCGAGCATCTTCGCCTGTGCTCCGGCGTCGGGGCCGATATGGCGCTGCTCGAATGGAGTACCGCGCTCCAGTTCGGCGAGCGAGATGCGGTGAGTGGTCATCTGCGGGGGCCTCCTGGTCTGGCACGACCGGCGAGGGGCACCGCGGTGCGGGTGCCCGGACGGCCTCCCCCTCTGTCATCTCAACCTGAGAGCTTCACCGGTCATAGGCGCTCGACCGGCTTTCACCGTCGGTGAGGAGGGGTTCCGGAGCTGTGCTCCCCGTGGCCCACCCTGCTTTCCAGAGTGACCTCGCCCGCACGGTACGTGTGCCTGAGAGATTCCGGGGAGGATTTGCTCCTTCGGCGCCTCCGGCACGATCGCCGGAAGACTCTCCCGCACGGGGTCTGCAGCCACAGCCAGCGTACCAGCGCGTCTGCCGACGGGGGTTGGGCCAGGGGGTGCTCGAGTGGCCGCGTGCGGGGATGTGGCTTTTGGTAGGTATCACTGGACCATCGCCACCGTGACCATCGCCACCTGTGGGAGAGAGCGTGCAGACGGACATCGACCCGCGGACCCTGATCGGCCGCAAGGCATTCGACCGCGAGGGCGCCAAGATCGGCACCGTGGACGAGGTCTACCTCGACGACGCGACCGGCGAGCCCGAGTGGGCGGCGGTACGCACCGGCCTGTTCAGCCGGGACGTCTTCGTACCGCTCGAACCGAGCGAGGTCGTCGGCGACGCGCTGCGGGTGCCGTACGACCGGGCGCTGATCAAGGACGCCCCGGACCTCGGGGTCGGCCGCCATCTCTCCCCGGAGCAGGAACTGCAGCTGTACCACCACTACGGGCTGGACGTCACCGGCTGACCCCTCCCCCGGCCTTCGCCCGGCGCGGGCGCCCCGGGCGGGCCGTCGGCACCCTCGGGGGGCCGCACCAGCGGCAGCGGCTCGCCCGGCTCGAGCTCCGGGTCGTCCACGGCGAACGTCCGCACCCGGCCGGGACCCGACCAGGGCACCTCGAACCGTATGGTCACCCGGCCCACCCCGCTGCCCTGCACCCAGCCCGCGCCGAACTCGGTGTGCCGCACATCGAGCCCCGGCAGCCAGACCCGCGGCCTCCCGGCGCCCTCAGCGGCCTCTGAGACGCCCGGACTCTCCGGCTCCGGCGCCCGGGTGCCCCAGCCCCCCTCCGGCTCCTCCAGGGCCTCGTGGGGGGCCTCGGCGGCCCGAGCGGCCTGAGCGGCGTGAGCTGCTTGGGCGGCTTGAGCGAACAGGTCCTCCTGTGTGTAGTCCGCGAGCCCCGTCACGCCCACCCCCAGCAGCCGCACGCCCGCCGTGGTGTCCACCCCGTCGATCAGCCGCGCCGCGGCCTCCCTGACCACGCCGGGGTCGTCGGTGGGCCCGCGCAGGGTCTCCGAACGGGTCAGCGTCGAGAAGTCGTACCGCCGCACCTTGATGACGACCGTGCGCCCCGAACGGCCCGCCTCGCGCAGCCGCCGGACACAGCGGTCGGCCAGCCGCGCCACCTCCAGCTGCACCCGGGTGCGGTCGGTCAGGTCGACGTCGAAGGTGTCCTCCACGGAGACGGACTTGGCGTCCCGCTCGGCGACCACCGGCCGCTCGTCCCGCCCGCCGGCCATCAGGTGCAGCGACGCGCCATGGGCCCGGCCCAGCAGCCGGATCAGCTCCGCCTCGCCCGCCTCCCGCGTCTCGGCGACGGTGTGGATACCGGCCCGGCGCAGCGCCTCCGCGGTGGCCGGGCCGACGCCCGGCAGGGTGCGCACCGGCATCGGGCCCAGCAGTTCCCGCTCGGTGCCGGGCTCGATGACCGTCAGGCCGTCCGGCTTGGCCTGCTCCGAGGCGATCTTGGCGAGCATCTTGGAACCGGCCAGGCCCACCGAACCGGTCAGCCCGGTCACCGCGCGGATATCGGCCCGCAGCCGCTCCGCCACGGCCCGCGCCGCCGCAACCCGGGGCTCGGTGCCGCCCGCCTCCAGGTCCACGAACGCCTCGTCCAGGCTCAGCGGCTCCACCAGCGGCGACAGCGCCCGCAGCAGCCCCATGACCTGGTCGCTGACCTGGCGGTAGAGGGAGAAGCGGGGGGTGAGATAGGCCGCGTTCGGACAGAGCCTGCGGGCCTGCGCCATCGCCATGGCCGAGTGCACCCCGAACACCCGGGCCTCGTACGACGCGGTGGCCACCACCCCGCGCGGCCCGAGGCCCCCCACGATCACCGGCTTCCCGCGCAGGCTGGGCTTGGCCGCCTGCTCCGCCGAAGCGTAGAAGGCGTCCATGTCCAGATGCAGAATCGTCGGCGCACCCCTCACATCTCCGATGCTGCCGCACACCACTGACAATCGGCGCCGGCAGGGGCGGGGAAACCGCCCGGAGGGAGCGCGCTCAGCCCGCCCGGTTGCGGCGCCGGGCGAGTTCGTCGGCGGGGTTGTGGCCCACCAGCGTCTCGCCGGTGTCCACCCGCTCCCCGTGCAGCTGGGACAGGGCGCTCTCCACGTCCCGCCACACCACGCCCACCGCGATCCCGAAAACGCCCTGGCCGCCCTGGAGGAGGTCCACGACCTCGTCCGGCGAGGTGCACTCGTACACCGTCGCGCCGTCGCTCATCAGCGTCATCTGGGCCAGATCGTCCAGGCCCCGGGTGCGCAGGTGCGAGACCGCGGCCCGGATGTTCTGCAGGGACACACCGGTGTCCAGCAGTCGCTTGACGATCTTGAGGACCACCACGTCCCGGAAGCTGTACAGCCGCTGGCTGCCCGACCCGTACGCGGGCCGCACGCTCGGCTCCACCAGGCCGGTGCGCGCCCAGTAGTCCAGCTGGCGGTAGGTGATGCCCGCGGCGGCGCACGCCGTGGGTCCGCGGTAGCCGACCGTCTCCGTACCCCCCGCGGCGGGCTCACGTGATGCCGTGGGCTGTGCCGCGACCCGAGCCTTCAGTGCCGGATCGGCCGGTGCGCTCTCCTGGAGCGCATACGGACCGCCGGCTGCCGTGCCGTCGCCGGTGCTTCTCACGCCGACCTCCGTCCTCGACCTGCCTTCTCGAAGGTAGGCAGTCACCCGGGGTGCGTCAACGATCGCCACACTCGGCACGCCGAGTGATAATCACCCTGAGAGTGGTTTCCCGTGTCCCTCGTCCGGGAAAGGCTACTCGAATGCGCTAGCGAGGACCGGCAGACCGCTTCACTGGCTGCTGCTTCCGAAGTCTTCGGGCGAGATCTGGTCGAGGAACTCGCGGAACTTCTCCACCTCGTCCTCCTGCTCGTCCGGGATGGCGATGCCGGCGTCGTCCAGCACGCCGTCGCTGCCGTAGATCGGCGTCCCGGTGCGCAGCGCGAGCGCTATGGCGTCGGACGGCCGCGCGCTGACCTCCACACCGCTGGCGAAGACCAGCTCGGCGTAGAAGACCCCCTCCCGCAGATCCGTGATCCGGACCTCCGTGAGCGTCTGGCCGACCGCTTCGAGTACGTCTTTGAAAAGGTCGTGGGTCAGCGGGCGTGCCGGAGCCATGCCCTGCTGTGCGAAGGCGATCGCGGTCGCCTCCCCTGGTCCGATCCAGATGGGGAGGTAGCGGTCGCCTCCCACTTCACGCAGGAGCACGATCGGTTGGTTGGAGGGCATTTCCACCCGGACACCCACGACGTCGAGCTCGTTCACACAGCAACCCTAGGACGTGCCCGGCCGGTTTGGATAGTCGGGGCCGGATCGGTCAGTGTGCGGCGGCCCGCAGAGCCGACTGCACCAGGGCCGCGTGCAGCCGGACGGAGAGCGTCGCCAGCTCGCGCGCGCTGGCCTCCGCATGCGCTCTGGTCTGCGGGTTTCGATGCAACCGCAGCGGTGCGACCACCTGCTCGACCAGTCCGGCCTCGCGCTCCGCGGCCGCTTTCATGATCCGCAAATGACGTGGCTCGAGACCGAAGCGGCCCAGCTCGGCGAGCAGCCGGGCGACCGTCACCGCCTCGACGTCATAGCCGCCGTCCGCGCCGTGCGCGATCAGCCCGTACGACTCCCAGTCGGCCAGCTCCGCCTCGCTGACCTGGGCGGATGCCAGCAGCTCGGCCCGGCCCACCCGGGCCACGGTCGGGCTTTCCGGAATGTCCCGGGCTCCTGGCTCCAGCAGCTCATGCGGCCGCGCCCCCTGCGAAACGGCAGGAAGCTGCGGCCGCTCACCCCGCTCCAGGGCCTCCAGGTGCTCCCGGATGACCTTGAGTGGCAGGTAGTGGTCACGCTGCATGCGGAGGATGAGAGCGAGCCGCTCCACATCCTCCTGACTGAACTTGCGGTAGCCCGACGGCGTGCGCCGCGGCTCCACCAGCCCTTCGGCCTCCAAGAAGCGGATCTTGGAGATGGTGACTTCGGGGAACTCGTCCCGCAGCAGATTCAGGACGGCGCCGATGCTCATGGAGCGGCCGCCCGCGGGGGCGGTGCCGGTACCGGCACCGCCCGACGGTGTCTGAAGCATGGACGGACCTCCCCTGACGGGTCAGATGCCGACGCCCCGCTGGCTCGGGTAGAAGACCAGCCGGTACTTACCGATCTGCACCTCGTCGCCGCTGCTCACGACCACCGGCGCGTCGATCTGCTCCCGGTTGACGTACGTCCCGTTGAGGCTGCCGACATCGGCGACGGTGAAGCTGCCGTCCTGGCCGCGCCGGAACTCCACATGGCGGCGGGAGACCGTCACGTCATCCAGGAAGATGTCGCTCTGGGGGTGGCGGCCGGCCGTGGTCAGATCGCTGTCCAGCAGGAAGCGACTGCCCGAGTTCGGCCCGCGGCGGACCACCAGCAGCGCGGAACCCAGCGGCAGCGCCTCCACGGCGGCCTGGGCCTCCGGGCTGAGCGACGGCAGCGGATTCTGCCCGGTCACCTCGGAGTCGTACGCCTCGATACCGGAGATGGAGATCGTCGACGTGGTCTCGGAGGCGCGCTCCGAGGGCGCCTGGCCCCGCAGCGGCGCGCCGCAGTTGGAGCAGAACCGGCTGTCCTCCGCGTTCCGATGCCCGCACCTCGTACAAACAGGCAATCCGGGACCTCCAGCACTCCGCGAGGCCGATGAGTCCTCGAAACCTATGCGCCCGGCCGCCGAGGGGTCAACAGAAGACGCGCCCTGGCCGCCCGAAATGTCACCGCCCTGGCCGCCGACCTGATCCCGGAACAGCGGCCGGTCCTCGCTCCCCCCTCCGCTCTCGTCCGCAGCACGCCCCGCGCGGTGGCGAGCGGTGCCGCTGCCGCCGTCCTGGCGTGCACTCTTCCCGAACAACTTCCCGAACAACTTCACGGGCGATTCCCCTTGACTGAAACAGACCCGCCCGTGGGGCAGGACAAACCCTCGATGCACACACCAGCAGACGGTCCGGACATCCTCACAACGTCCGTGACCACCAGACAGTTTCCATCACGCGCGACTCTTCTGGTGCGTCGACCCCCCGCATCCACATGGTCTCCCCGAGAGACCCTCATATCGAACCGCCTCACCGTGATGACGACCGAGCGTAGTCAGGGCTCTTCCCCGACCGCAAGGCATCCACAACGATCTTCTTCTCCCGCCGGACGGACACGGTGGCCTGCTCCTTCTCCAGACTCTGCACCACTCCGCCCGGAATGTTCAGCGCCGGCTCCAGATCCTCCGGCTTGCCGATCACCTTGATGACGTACGGCTGCGTCACTTTCCGTCCATCGATCGCCACGGAGCCGCCGACGTCCGAGAAGTAGGAGTTGGCGACCACCCGCACGGAGCCGATCTGGATCGCCTCGGCGCCCGCCGCCCGCAGCTCCTGCACCGTGTCGAGCAGCATGTCGGCCTCCACGGAGCCCTGGGCGTCGTGGATGGTGATCGTGATCCCCGGCCCCTGCGCGGCGACCGTGCCCGCGAGCACGCCCAGCTGCTGCTCCTTCTGGAGCGTCTGCTTACGGGCCTCCTCCGCCTGGTCCGAGCTGTTCTCCAGCTCGGTGCGCTGATTGTCCAGACGGCGCTTCTCGTCCTGCAGCCGCTGGGTGCGCGAGTCCAGCTCGTCCAGGATCCGCACCAGGTCCTCCTGGCGGGCCCCGCGCAGCACGCTGTTCTCGTTGGTCGAACGCACCTGGATGGCCAGGCCGAGACCCAGCCCGAACAGCAGCACGGCGACGATCAGCTGCGCCCGGGTCACCCGGGGCGGCCATACACCCTTCAGCAGGCGCTGCCGGCCGGTCAGCGTCTCCTCCTCCGCGCCCTCGGGCTTCCCGCCGGGCGCGGACCCGGCGGGAAGCCCCGGTCCGTTCGCCGATCCGCCGCCGCTGCCCGCGCCATCGGACGGGCGCCGCCCGTTCGGCACCGGGGCCGGGGGGCGGCCGGTGGCGGCCGGGCCCCGGGGCGGGGCGCCCTTGGGGGCCGCACCGCCGGGCGGGGCGCTCTGCGGCAGCGGGGCCCTCAGGGCGGGGCGGGCGGGGCCCTTGGGGCCGCCCGGGCCGGGGGGCGTCGCCTGGGGCGCCGGGGGCTTCCGCGGGGCGGCCTCGCGCTTCTCCGCCGCCCCGGGCTGCTCGGGCCTCCCGGTCGCGGCGCGCTTCTCCGGCGGCTTGGGCAGCGACGGCCGCGGCGGGACCGCCCGCTGCTCCGGCCCGCCCTGCGCGCGCGGCTTCCCGGGCGGCGCGGAGTCGGCGGGCCGCTGGGGCGGGCCCTGCCGGCTCGGCTTCGCGGGCTGCTCGGGCTGCTCAGGCGCGGCGGGCCGCTCGGCGCCGCGCTTCTCGGCCGTGGCCCGCTTCTCGGGCGAGTCGGCCGACCGGGGCTTCTCGGCCGGCTCGGACCGCTGGGGCCGTTCGGGCTGCTCGGCCTTCCCGGCTGGTTCGGCCGGCTCGGCCCGCTCCGGGCGCTCCGGTTCGCGCGGTGCCTCGGACCGCTCGGGCCTTCCCGCCCGCTCGGGCTGCTCGGGCTGCTCGGAGTTCTGGGGCTTCTCGGGGGTGTCGTCGGTCGTCATCGGCCTCACGCCCGGAACACATGCCGACGGATCGCGGCAGCGTTGGAGAAGATGCGGATGCCGAGGACGACCACGACCCCGGTGGACAGCTGGGCGCCGACGCCGAGCTTGTCACCGAGGAAGACGATCAGTGCGGCCACCACCACATTGGACAGGAACGATACGACGAAGACCTTGTCGTCGAAGATCCCGTCCAGCATCGCCCGGAAGCCGCCGAACACGGCGTCGAGTGCCGCGACGACGGCGATCGGCAGATAGGGCTCGACCACCGTCGGCACCACGGGTCGGACCACCAGTCCGACCACGACTCCCACGATCAGGCCCAATACCGCGATCACGATGTGCCCTTCCCTTTTTCGGTGCCACCCTTGCCGGCGCCGCCGGCTATCGGTTCTGCGCTACGTACGATCAGGCTCGGCGCGGCCGGCAGCCGCACCGTGTCCTGGGCGGAAATGCTCGTGCGGATGTCGTAGTTCTCCTGCAGCACGTGCAGGTACTGGCCATCGGCACTGTCCTGGAAAGCGGTGCTCAGCCGCTGCCCGTCCCCCACCGCGAGCACCGTGTACGGCGGCGCCAGGGGCTTGTTGTCGACAAGTATGGCGTCTCCCGCGGCCCTGATCGCCGACAGCGCCGTCAGCCGCTGTCCGTTGATCGCGACGGCCTCGGCGCCCGACTCCCACAGGCCGTTGACGACGCGCTGCATGTCGTGGTCGCGCACCCGCCCCGTATCGGAGAAGTCGTTGCTCTCCCTGGGACCCCCGCCGCTCCCCGACGCGGACTGCTTGGCGTCGTCGACCACCAGCTTGACGCCGGGGCCGGACACCTGGGTCGCCCCCGAGAGCAGCGCCACCAGGTCGCCCTTGGCTCCCCCGTGCTTCTGCAGCGCCTGCCGCTGCTTCTCCTCCACCTCGCCGCGGAGCGTGTCCACGCTCTTGGTGAGCCGGTCCGCCTTCGCGTTCCCCGACTCGATGCGGTCGATGAGTTCTCCCCGCTCCTTGGCCAGCGTCGGCGCTGATATCCGGGCCTCGGCGGCCCCGATGGTGACCACGACCGCCACCATCACCAGGCCGAGGGCCACGGTCAGCCGCCCGCGCAGGGTGCGCGGCAGGCGGGACCGGCCGGTCTCGCCGCGCCGCGCGGCCGCCTCGGCGTAGCCGTCGTCGAGGCTGTGGTCCATCACGTTGGTCAGCAGCGACATGGACGCGTCGAGGCGCGGCCGCGGGCTCGACGTTGTTGTGCTCCGAACGGGGGGCTGCTGCGACATGCCGCACATCGTCGCACGTCGGGGGCGCCGTCTCCCAATGGCCCCACCGGCGTGCCGGATACGGGGCCGGGAGACGGCGCCCCAACGTGTTCAAACGGGTTCAAGAGCCCATGGAAGATCCCCGGATCAGCGGCCCGCGCTGTCCACGACACCGGCCCACTCGTCGAGCAGCGCCTGTGCGGACGCGTCGTCCGGGCCCTCCGCCCACAGATGAGTGACGGCCTCGGCCGGGTCGGGCAGCACCATCACCCAGCGGCCGTCGGACTCCACCACCCGGACCCCGTCGGTGGTGTCCACGGACCGGTCGCCGGCGGCCTCCACCACATGCCGCATGACCAGGCCCTTGACCGCCCAGGGGGTGGCCAGGTCGCGCCGCTGCACATGGGCCCGCGGAATCCGCGCGTCGATCTGGCTGAGGGTCAGCTGGGTACGCGCCACCAGGCCGATGAGCCTGACGAAGGCGGCCGTACCGTCGAAGACGCTGCTGAACTCGGGAATGATGAAGCCGCCGCGGCCGTCGCCGCCGAAGATCGTCGTCTCCGACCGGGCGACCCGGGTCAGGTCGTCCGCCGCGGTCGTCGTCCACTCCACCTGGGTGCCGTGGTACGCCGCGACCTGCTCGGCGATACGGGTCGTGGTCACCGGCAGCGCCACCCGCCCGCTGCGGCGCTCGGCTGCCACCAGGTCCAGCATCACCAGCAGGGCCCGGTCGTCCTCGACGATGCGGCCGCGCTCGTCCACGAGGGAGAACCGCTCGCCGACGGGGTCGAAGCGGACCCCGAAGGCCGCCCGGGCCGAAGCGACGATCTCCCCGAGCCGGGCGAGCCCGGAGCGGCGGCCGTCGGCGGTCTCGGTGGGGCGCGACTCGTTCAGCCCCGGGTTGATCGTCAGCGCGTCCACTCCGAGCCGCCCCAGCAAGCTGGGGAGGACGAGCCCGGCGCTGCCGTTCGCGGCGTCCACCACGACCTTGAGACCGGACTCGGCGATGCCACTGACGTCCGTGGCCCGCAGCAGGGAGCCGGTGTACGAGTCGAAGACGCTCGACGGGAAGCTCAGGTCGCCGATCTCCCCGGGGAACGCCCGGCGGTACTCCTGGCGCGCGTAGACCCGGTCCAGCTTGCGCTGGCCACCGGCGGACAGATCGGCGCCGCGCTCGTCGAAGAACATGATGTCCACCGAGTCGGGAACGCCGGGCGAGGTACGGATCATGATGCCGCCGGCGCTGCCCCGGGCCGTCTGCTGGCGGGCCACCGGCAGCGGCACGTTCTCCAGGTCCCGGACGTCGATGGCGCTGGTCTGCAGGGCGGAGATCATGGCCCGCTTCAGGGCGCGGGCGCCTCGGGAGTGGTCGCGTGCCGTGGTGACCGTGGAGCCCTTCTTGAGGGTCGTGGCATACGCGCCGGCCAGCCGCACCGCCAGCTCGGGGGTGATCTCCACATTCAGGATCCCGGACACGCCGCGGGCCCCGAAGAGGTGGGCCTGTCCCCGGGACTCCCAGATGACCGAGGTGTTGACGAACGCGCCCGCTTCGATGGTCTTGAACGGATAGACCCGAACGTTCCCCTGGACGATCGATTCCTCACCGATCAGACATTCGTCGCCGATCACCGCCCCGTCCTCGATGCGGGAGGCGCGCATGATGTCGGTGTTCTTGCCGATCACACAGCCGCGCAGATTGCTCTGCTGGCCCACGTAAACGTTGTCATGGACGACGGCCTTGTGGAGGAAGGCGCCGCTCTTCACGACGACGTTGGAGCCGACGACGGTGTGCTCCCGGATCTCGGCCCCGGCTTCCACCTTGGCGTAGTCACCGATGTAGAGCGGGCCGCGGAGCACGGACTCCGGATGCACCTCCGCGCCTTCGGCGACCCAGACGCCGGGCGAGATCTCGAAGCCGTCGAGTTCGACGTCGACCTTTCCCTCGAGCACATCGGCCTGGGCCTTCACATAGCTCTCATGGGTGCCGACGTCCTCCCAGTAGCCCTCGGCGACATAGCCGAAGATGGGCTTGCCCTCCTTCATGAGCTGCGGGAAGACATCACCGGACCAGTCGACGGGCACGTCGGGATCGACATAGTCGAAGACTTCGGGCTCCATGACATAGATGCCGGTGTTGACCGTGTCCGAGAAGACCTGGCCCCAGGTGGGCTTTTCGAGGAAGCGCTCGACCTGGCCCGCCTCGTCGACGATGGTGATGCCGAATTCAAGCGGATTGGGGACCCTGGTCAGGCACACCGTGACCATCGCGCCCTTTTCCTTATGAAAATTGATCAGCTCGGTCAGGTCGAAGTCGGTCAGGGCATCACCCGAGATCACCAGAAAGGCGTCGTCCTTGAGCGCCTCTTCCGCGTTCTTGACGCTCCCCGCGGTGCCGAGCGGCTTCTCCTCGTTGGCGTAGGTGAGCTCCATGCCGAGCTCCTCGCCGTCCCCGAAGTAGTTCTTGACCAGAGACGCGAGGAACTGCACGGTGACCACGGTCTCGGACAGGCCATGCCGCTTGAGCAGCCGCAACACATGCTCCATGATCGGCCTGTTGGCCACGGGAAGCAGCGGTTTGGGCATGGTCGCGGTCATCGGGCGCAGACGAGTTCCCTCGCCCCCTGCCATTACGACGGCCTTCATGTCGGAAGCGTCCTCCTCGAAAGAGATGACGGTCATGCCGACCGCGCACGCCCGATGGCCCGTGAAATCGCTACGGGCACCCGGTCCTGGGCTGCCCAAGGCGGCGAACTCAGTCGGCCGCGGCGTCCGCCTTCACCAGCCGGCGGACCTGAACCACGTAGAGGACTCCTGCCCACCAATAGAGTGTTGTACCCCATCCGGCGAACGCCCATCCGAAAATAGCGGCGGTCGTGTGAAGTGGGCCACTTCCATCACTCAGAAGGAGCAAGGGGAAGGCGTACATGAGGTTGAACGTCGCCGCCTTGCCGAGGAAGTTCACCTGGGGCGGCGGATAGCCGTGGCGCCGCAGGATCCACACCATGACAACGAGCACGACCTCGCGGGCGAGGAGAACCACCGGCAGCCAGAGCGGCAGGATGTCCCGCCAGGTGAGGCCGATGAGCGTGGACAGAATGTAGAGCCGGTCGGCGGCCGGGTCGAGGATGCGGCCAAGGCTGCTGATCTGGTTCCAGCGACGGGCCAGCATCCCGTCCAGATAGTCACTCACGCCGCTGAGCGCCAGCACCAGCAGGGCCCAGAGGTCGCTCTTGGGCCCGCCGAACTCGGGCCGGAGGATCAGCCACAGGAAAAGCGGTACGCCGAAGAGGCGAGCGGTGCTGAGGATGTTCGGGATGGTGAGTACACGATCCGTCTGGACCCGTGTCTCCTGAACCTCCACCCGGGGGCCTCCTGTGAGGGAATCAGCCAATGATGCCCCATGACTCTACCGGTAGTGCCACCCGGGTCCCTCACCGGGGAGGTGGTGAAGATATACGAAAAGGCCCGGTCCGGAGCCGAAGCTCCCGACCGGGCCTTTTTCAAAAATTGTTCGGCGGCGTCCTACTCTCCCACAGGGTCCCCCCTGCAGTACCATCGGCGCTGAAAGGCTTAGCTTCCGGGTTCGGAATGTAACCGGGCGTTTCCCTAACGCTGTGACCACCGAAACACTATGAAACAAACAAACCGGATAACAACACAGTTCGTTATTTCAGAACCAACACAGTGGACGCGAGCAACTGAGGACAAGCCCTCGGCCTATTAGTACCAGTCAACTCCACCGGTCACCCGGCTTCCATATCTGGCCTATCAACC
>NZ_JBEYAL010000020.1:0-166211 GCF_040631655.1 Streptomyces sp. NPDC019937
ACGCGGGTTGCGAGGCTCCCCCAGCTACCGCTGGGAGGTGCCCCCTGCACCAGACGCCGCTCGCTGATCCGGCCTGATCCACACGACACCCCCTAAAACGGCTTGAACGACTCGTACTCCTCCTCGGCGTCGTCCCGCTCCATGTCCCGGTCGCGGCGCCGCTGCGCCGCCGGGCGGGGGGCCTCGAAGCGGTGGTCCTCACCACGGCGGCCCAGCATCTCGGCACCGGCCGCGAGCGTCGGCTCCCAGTCGAAGACGACCGCGTTGTCCTCGGGGCCGATGACGACCTCGTCGCCCGCGTGGGCGCCCGCCTTCACCAGCTCCTCCTCGACGCCGAGGCGGTTCAGCCGGTCGGCGAGATAGCCGACGGCCTCGTCGTTGTTGAAGTCGGTCTGGCGGACCCAGCGCTCGGGCTTCTCGCCCACGACGCGGTAGAAACCGTCCTCGACGACGACCTTGAAGCCCGCGTCGTCCACGGCCTTCGGGCGGATGACGATCCTGGTCGCCTCCTCCTTCGGCTTGGCCGCGCGCGCTCGTCCGACGATGTCCGCGAGGGCGAACGACAGCTCCTTGAGGCCGAGATGGGCGATGGCCGAGGCCTCGAAGACCTGGTAGCCGCGGGCCTCCAGGTCCGGGCGGATGATGTCGGCGAGGTCCTTGCCGTCGGGGATGTCGACCTTGTTGAGGACGACGAGCCGGGGCCGGTCCTCCAGGCCGCCGTACTCGGCGAGTTCGGCCTCGATGACATCGAGATCGGTCAGCGGGTCGCGCTCGGACTCCAGGGCCGCGGTGTCCAGGACGTGCACCAGCACCGAGCAGCGCTCCACATGGCGCAGGAACTCCAGGCCGAGGCCCTTGCCCTGGCTGGCGCCCGGGATCAGACCGGGCACGTCCGCGATGGTGTAGACGGTCGAACCGGCCGTCACCACGCCGAGGTTGGGGACCAGGGTGGTGAAGGGGTAGTCGGCGATCTTCGGCTTGGCGGCCGAGAGCACCGAGATCAGCGAGGACTTGCCGGCGCTCGGGTAGCCGACGAGGGCCACGTCCGCGACGGTCTTCAGCTCCAGGACCACGTCCCCGGCGTGGCCCGGCTCGCCCAGCAGCGCGAAGCCGGGGGCCTTGCGGCGGGCCGAGGCGAGGGCCGCGTTGCCGAGGCCGCCACGGCCGCCCTGGGCGGCGATGTAGGTGGTGCCCTCGCCGATCAGGTCGGCGAGCACGTTGCCCTTCTTGTCGAGGACGACGGTGCCGTCCGGGACCGGCAGGACCAGGTCGCTGCCGTCCTTGCCGGAGCGGTGGCCGCCCTCGCCGGGCTTGCCGTTGGTGGCCTTGCGGTGCGGGCTGTGGTGGTACTCGAGGAGCGTGGTGACCGACTGGTCGACGACCAGGATCACATCGCCGCCGCGGCCGCCGTTTCCGCCGTCCGGGCCGCCGAGGGGCTTGAACTTCTCGCGGTGCACGGAGGCGCAGCCGTGGCCTCCGTTACCCGCGGCGACGTGCAGCTCGACGCGGTCCACGAAGGTGGTCATGACGGGTGCCTCCAGTTGCGTACGGGGTCGGTGTGTCGTCGTTACCTGGGTAACGCGCCGAGGGCGGACCCGCTTCCCCGTCACGGGAAAGAGCGGTCCGCCCTCGGAAAGGTGTGTGGCGTCGTGCCGGTGCCGGAATTACTCGGCGACCGGAACGATGTTCACGACCTTGCGGCCACGGTGGGTGCCGAACTGCACCGCACCGGCGGCCAGCGCGAACAGCGTGTCGTCGCCGCCGCGGCCGACGCCCGTGCCCGGGTGGAAGTGCGTGCCGCGCTGGCGGACGAGGATCTCACCCGCGTTGACGGCCTGGCCGCCGAAGCGCTTGACCCCGAGCCGCTGGGCGTTGGAGTCGCGACCGTTCCGAGTGGACGATGCGCCCTTCTTGTGTGCCATGTCTCCTCAGTCCCTTACTTCGCAGCCGAGTCGATGCCGGTGATCTTCAGCGCGGTGTGCAGCTGGCGGTGGCCGATCCGCTTCCGGTAACCGGTCTTGTTCTTGTACTTCAGGATGTCGATCTTGGCACCCTTGTGGTGGTCAACGACCTCGGCGTGAACCTTCACACCGGCCAGGACCCACGGGTCGCTGGTGACGGCATCGCCGTCGACAACGAGCAGAGTCGAGAGCTCGACGGTGTCGCCGACCTTGCTGGTGCCGATCCGGTCGACCTCGATGACATCGCCCACGGCTACCTTCTGCTGGCGGCCGCCGGTGCGCACGATTGCGTACACGCGGTTCTCACTCTCTCGCTAGTAAACGGGACCTCTGATGCCAGCCGCTCCACATGACCCCACGAAGGTCATGACAACCGAGTGATTCCCCGAGCGATGGCTCGCGGTTCAGCATCGGCCGAGCGGCCTCTCCCGCGGAGCGGGAGGGATGTGCTCAGGGGCTTGGCGTAAGACGCCGAGGGTCAAGGTTACCAGAGCCCGGAGGGCACCTACGCACGTGCGTAGGTGCCCTCCGGGCTCATGCCGTACCGCTCAGTCGTCGGCGGCGGCCGAGACCGACCGCGGCGTCTGCTGCTCCGCCGCCGCGGTCTTCTTCGACGCCGCCTTCTTGGCGGTCGTCTTCTTCGCCGTCGTCTTCTTCGTGGTCGTCTTCTTGGCCGCGGTCGTCTTCGACGCGGTCTTCTTCGCGGCGGTCTTCTTCGCGGCCGTCTTCTTCGCCGGCGCCTTCTTGGCCGTCTTACGGGCCGTCTTCTTCGCCGGCGCCTTGGCCTCGCCGTCCGCCGCCTCGCCGTCGGCCCCAGCCCCGCCGTCGGCCGGCTTCTCGCCGTCCGCCGTGGCCCCGCCCTCGGTGGGCGCCGCCGCCGGCTCGCCGGCCTCCGGCTTCGGCTCGGTGGCGGGAGCGCTGACGACCACCACGGCGGCGTCGTCGGAGCCCGTCGGCGAGCCCGCCGGAGCGGACACCTTACGGGTCGCCCGGCGGCGCGCACGCGGCGCGGGAGCGGCCTCCTCGGCGGCCTCCGGCCCGGCCGTCTCCGGCTCGGGGGCGGGAGTGGCGGCCTCGGCCGCCTCGGCGGGCGCCTCCGGCTTCGGCTCGTCCGCGACGACGACCACGGCCTCCGGCTGCTCGGCGCTCTTCGGGGCGCCCGCGGGGGCGGACGCCTTGCGCGTCGCCCGGCGCCGGCTGCGCCCGCGGCCCGCGGCGGCCTCGGCCTCGGCGGCGCTGCTGTACAGCTCCTCGTCGGCCGCGAAGACGGGCTCCGGCAGCGCCTTCGGCTCGGCGATCTCCGCCGCGACCTCCTCGGCGGCCTCGACGACCGTCTCGGCGTCGGCCACGGAGGTCTCCTCCGGCGCGGGCGCCTGCTGGCCGCCCTTCTTCTTCTTGCGCTTGCCGCCGCCACCGCCGCCGGCCACCGCCGGCTGGTCCATGTGGACGATCACGCCGCGGCCGTTGCAGTGGACACAGGACTCGGAGAACGACTCCAGCAGGCCCTGGCCGACCCGCTTGCGGGTCATCTGGACCAGGCCCAGCGAGGTGACCTCCGCCACCTGGTGCTTCGTACGGTCACGGCCCAGACACTCCAGCAGCCGCCGCAGCACCAGATCGCGGTTGGACTCCAGCACCATGTCGATGAAGTCGATCACGATGATGCCGCCGAGGTCGCGCAGCCGCAGCTGGCGCACGATCTCCTCGGCCGCCTCCAGGTTGTTCCTGGTGACCGTCTCCTCCAGGTTGCCGCCCTGGCCGGTGAACTTGCCGGTGTTGACGTCGACCACGACCATCGCCTCGGTCCGGTCGATCACCAGCGAGCCGCCGCTGGGCAGCCAGACCTTGCGGTCCAGCGCCTTCATCAGCTGCTCGTCGATCCGGTACGTGGCGAAGACGTCGACGTCCGAGTTCCACTTCTGCAGCCGGTCGGCGAGGTCGGGCGCGACGTGCGAGACATAGCCGTGGATGGTCTGCCAGGCGTCCTCACCGCTCACGATGACCTTGGAGAAGTCCTCGTTGAAGATGTCGCGGACGACCCGGACCGTCATGTCCGGCTCCCCGTAGAGGAGCGTCGGCGCGTTGCCGCCCTTCGCCTTCTTCTTGATCTCCTCCCACTGCGCCTGCAGCCGCTGGACGTCGCGGGCCAGCTCGTCCTCGCTCGCGCCCTCCGCGGCGGTGCGGACGATCACGCCCGCGTCCTCGGGGACGATCTTCTTGAGGATCTGCTTCAGCCGGGCGCGCTCGGTGTCGGGCAGCTTGCGGCTGATGCCCGTCATCGAGCCCTCGGGGACGTACACCAGGTAGCGGCCGGGCAGGGAGACCTGGCTGGTGAGCCGGGCGCCCTTGTGACCGATCGGGTCCTTGGTGACCTGCACGAGCACGGACTGCCCGGACTTCAGCGCGGTCTCGATGCGGCGCGGCCCGTTGGACAGCCCCAGCGCCTCGAAGTTGACCTCGCCCGCGTACAGCACGGCGTTGCGGCCCTTGCCGATGTCGACGAAGGCGGCCTCCATCGACGGCAGCACGTTCTGGACCTTGCCCAGGTAGACGTTGCCGACGTAGCTGGTGGCCTGCTCCTTGTTGACGAAGTGCTCGACGAGGACGTTGTCCTCCAGCACGCCGATCTGGGTGCGCTCGCCGTTCTGCCGGACGACCATCACCCGCTCGACCGCCTCGCGGCGGGCCAGGAACTCGGCCTCGGTGATGATCGGCACCCGGCGGCGGCCCTGCTCGCGGCCCTCGCGGCGGCGCTGCTTCTTGGCCTCCAGACGCGTCGACCCCTTGATCGACTGCACCTCGTCGGAGCTGGTCTCTTCCTTCTTACGGGGCTCACGGACCTTGACGACCGTACGCTCCGGGTCGTCACCGCCCGACTCCGCCTCGGCGGCGTCCCCGCTGCGACGGCGGCGACGGCGACGGCGACGGCTGCTGCTGGAGCCGCCACCGGCGGACTCACCGGCCTCGGCGCCCTCTTCGTCGGCGTCCTGCTCCTCGCCGGTCTCGCCCTCGGCCTGTGCCTCGTCCTCGAAAGCCTCGCCGTCCTCGCCCTCGGAACGGCCCTCGGCGCCCTCGGCGTCGGCGGCCTCGCCCCGGCGGCGGCGACGGCCGCCCCGGCGACGGCGGCGGGCCGGGCGGTCACCCGACTCCTCGTCGCCCTGCTCACGGTCGGCCGCGCGGCCGTCCTGCTCGGCGTCCTCGGCGGTGGCGCGCTCCTCGGCCTCCGCCGGGCGCTGCTCCTCGGCGGGCTCGCCCCGGCGGCGACGGCGGCGACGGCCCGCGGCGGGGGCCACCGGCTCGGCGGCCGCCGTCTTGTCCTGCGCCACGGTCTCGTCGTCCTCGTCGACCTCGGCGGACTCCTCCAGGGCGGACGCGGCGGCCTCGGCGGCGGCGCTCTCCGGGGTCTGGAAGACCGGCTCGGTGAAGACGGGTGCCTGGAAGACGGCTGTCGGCGGGCGCACGGCGCGGCGGCGGCCTCCGCGCGGCGCGGGCTCCGGCTCGGCCTCGGGCTCGGCGGCCTCCGCGGCCCGCGGCTCGGGCTGCTCCTCGGCGGCGGCCGTCTTGCGCGTGGCACGGCGGCGGGTACGGGAGCGCGGCTCCTCCGCGCTCTCCTCCGCGGCCGGGGCCTCGGGGGTCGCCGCAGCGGCCTCGGCGGGCTGTTCGGCGGCCTCGGCCGGGGCGGCGGCCTCGGCTGCGGCGGCGGTCGTCTTCCGAGTGGCCCGGCGGCGGGTGCGCGGCGCCGGAGCGGCCTCCGCGGAGGCCTCGGCCTCGGCGGCCGCGGGCTCGGCCGGGGCGGTCTCCCCTGCGCTCGGCTCGTCGTCGGCGGCCTGCGGGCCACCGGCCGGGGCGGTCGCCTTACGGGCGGCACGGCGGCGCGTACGGCCACGGGGTGCCTCGTCGGCCGGGGCGTCGGCTGCGACTGCCGCTGGGGCGGTGTCCTCGTCGCCACTGCCACCAGCGGCCGCCGCAGACGACGCGTCCACGTCGGCGGGCTCCGCCTGCGGGGCACCCTCCGGAGCGACGGCCTTGCGCGTCGCACGGCGGCGGGTACGGGGCGCCGGGGCGGGCTCGGCGGCGGCCTCGACGGGCGCCCCGACGGGCGCGGCGGCCTCGGCGACGGGCTCCTCCACCGGCACCACCGTCTCGGCGGCCTCCGGCGCTCCGGCCGGGGCGGTCGCCTTACGGGTGGCCCGGCGGCGCGAACGGGCGGGCGGAGCGGGCTCGGCGGCGGGCTCCGGGTCGGGGGCCGGGGCCCCGGCGGCCCGGGGCGCGTCCGCCGGAACCACGGTCTCCGCGGCCTCCGGCGCACCCGCCGGTGCGGCCGTCTTGCGCGTCGCACGGCGGCGCGAACGGGCGGGCGGAGCGGCGGAACCGGTGTCACCGTCGGAGACGGCGGACGCCTCCCCGGCGACCATGGCGGCGCCGGCGGCGATCGACTCGGCCGGTATGGCCGGTACGGCTGGTGTGGTCACCTCGGCGTCACCCACGGTGCCCACCGGAGGGCCGGCGGGCCGGGAGGCCGCGCGGCGGCGGCGCGGCGGCAGGGTGTCACTGGGTGAGGTCGGATCCCCGGAGGCGGCGGCGCGCGGCGCGGCTTGTCCCTGGGGCTGGATGGGTTCGGTCGGCTCAATGGGCTCGAGCATGCGGGCGGTTCTCCCGTCACGCTCCCGGGCGCCGCGCCTGTTTCCGGCCGGGCCCCGCGCGCTGCGCGGTGTCCGCCGTCCGGGGCGCGGGCGCCGCACGGGAGCTGTCGTATCGCTCGCCGGGCCGGTTTTCAGGGCCGGGACCGGCGAAAGTCTCCTGGTCAGTGCGCCTGCCGGACCCGGGTGGCTCCCAAGTGCCTGGGCGGCGCATCGACGGCGGTCCTTACGCGGAACCTTCCGGCGCCGCCATCGCGGCGGTCAGCTCGGCGGCCGTGGGTGGGGCGGCCTGAACTGCCTCGCGATCGGGCGCGAGCGGGTCGGTCACCGTGCCGGACTCCTCATCGAGCAGCCCCTGCGCCAGCCTGGTCACCGCTGCGGGGACCGGCGGCGCCAGGTCGGCCGTAGCGCGGAGACCGGACAGGACGTCGTCGGGTCGCACGGCAGGTGTCAGATGCCGTACTACCAGCCGCAGTATCGCACAGCCATCGTCGCCTGGCCTATCGCCCCGACCTGCGACCGCTTCCAGGCGGGCCACCGCGGCGCGGGCGTCGAAGGTGCGCATGCCGTTTTTCGTCCGGCGCTCGACCTCGACGGTCTCGGCCTCCAGGAAGGCGGCCACGGCCCGTTCGGCCTCCGCCGGGGCGACCCGGTCGAGCCGGATCTCCCACACGGACGCCTGGAGCCGGTCGGCGAGCCCGGAGGTGCGCGCCTCGACGGCGTCGATGATGTCGAGCCCGGAGGGCATCGACTCGTCGAGCAGCCCGCGCAGCGTCTCGGGGTCCCGCGCCTCGGTGAGCTGGATCTCCAGGTACTCGGCCTCACTGCCGGTGCCGGTGGGGGCGGCATTGGCGTACGACACCTTGGGGTGCGGGGTGAAGCCCGCCGAGTACGCCATGGGCACCTCGGCGCGGCGCAGCGCCCGCTCGAAGGCGCGCTGGAAGTCGCGGTGGCTGGTGAACCGGAGGCGGCCGCGCTTGGTGTAACGCAAACGGATGCGCTGCACCGCGGGTGCGGGCGGCGGGCCTTCGGGCTGTCGCTTGCCCAGGGGACTGCTCCTTGTTGCTTCTTCTGGTGTCTTTTCGCTTGTCGCGCACGGGCCGTGCGGCCCGTGCGCCTTCCAGCGTACTTTGTGACCGGCCGGTTGCCCGAGGGCTACTGCACGACCGACAGCGGCAGCAGCTTGCGGCCGGTGGGGCCGATCTGGATGGACGTGTCCATCTGCGGGCAGACGCCGCAGTCGAAGCACGGGGTCCAGCGGCAGTCCTCGACCTCGGTCTCGTCGAGCGCGTCCTGCCAGTCCTCCCACAGCCAGTCCTTGTCGAGACCGGAGTCGAGGTGGTCCCAGGGCAGGACCTCTTCGTAGGTGCGCTCGCGGGTGGTGTACCAGTCGACGTCGAGACCGAAGTCGGGCAGGGTGCGCTCGGCGCACTCCATCCAGCGGTCGTAGGAGAAGTGCTCGCGCCAGCCGTCGAAGCGGCCGCCGTCCTCGTAGACGGCGCGGATGACGGCGCCGACCCGGCGGTCGCCGCGCGAGAGCAGGCCCTCGACGATGCCGGGCTTGCCGTCGTGGTAGCGGAAGCCGATCGAGCGGCCGTACTTCTTGTCGCCGCGGATCCTCTCGCGCAGCTTCTCCAGCCGGGCGTCCGTGTCCTCGGCGCTGAGCTGCGGCGCCCACTGGAACGGGGTGTGCGGCTTGGGGACGAATCCGCCGATCGAGACGGTGCAGCGGATGTCGTTCTTGCCGGACACCTCACGGCCCTTGGCGATCACCTTGGTCGCCATCTCGGCGATCTGGAGCACGTCGTCGTCGGTCTCGGTCGGCAGGCCGCACATGAAGTACAGCTTCACCTGCCGCCAGCCGTTGCCGTACGCGGTGGACACCGTACGGATCAGGTCCTCTTCCGAGACCATCTTGTTGATGACCTTGCGGATGCGCTCGGAGCCGCCCTCGGGGGCGAAGGTGAGGCCCGAGCGGCGGCCGTTGCGGGTCAGCTCGTTGGCCAGGTCGATGTTGAAGGCGTCCACCCGGGTCGACGGCAGGGACAGCCCGATCTTGTCTTCCTCGTACCGGTCGGCGAGGCCCTTGGCGATGTCGCCGATCTCGGTGTGGTCGGCGGAGGAGAGCGACAGCAGTCCGACCTCCTCGAAACCCGTGTTCTTGAGGCCCTTGTCGACCATCTCGCCGATGCCGGTGATGGAGCGCTCCCGCACCGGGCGGGTGATCATGCCCGCCTGGCAGAAGCGGCAGCCGCGGGTGCAGCCGCGGAAGATCTCCACCGACATCCGCTCGTGCACGGTCTCGGCGAGCGGCACCAGCGGCTGCTTCGGGTACGGCCACTCGTCGAGGTCCATGACGGTGTGCTTGGAGACCCGCCACGGCACGCCCGAGCGGTTCGGCACGACGCGGGAGATCCGGCCGTCGGCCAGGTACTCCACGTCGTAGAACTTCGGCACGTAGATGCTGCCGGTGCGGGCGAGGCGGAAGAGCAGCTCGTCGCGGCCGCCCGGACGGCCCTCGGCCTTCCAGGCGCGGATGATCTCGGTCATCTCCAGGACGGCCTGCTCGCCGTCGCCGATCACCGCGCAGTCGATGAAGTCCGCGATCGGCTCCGGGTTGAACGCGGCGTGGCCGCCCGCGACCACGACCGGGTGGTCGACGGTGCGGTCGGCGGCGTCCAGCGGGATACCGGCGAGGTCCAGCGCGGTGAGCAGGTTGGTGTAGCCCAGCTCGGTCGAGAAGGAGACGCCGAAGACGTCGAAGGCGGAGACGGGCCGGTGCGCGTCCACGGTGAACTGCGGCACCTTGTGCTCGCGCATCAGCTCTTCGAGGTCAGGCCAGACGCTGTAGGTGCGCTCGGCGAGCACGCCCTCGCGCTCGTTGAGCACCTCGTAAAGGATCATGACGCCCTGGTTGGGCAGCCCGACCTCATAGGCGTCCGGGTACATGAGCGCCCAGCGGACGTCGCACTCCTCCCATGGCTTGACCGTGGAGTTCAGCTCGCCGCCGACGTACTGGATCGGCTTCTGCACATGGGGGAGAAGGGCCTCAAGCTGTGGGAAGACCGACTCGACAGACATCAGTAACCTTCGTGCGCGGACAGGGGTGACCCTCAAGCGTACCGGTCCCGTCCGGGCCGGAACGCCACGGTCAGGTCTCCAGCGCCGCCCGGTGCTCCGGGCGGGAGACCTCGGCCCACAGACCGGGCAGTTCGCGCTCGCGGGCGGCCGCGCGGGCCTCCTCGCGGCCGTAGAGCAGGCCGATGGTGAAGGTGGACTCCCCCGCCGCGTGCGCCTGGATCGCCAGTTCGCGCAGCGCCTCGCGCGCGACCACGCTGTCCTGGTGGTCGCCGAGCAGTTCCTGCACCTCGGTCATGAGCCGGGCGAACGCCTTCGCGGGCGGGCCGAGCACCGGGCGGGCGGCCTCGGCGGCGTAGCGGGCCCGCTTGGCGTCCTTGCGGGCCGTGTGCAGGACGACGTCGCGGTCGGGCCCGGAGGGGGCGTCCAGGGCCGGGCCGAGACGGTCCGCGAGCCGTTCGTAGTCGCGCAGCACGGCCTTGCGGATCACCTCGGCGGCCGGGCGGGCGGCGGCGGGGCGCAGCGGCGGGTCGGCCAGGAGCGCGTCGAGGGTGTCGAGGAGGGCGAGGTAGCGCGTCCCGTCCAGGACGCCGATCAGCCGGTCGCGGGAGCCGGTGCGGCGGGCGTGCGACCAGATCTCCAGCCGGGCGGCGATGGGTCCGAGCCGCAGTTCGACGGGCACCTCGGCGAGCCGTTCGGCGATGCGCGCGGTGAGCACTTCGCGGTCCCGGTCGATGCCCAGCTCGGCGGCCAGCCACTTCAGCTCGGCGCCGATGGGGTCGGTGACGGTGCGGTCCAGGACCTTGCGGTACGAGCGGAAGGCGCTGCGCAGCCGGCGGGTGGCGACCCGCATGCGGTGCACGGAGTCGGGGGTGTCCAGGCGTACGGCGGGGTCGAGGGTGACGATCGCGGTGATCTGACGGCGTACGTAGTCCAGGATGGCGTCCCCCGCGGTGGCCGCGGCCTTCTTGCCGGCCTTCTTCCCGCTCTTCTTCCGGCCGGACTTCTTGTCGCGCTTTCCGGGCTTCCGGCCTTCCCCGTGCGGGCCGGTTTCGGCCAGGGCGCGGGCGAGCTTGGAGGGGAGGTCGGCGCGGCGCAGCCCGGCGTCCATCAGATGCGGTTCCAGGGTGTCGAGGAACGCGGGGTCGCCGCCCTCGGCCAGCTCCACCTCGACCTCGGTCCAGGTCACCGGGTCGCCGGGGGCCGGGGCCAGCCGGCGGGCGGTGACCCGGTCGGCGGACAGCTCGGCGAGCAGGGTGCCGTCGCCGTCCAGGAGGTGCCGGACGGTGCGCTCCGACAGCAGGTGGACGAGGGGGACGAGGCCGTGGCCGCGGACGCGGGAGCGCACGAGGCCCGCGAGGTGGGCGGGCAGCGCGTCCGCGAGCGGGGCGCGGATCTCGTCCCGTACGTCGGGGCCCACCGGCAGCTTGAGGTGCCAGCCCGCGTCGCCGCCCCCGGTGCGGCGGCGCAGGGTGATGCCGTCGGCGGCGAGCCGCTGCCCGGGAGTGTCGTGGTACGTGGCGTCGAGCGTGACGACGCCCTCGTCCCTGACCTGCGCGATTCCGGCGACCCCGGCCAGTTCGGGGAGGCCGCCGGACGGGGCGCCGTCATCGGTGGCCTCGTACTTGCGTTCGATTTCCCGCATCATGTCCACCATGACGTGAATGTAGTCGCCCGGGACGTCCGGCGGGAGTCCCCCGCGTCCGGGTCAGGCCGATACGGGCCGTTGCACCCGGATCGACTGGAGCAGCCCGATTCCGATCCATACGGCGAACATCGACGAGCCGCCGTAGGAGACGAACGGCAGCGGCAGACCGGCCACCGGCATGATGCCCAGCGTCATGCCGATGTTCTCGAACGACTGGAACGCGAACCAGGCGATGATTCCGGCCGCGACGACCGTCCCGTACAGCTCGGTGGTGCCCCGGGCGATCCGGCAGGCGCGCCACAGGACGACGCCCAGCAGCACGATGATCAGGCCCGCGCCGAGGAAGCCCAGCTCCTCCCCCGCGACCGAGAAGACGAAGTCCGTCTGCTGCTCGGGCACGAACTGGCCGGTGGTCTGGGTGCCGTGGAAGAGCCCCTTGCCGGTGAGACCGCCCGAACCGATCGCGATGCGTGCCTGGTTGGTGTTGTAACCGACGCCCGCCGGGTCCAGGGCGGGGTTGGCGAAGGCGGCGAAGCGGTCGATCTGGTACTGGTCGAGGATGTGCAGCTGCCAGATCAGCAGGGCGCCGACCACCGCGGTGGCGATCAGCCCGGCGATCCAGCGGTTGGACGCGCCGGAGGCGAGGAGCACCGCGAGCACGATCACCGCCATGACCATCACCGAACCGAGGTCCGGCATCAGCATCACGATCGCGATGGGCAGCGCGGCCAGGCCGAGCGCCTGGACGACGGTGCGGTGGTCGGGGGTGAGCCGGTCGCCCGCGTCCACCCGCGCGGCCAGCAGCATCGACATGCCCAGGATGATCGTGATCTTGGCGAACTCGCCGGGCTGGAGGGAGAACCCGGCGCCGATCACGATCCAGGCGTGGGCGCCGTTGATGGTCGAGCCCAGCGGGGTGAGGACGGCGAGGACGAGGATGACGGACAGGCCGTACAGCACCGGCACCGCGCCGCGCAGGGTGCGGTGGCCGAGCCAGATGGTGCCGATCGCGAGCAGCAGCCCGATGCCGGTGTTCAGGGCGTGCCGGACCAGGAAGTAGTACGGATCGCCCTGGTTCAGCTCGGTGCGGTTGCGGGTCGCCGAGTAGACCAGCAGGGTGCCGATCGCGGACAGCGCGAGGCAGCTGAGCAGCAGCACCCAGTCCAGGCGGCGCACGAGCGAGTCGCGCGCCATGAGCTTGCGCCAGGTGCCGCGCTCGGGGGTGAAGCGGGGGACGGAGTAGCCGTGGGTCGACGCGCTCACTGCTGCGCACCTCCCCGCCGCCTGGTGTCACCCAGCAGGGAGAGCGGCTTGCCCACCGGCTGGGCCTCGATCGAGCCGTCGGAGGAGATCTTGGGGAGGGCAGCCTGCGGCTTGGGCAGCAGCGCCTTCTTCTCGTCGATCTTGCCCTTGCCGTCGACCCCGTACAGCGCGTTGTAGATCTTGCGGACGGCCGGACCGGAGGCGCCGGAGCCGGTGCCGCCCTGCGAGATCGTCATGACGACCGAGTAGTCCTTGGTGTAGGTCGCGAACCACGAGGTGGTCTGCTTGCCGTAGACCTCGGCGGTACCGGTCTTGGCGTGCATCGGGATCTTGTCCTGCGGCCAGCCCTGGAACCGCCAGGCGGCGGTGCCCCGGGTGGCGACGCCCGCGAGCGCCTGGTCGATCTGTTCGCGCGTCTGCCCCTTCATCGGGAGCTTGCCGTGCGCTTTGGGCTTGATCTCCTGGATGTGCTTGCCGTCCGGGCTGACGATCGCCTTGCCGACGGTCGGGTCGTAGAGCGTGCCGCCGTTGCTGATCGCCGCGTAGATGGTGGCCATCTGGATCGGGGTGACGAGCGTGTCGCCCTGGCCGATCGAGTAGTTCACGGAGTCACCGGCGCGCATCTTCATGCCTTCGAGGCAGTTCTCGTAGGAGAGGCGCTCGGTGTAGTTCCCGTTCTTCTTGCCGTTCTTGCACCAGGCGTCCTTGTTGGCCTTCCAGAAGTCCTTCTTCCACTGGCGGTCCGGGACGCGGCCGCTGACCTCGTTGGGGAGGTCGACGCCGGTCTCCTTGCCGAGGCCGAACTGGTGGGCGGTCTTGTAGAACCAGTCCCCCGGGTGCTTCTTGGGCTTGTTGCCGCCGTCCTTCTTCCACTCGTCGTAGGCGAGGCGGTAGAAGACGGTGTCGCAGGAGACCTCCAGCGCGCGGCCGAGGCTGATCCCGCCGTAGTTCTCGGACTCGAAGTTCTTGAAGACCTGGCCGCCGATGCTGAAGGAGCTGGTGCACGGGTAGGGCCCGTTGAAGCCGTATCCGGCGTTGACCGCGGCGGTCGTCGGGATCACCTTGAAGATCGAGCCGGGGGCCGCCTGACCCTGGATCGCCCGGTTCAGCAGCGGGTAGTTGCTGTCCTTGCCGGTGAGCTTCTTGTAGTCCTTGCCGGAGATGCCGCCGACCCAGGCGTTGGGGTCGTAACTGGGGTTGGACGCCATCGCCACCACCCGGCCGGTCTTGGCCTCCATGACCACGACCGAGCCCGAGTCCGCCTTGTACTTCCGGCCGGTGTTGCGGTCGTACTGCTTGCGGGCGTCCTTCATCGCCTGGTCCAGCTCCTTCTCCGCGACCGCCTGGACGCGTGCGTCGAGGCTGGTGACGACGTTGTCGCCGGGCCGGGCCCGCTGGCTCTCCCGCTGGCCGATGACGCGGCCGAGGTTGTCGACCTCGTAGCGGGTCACCCCGGCCTTGCCGCGCAGCTTGCTGTCGTACTCGCTCTCCAGCCCGTTGGAGCCGACCTGGTCGGAGCGGAGCAGCGGCGACTTGGTGTGCTCGGCCTTCTTGATCTGCTCGTCGGTCACCGGCGAGAGGTAGCCGAGCACCTGGGCGGCGTTGGAACCGGCCGGGGCGGCGTAGCGGCGCACGGCGGTGGGCTCGGCGCTGATCCCGGGGAAGTCCTCTTCGCGCTCGCGGATCTGGAGCGCCTGCTTGGCGCTGGCCTCGTCGGTGATCGGGATGGGCTGGTACGGGGAGCCGTTCCAGCAGGGCTGCGGGGTCTCGGCGTCACACAGCCGGACCTTGTCCTTGACGTCCTTGGGCTTCATGTGGAGGACGCCCGCGAGCCGGGTGAGGACGGCCTCGCCGTCGTCGGGCTCCTTCATCAGCGCGGTGCGGCTGGCGGAGACGACGAGCCGGGTCTCGTTGTCGGCGATCGGCACGCCGCGGGCGTCCAGTATCGAGCCGCGGACGGCCGGGTGGACGACCTGCTGGACGTGGTTGTTGGCGGCCTTCTCGGTGTATTCGTCGCCGTTGCGGATCTGCAGGTACCACAGCCGTCCGCCGAGGGTGAGCAGGAGCGAGAACACGATGATCTGGATGGCGACGAGGCGGACGGTGACCCGGGGAGTCCGTCCGGTCTCCGGAATATTGCTCATGGCGCTCCGTCGAGGGGGGAGGCGGGAGACGGGAGGACCGCGGGCGACCGGCGGGCGGCGGCGGTCGGCGGGGCGGCGGTGCTCACAGGCGCTTGACCCCCTTGAGCTTGACGCGGCCGTCCTTGACGCGGCCGGTCCGCTTCGTCGCCTTCGCCAGCAGGCCGCCGCCCTGACCGCCACCCAGGCCACCGCCCAGGCCGCCGAGCCGGGCGGCCCGGCCGGTACGGCGGAAGCGGCTCATCTTGCCGGCCCGGACGCTGCCCGCCGAGGTGATCCAGCGGGTGCCGCCGCCCTCGGTGCCGGTGCCGCCGGTGCTGTCGGCCATCCGGTCGTTCTCCCCGCGTCTGGCCAGCCCCATGATCAGCGGAACCGTGAAGGGCGCCAGCAGCAGGTCGTAGAGGGCGGCCGTGAACAGCAACTCGCCCAGGCCCACGTGGCGGGCCGCGTCGTCGCCGACGAGGATGCCGACCCCCGCGTACAGCAGGGTGGCGCCGATGGCCGCCGCGACGACCACCACCATCGGCCCGGTGGCCGACCGCAGCTGGCCGCTCTCGGGCTTGGCCAGCCCCGCCAGATAGCCGATGACGCACAGCACCAGGGCATAGCGCCCGGCGGCGTGATCGGCGGGCGGGGCGAGGTCGGCGAGCAGACCGGCGCCGAAGCCGACCAGGGCGCCGCCGGTGTGGCCGTAGACCAGCGCGAGGCCGAGGACGACGAGCAGCAGCAGATCGGGCACGGCGCCGGGCAGTTGCAGCCGGGCGAGGACGCAGATCTGGACGACGAGGGCGACGACGACGAGGACGGTGGACAGGAGGACACGGTTGAGGCGCAGCATCGGTCAGCTCCTGTTGGCCGGGCTCGTTGCGGTGGCGGAGGGGGTGGCCGTGACGGTGACCGTGGGCGCCGGCTTGGGCTTCGCGGGCTTGGGCGGCAGCACGGTGTCGCGCGGGTTGGAGCGCGGCGGCTGGACGACGACGCCGACGATGTCCAGCCTGCTGAACCGGACGTAGGGGCGCACCTGGAGGGTGCGGGTGAGGTCGCCGCCGGTGGGGTCGACGCGGACCACCTTGCCGACCGGGACGCCGGGCACGAACGGCTTGTCGGCCTGGGAGCCGAAGGTGACGAGCCGGTCCCCCTTCTTGATCTTGGCCTTGCCGTTGAGGAGCTGGACGTGCAGGGAGCGGTCGCCGCGTCCGGTGGCGAAGCCCAGCTCGCTGGACTTCTCCATCCGGGTGCCGACGGTGAAGTCGGGGTCGATGGCGAGCAGCACGGTGGAGGTGGAGGGGCCGACCGTGGTGACCCGGCCGACGAGTCCGTCGCCGTTGATGACGGTCTGGTCGCGCTGGATCCCGTCGTCGCTGCCGATGTCGAGGGTGACGGTCCAGGAGAAGCCCTGGGCGGCGCCGATGCCGATGACCTCGGCGCCCTTGATGCCGTACTGGCCGGTGCCGGCCACCTTGCGCAGCTTGTCGAGCTCGACGGTACGGGCGCGGTTGCGGTCGTCGCTGCCGAGCCGCTGCCTGAGTCTGGTGTTCTCCTGCTCCAGTTGGCTGATGCGGTCGTGCCGCTCGTCGGAGTCCCGGATCGCGGCGACGGCGTTGCCGACCGGATCGACGGCGCTCGCGACACCGTTCTCCACCGGGCCGAAGGCGGAAGCGGCGGCCTGACGGGCGCCGTCGAGGGGCGAGTCCTCGCCGCCGCGGATATCCACCGTGATCAGCGCGAACGCGATGGCGATCAGCAGAACCAGGAGCAGCCGGCTCTCTCGTGTGTCCCTCACGTGCGGCGACGTGCCTTCCTCGTCGAAGTCGGACCGGTCCCGATCTCGTTGTGGCCGTCCGGTCCTTAAGGAGCCTTATGCCTGTATATCAGCGGATCCGCCGATGCGCCGTACGGGCGACACACCGCCCGCACGGCCGATCCGCCTGGTTGTCATCTGCGCGGCTGGGCGTCCAGCACCTGCTGGAGCGCCTCGAATTCCTCCACGCACTTGCCGGAACCGAGCGCGACCGAGTCGAGCGGGTCCTCGGCGATGTGGATGGGCATGCCGGTCTCGCGGCGCAGCCGCTCGTCGAGGCCGCGGAGCAGCGCGCCGCCGCCGGTGAGCACGATGCCGCGGTCCATGACGTCGCCGGACAGCTCCGGCGGGCACTTGTCGAGCGTGGTCTTGACCGCGTCGACGATGGAGTTGACCGGCTCCTCCATGGCCTTGCGGACCTCGGCGGCGGAGATCACGACGGTCTTGGGGAGCCCGCTGACCAGGTCGCGGCCGCGGATCTCGGTGTGCTCCTCTTCCTCGCTCTCGAACGCCGAGCCGATCGTGATCTTGATGTTCTCGGCGGTGCGCTCGCCAAGGAGGAGGCTGTACTCCTTCTTGATGTGCTGGATGATCGCGTTGTCCAGCTCGTCGCCGGCCACCCGGATGGACTGGGCGGTGACGATGCCGCCGAGCGAGATGACGGCGACCTCGGTGGTGCCGCCGCCGATGTCCACCACCATGTTGCCGGTGGCCTCGTGGACCGGGAGGCCGGAACCGATGGCCGCGGCCATCGGCTCTTCGATGATGTGGACCTGGCGGGCGCCCGCCTGGGTCGACGCCTCGATGACAGCGCGGCGCTCGACTCCGGTGATTCCGGACGGAACGCACACGACCACCCGGGGACGGGCCAGATAGCGGCGCTTATGGATCTTCAGAATGAAGTACCGCAGCATCCGCTCGGTGATCTCGAAGTCGGCGATAACGCCGTCCTTGAGCGGACGCACGGCGACGATGTTGCCAGGGGTGCGGCCGATCATCTTCTTTGCCTCGGCGCCCACGGCGAGAATTCCGCCGGTGTTGGTGTTGATGGCGACGACGGATGGCTCGTTGAGGACGATCCCGCGGCCCCTGACGTACACCAGCGTGTTGGCGGTCCCGAGGTCGACAGCCATGTCACGGCCGATGAACGACATGTTGTTCCCCATGAGGATACGTCAGGCCTTCCCTGCTGGAGCGATTGCTTGCTTGAGGTCGGCAGGATGTGGTGCGCTGCGAGGCGCGGAAGCTTCATCGTAGTCACGCCCGCGCGAACACGCTGCGGGGGTCCTCCGCCATTGTCAGCAGAACACGAGCCCGCCCCCTCTAATGGTGACGTCGTGTCGCGGAGATGCGTTCCCCCGATCGGCTCGCATATGCCGAGGGGCGGCCGATAAATTCGACCGCCCCCAGGTCAGCAGGGGTGCGACCAGCTGATGATCGATCAGAGCGAGATCAGGTGGGATCAGGCGAGACCGGGAAAGAAAATCTTGATTTCCCGCTCGGCCGACTCTTCGGAGTCGGAGGCATGGATCAGATTTTCCCGAACGATGGTGCCGAAATCGCCACGGATGGAACCGGGCGCCGCGGCGATCGGGTCGGTCGGCCCGGCCAGCGCCCGGACGCCCTCGATCACACGCTCGCCCTCGACGACCAGCGCCACGGCCGGCCCGGAGGACATGAACTCGACCAGGGGCTCGTAAAAGGGCTTGCCGACGTGCTCGGCGTAGTGCTGCTCCAGCAGCTCACGGCCCAGCCGGCGCAGCTCCAGGGCGGAGATCGTCCACCCCGCCTTCTGCTCGATCCGGCCGAGAATCTCGCCCACCAGTCCGCGTCGTACGGCGTCGGGCTTGAGAAGGACGAGCGTGCGCTGGCTCACGGTGCGGGCTCCTTTGGGCAGTGACATGGAAGAACTGGCATGCGGGTGAAGCTGTGCGGCTGAGGCTACATGGGTGATCGCCGGCCACGTCACGCAGCGTCAGGCGACGCGGCGGAGGCCGCGGCGAACCGCTCCTTCGCCTGGTCGACCTTGCGGCCGAAGTGGACCGAGGCCCACCACAGCGCGGCGAAAACCACGCCGAGGAAGAACATGGTGGTCACCACGAAACCGCTCAGCACCAGCCCGATCTGCAGGGCCCAGCCGATCTGCACCGCCCCGGGGCGGCTCAGCATGCCGCACAGCAGTACACACAGTGCCATGGCGATACCGCAGACCGTCCAGACGGTGCCCATCGACAGGCCGGACACCTTCATCGCGACCAGCCCGGCGAAGCCGATCACGAAGAACTCACCGATCAGAGTGGAGGCGCACAGCGTCCGCATCTCAGCCCTTTCCCAGAAGCAGCCGGGCCTCGCCGACCGTGATGACCGACCCGGTGACCAGCACCCCCGCACCAGCGTATTCGCCCTCCTCCTCCGCGAGGGTGATCGCGGCCTCCAGGGCGTCGTCCAGCCGGGGCTCGACCTGCACGCGGTCGGAGCCGAACACCTCGACGGCGAGCCCGGCCAGCTCATCCGCGTCCATCGCGCGATGGCTGGAATTACGGGTCACCACGATTTCGGCGAAAATCGGCTCAAAGGCTTCCAATAGCCCCCGAACGTCCTTGCCGTCACTGGCCCCGACCACACCGATGAGGCGGCTGAAGTCGAACGCCTCGGTGACCGCCTCGGCCGCCGCCCGGGCGCCCCCGGGGTTGTGCGCGGCATCCAGCACCACGGTCGGGCTGCGGCGCACCACCTCCATCCGGCCCGGGGAGCTGACGGAGGCGAAGGCGGAGCGGATGGTGTCCAGGTCCAGCGGCCGGGCGTGCTGGGAGCCGACGCCGAAGAACGCCTCGACGGCGGCCAGCGCCACCGCCGCGTTGTGCGCCTGGTGGGCGCCGTGCAGCGGGAGGAAGATCTCGGGGTACTCACCGCCGAGGCCGCGCAGCGTCACCAGCTGGCCGCCGACCGCCACCTCGCGGGAGACCACCCCGAACTCCATGCCCTCGCGGGCCACCGTGGCGTCCACCTCGACGGCGCGCTTGAGCACCACGGACGCGGCCTCCACGGGCTGCTGCGCGAGCACCACCGTGGCGTCCTGCTTGACGATCCCGGACTTCTCGGCCGCGATCTCCTCCGTCGTGCCGCCGAGCCGGTCGGTGTGGTCCAGCGAGATCGGCATGATCACTGCGACGTCCGAGTCGATCACATTGGTGGCGTCCCAGGAGCCGCCCATGCCGACCTCGACGACGGCGATGTCCACCGGGGCGTCCGCGAAGGCCGCGTAGGCCATGCCGGTGAGCACCTCGAAGAACGACAGCCGGTACTGCTGCCGGTCGTCGACCATCTCGATGTACGGCGCGATGTCCTGGTACGTCTCGATGAAACGCTCGGCGGAGATCGGCGCCCCGTCCAGGCTGATCCGCTCGGTGACGGACTGCACGTGCGGGCTCGTGTAGCGGCCGGTGCGCAGCTCGAAGGAGCCCAGCAGCGCTTCGACCATGCGGGCGGTGCTGGTCTTGCCGTTCGTCCCGGTGATGTGGATCGAGGGGTAGGCGCGGTGGGGCGAGCCGAGGATGTCCAGCAGCGCCTCCATGCGCACCAGCGAGGGGTCGAGCTTGGTCTCCTCCCACCGCGTGGCCAGCTCCGCCTCCACCTCGCGCAGCGCGCGGTCCACCTCGGGGTCGGAGGGACGAGCCGGAATGCCGTCGCCCTGCGGCGGGCCCGACTGCGCGCGCAGCGTCCGGCTGCCCGCCTCGATCACCGCCAGATCGGGGTCGCGGTCGGTCTCGGCTCCGACGATGTCGTCGAATTCATCCGGCTCGTTCTGTTCGTCCGGTTGGTTCTGGGGGCGCTCGCTCACACGGACCAGTCTACGAGTGACCCCCGACAGGCCCCGGAAGCGCCCATGCCGTCCCGGGAGCGGGCCCCGGAACGGCCCCTCAGGACGCCGCGCCGCCCTTCAGGGCCGCGGACATCATCGACTTGGCGATCGGCCCGGCCAGACCGCCGCCGGAGATGTCCGCGCGGGGCGCGTCGCTGTCCTCGACCACCACCGCGACCGCGACCTTGTGGCCGCTGCCGTCATCCGCGTAACTCACGAACCACGCGAACGGATTACCGCTGTTGTCCTCGCCGTGCTGCGCGGTGCCGGTCTTGCCGCCGACCTCGACCCCGGGGATCTTCGCGTTGGTGCCGGTGCCCTTCTGCACGACGGTCCGCATCGCCGACCGCAGCTCCTTCGCCGTGGACTCCGACATCGCCTGGCTGTAGGTCTCCGGCTCGGTGCGGTCCAGGGTGGTCGCGCTGCCGTCCGTCGTGCGGTCCACCTCGTAGGGCTTCATCAGCTTGCCGTCGTTCGCGATCGCCGAGGAGACCATCGCCATCTGGAGCGGGGTCGCGGTCACGTCGAACTGGCCCATGCCGGTCAGCGCCGTCTGCGCGTCGTCCATCCCGCTCGGGTACACGCTCTTGGCGGCCCGCACCGGGATGTCCAGCTTGGAGTCGTCGAAGCCCAGTTTCTTCGCCTCGGCGTGCAGCTTGGACTGGCCCAGGTCCACGGCCAGCTTCGCGAAGACCGTGTTGCACGAGTACTGCAGGGCCGTGCGGATCGTCGCGTTCTCACAGGGCGCCGACGCGTTCTCGTTCTTCATGTCGGTGACCGTGCCGGGCAGCCGGTACGGGTCCGGGCTCTTGGTCGGCTCGTCCACCGACGAGTACAGCCCGCCCTCCAGGGCCGCCGCGGCGACCACCAGCTTGAACGCCGACCCCGGCGGATACGTCTGGCGCAGCGCCCGGTTCAGCATCGGCTGGTCCTTGTCCTTCGTCAGCTTCAGCCACGCCTTCTGGTCGGAGGTACCGGACCCGGCGAAGGTGCTCGGGTCGTACGAGGGCGTGCTGGCCAGGGCGAGCACCTTGCCGGTCTTCGGGTCGAGCGCCACGGCCGCGCCGGTCTTGTTCCCCAGTCCCTCGAAGGCGGCCTTCTGCACGGCCGGGTCGATCGTCGTCAGCACGTCGCCCGGCTTGGACGGCTCCCGGGTCAGCGCCTCCATGGGGTTCTTCAGCCGGCTGTCGGAGCCGTCGAGCACGGACTGGTTCAGGGCCTCCAGCTGGTTGCTGCCGTACGACTGCGAGGAATAGCCGGTGACCGGGGCGTAGAGCTTCCCGTCGGGGTACGTCCGCTTGTACTTCAGATCGCCGGTGGTGGCGGCCGAGCCGGTGATGGGCTTGCCCCCCGCCATGATGTTGCCCAGCGGGTTGGCGTACTGGCTGATGGTGTTGCGTTCGTTGTGGGAGTTGTCCCGGTAGCTCGCCCCCTCCGCCACCTGGACATAGGTGACCCAGGCGAGCAGGACCAGCACGAGCAGCAGGGAGAAGACGGAGGCGCGCCGCAGCGGTTTGTTCATGGGAGGGAGGGCTCCTTCCGGGACGTACTGGTGGATAACTCCCGGAAGGCAGTCATGGGTTCCCGGCTCACCGTACGGATCGGCTTCCCCGGCGGTCACTGTGGGACATCGCACACCGGCCCTGGGGCGGGCGGAGGGAAGCACGGAGCGCCCCCGCCGGAAGGGGCGGGGGCGCTCGGTACGGGCCGGGGTCAGCCCTGGGGCAGGGACGCCAACTGCGCGGTGATCCGGGCGATGTCGGCTTCGGCGGTCGCCTGCCGGGCGCGGATCTTCTCCACCACGTGGTCGGGGGCCTTGGCCAGGAACCCTTCGTTGGACAGCTTGGCCGTGGTCTGTGCCTTGTCCTTCTCGGCCGCGGCGAGGTCCTTGGCCAGCCGCTTGCGCTCGGCCTCGACGTCGATCGCGCCGGACAGGTCCAGCGCCACCGTCGCGCCCGCCACCGGCAGCGAGGCGGTGGCGGTGAAGCCCTCCCCGGCCGGCTGGAGGCGCAGCAGGGAGCGCATCGCGTCCTCGTGCGCGGCGAGCGAGGTGCCGGACAGCTCGAGCCGGGCCGGGACCTTCTGGCCGGGCTGGAGACCCTGGTCGGCGCGGAACCGGCGGACCTCGGTGACCACCTGCTGCAGGTTCTCGATCTCCCGCTCGGCGGCCTCGTCACGGAAGCCGCTGTCGGTCGGCCAGTCGGCGATGACGACCGACTCCTGGCCGGTGAGCGCGGTCCACAGCTTCTCGGTGACGAACGGGACCACCGGGTGCAGCAGCCGCAGCGTGACGTCGAGGACCTCCCCGAGGACGCGCCGCGAGGCGTCGGCCTCCGGGCCGCCCTTCTGGAAGGTGGTCTTGGACAGCTCGACGTACCAGTCGAAGACCTCGTCCCACGCGAAGTGGAAGAGCGTGTCCGAGAGCTTCGCGAACTGGTAGTCGTCGTAGAACGCGTCGACGTCCGCGACGACCTCGTTCAGCCGGGACAGGATCCAGCGGTCGGTGGCCGACAGCCGCTCGGGGGCGGGCAGTTCGCCCTCGACCGTCGCGCCGTTCATCAGCGCGAAGCGGGTCGCGTTCCAGATCTTGTTGGCGAAGTTACGGGACGCCTGGACCCAGTCCTCGCCGATCGGCACGTCCACCCCGGGGTTGGCGCCGCGGGCGAGGGTGAAGCGGACGGCGTCGGAGCCGTAGGTGTCCATCCAGTCCAGCGGATTGACCGCGTTCCCGAAGGACTTGGACATCTTCTTGCCGAACTGGTCGCGGACCATCCCGTGCAGGGCGATGGTGCGGAACGGCGGGGTGCCGTCCATCGCGTACAAGCCGAACATCATCATCCGGGCGACCCAGAAGAAGAGGATGTCGTAGCCGGTGACCAGCACCGAGTTCGGATAGAACTTCGCCAGGCTGTCGGTCCGCTCGGGCCAGCCGAGCGTGGAGAACGGCCACAGGCCGGAGGAGAACCAGGTGTCCAGGACGTCACTGTCCTGGTGCCACCCCTCGCCGCTCGGCGGCTCCTGATCCGGTCCGACGCAGACGACCTCGCCCTGCGGCCCGTACCAGACCGGGATCCGGTGGCCCCACCACAGCTGGCGCGAGATGCACCAGTCGTGCAGGTTGTCGACCCAGTCGAAGTAGCGCTTCGACATGTCCTCCGGGTGGATGCTGACCCGGCCGTCGCGGACGGCGTCGCCCGCCTCCTTGGCCAGCGGGCCGACCTTGACCCACCACTGCATGGACAGCCGCGGCTCGATCGTGGTCTTGCAGCGCGAGCAGTGGCCCACGGAGTGGGTGTACGGGCGCTTCTCCGCCACGATCCGGCCCTCGGCGCGCAGCGCGCCGACGATGGCGCTGCGGGCCTCCAGCCGGTCCAGGCCCTGGAAGGGGCCGTGCGCGGTGATCACCGCGTGCTCGTCCATGACGCTGAGGTTCGGCAGACCGTGGCGCTGGCCGATCTCGAAGTCGTTCGGGTCGTGGGCCGGGGTGACCTTGACCGCGCCGGTGCCGAACTCCGGGTCGACGTGGGCGTCGGCGACGACCGGGATGCGGCGGCCGGTGAGCGGCAGCTCGATCTCGGTGCCGACCATGTGCCGGTAGCGGTCGTCGTCGGGGTGGACGGCGACCGCGGTGTCGCCCAGCATCGTCTCGGCGCGGGTCGTGGCGACGACGATCGAGGAATCGCCCTCGCCGTACCGGATCGACACCAGTTCGCCGTCGTCGTCCTGGTACTCCACCTCGATGTCGGAGATGGCGGTGAGGCAGCGGGGGCACCAGTTGATGATGCGCTCGGCGCGGTAGATCAGCTCATCGTCGTAGAGCTTCTTGAAGATGGTCTGGACGGACTTGGACAGCCCCTCGTCCATGGTGAACCGCTCGCGGTTCCACGCGACGCCGTCGCCCAGCCGCCGCATCTGGCCGGAAATCTGCCCGCCGGACTCGTTCTTCCACTGCCACACGCGCTCGATGAACGCCTCACGGCCCAGGTCGTGCCGGGAGACGCCCTCCTTGGCCAGCTCGCGCTCGACCACGTTCTGGGTGGCGATACCGGCGTGGTCCATGCCCGGCTGCCACAGCGTCTCGTAGCCCTGCATCCGCTTGCGGCGGGTGAGCGCGTCGATGATCGTGTGCTCGAAGGCGTGGCCCAGGTGGAGCGATCCGGTCACGTTGGGCGGCGGAATGACGATCGTGTACGGCTCCTTGCCGCTCTTGGCGTCCGCCTCGAAGTAACCGCGCTCTACCCAGCGCTCGTACAGCTGCCCCTCTACATCGGCCGGCGCGTACTGGGTCGGCAGTTCAGGGTGGCTGTTCGGCCCGCTGTCGGGGCGCTGCTGAGAGTTCTCGGTCACCCCCGCAGTCTAAAGGGCCGCCGGACTCCGTTACGAACCCGTTGCGGCCCCGCCGCAACGCCGCCGGGACGCGTCGGGAAGGATGTTCGGGACCTGTCATGCGCTTCTAGGAGAGGCACGATGAGCTATCAGAGCCCGCCGCCGCAGCCCGGTCCCTACGGGGCGCAGCCGGGTCCTCACGGCGCCGGCCAGCCACCTGTGCCGAATCCGTATGCCCAGCCCACCGGCTACGGCCATCCGCAGCCGGCCCAGCCCGGGCAGCCCGGGGGTTACGCGGCGCCCCCTCCGTACAGCGGCGGCGGCCCGTACGGCGCCCCGGCGAACCCCTACGGCCGGCAGGCCCCGCGGCCGGGTCAGCCCGGGCAGCCGGGTCAGCCGGGTCAGGGCTTCTACGGCGGTCCGCCCGCGCCGCCCGCCGCGCCCGGTGGCCGCCGCAAGGGCCGGACCGTCGGCCTGGCGGTGGGTGCGCTGGTGGTCGTGGGAGCGCTGACGGCGGGCGGGTTCCTGCTGTTCGGCGGTGACAGCGGTCCGTACAAGCTCACGACCCCGAAGACGGTCGCGGAGGAGTACCAGCGCCAGGGCAGCGGCACGGACGACGGCGATCTGTCGGCGGCGGGCAAGAAGGACCTCCAGCAGGTCCCGGTGGTCAAGGATCCGCACCTGGTGGCGGCCGACTACCAGACCGACGGCAAGAAGATGCTGAAGTTCACCGGCGTCTGGGGCGAGGTGACCGACCCGAAGCGGGGCGCGGACCTCGCCCTGGCGGTCATCGTCAAGGCGCTGCGGGACAACGGGACCGCGCAAGCGAAGGGCACTCCCCAGGAGTTCTCGCCGGACGGCTTCGACGGGGACGTGATGAAGTGCCAGTCCCTGAAGTTCACGTCGGATCAGGGATCCATGGAGGCGCCCGCGTGCGTCTGGGGCGACAAGAGCACCCTGGGCGTCGCGGTGATGGCGGACCCGGCGGGGGCCGTTCTCGGCGGCAGCATGTCGCTGGAGGACGCCGCGGGGCTGACCGCCAAGGTGCGTGAGGACGCACGCGTCGAGATCGACAACTAGCTCCAACAGCACAACCTAACGAGGGAAGAACATGAGTCACAACCAGCCGGGCCCCTACGGCCAGCAGCCCCAGCAGCCGGGTCCGTACGGACAAGGCGGCGCCGCCGGCCAGCCCGGCTACGGCTACCCGCAGCAGCCGCCGCAGCAGCCCGGTCCGTACGGACAGCCCCCGCAGTCCGGCTACGGCCACCCGCAAGCCCCCGGTCAGCCCCCGAACCCGTACGGCCAGCCGCAGCAGCCGTACGGCCAGCAGCCGTATGGCCAGCAGCCCTACGGTCAGCAGCCGTACGGCCAGCCGGGCATGCCGGGGCCGTACCAGCCGGGCCCGGGCCAGGGTGGCGGCAAGAAGAAGGGCCTGGCGATAGCCATCGGCGCGGTGGTCGTGGTGGCCGCGGTGGTCGGCGGCATCGTGGTGTTCAGCGGCGGGGACGGCGGCGGCACGGTCGCCGACGACGGCAAGCGCTACAAGCTCACCACCCCGCAGACCGTGGCCGGTGAGTACACCAAGGACGACTCCTCCAGCGGCGGCGGGATCACCTCGTCGGACGAGGACGACTTCGAGAAGTTCGGCGTCAGCAACCCGAAGACCGAGGGCGCGGACTACAAGTCCGGCGAGGGCATGACCTCGAAGCAGCTGCAGCTCAACGGCGTCTGGGGTGAGGTGAAGGACCCCGAGGCGGTCGTGGACGGTGCCTTCTCGAAGATCGCGGAGGAGTCCGAGAAGGACAAGTCGGCCGGCAGCATGAAGGCCGAACTGGTGGGCAGCCCGGAGAAGGTGTCGCCCAGCGGGCTCGACAACGCCGTGATGAAGTGCCAGAACGCCAAGTTCACCCCGAGCGGGGACTCCGGCTCCAGCGGCCTGCCCACCAAGGGGTTCACCATCCCGATCTGCATGTGGGGCGACCACAGCACGATCGCCTATGTGGTCGTCTCCGACACCGCGGCCGCGCTCTCCGGCAAGAGCACGTCGATCGACCAGGCCGCGGAGATCACCGCGAAGGTCCGCAAGGACGCGCGCGTCGAGATCCCCAAGTAGCGGTTCCGCAGCGCCGGTCCACACGCCGTCCACCGTCCGGAGGGATACCCCCACGCCCATGAGCCACAACCAGCCACCGCCGCCGCCCGGTCCCTACGGCGGCGGCGGGCCCGGCCCGTACGGGGGCGCCCAGCCCAATCCGTACGGCGGGGGGCAGCAGCCGTCCGCGGTGCCCAACCCGTACGCGCAGAACCCGGGTTACGGCTATCCGCAGCCACCCCAGCCGGGGTACGGCTATCCGCAAGCGCCGGGTCCCTATGGCCAGGCCGGGCAGCCGGGCTACCCGGCGCCGCCCGGGCCCCCGCCGGGCCGCAATCGCACCAAGATCATCGCGATGTCGGCGGCGGGGCTCGTGGTGGTGGGGGCGATCGTCACCGGCGCCGTGGTGCTCTCCGGCGGCGACGGCGGCCCCGCGCCGATGCGGCTCGTGACCCCCAAGACGCTCGACGACGGCACGTACACGCTGTCCAAGGGCACCGACGAGCTGAAGGACGAGGGCACCAGCGTGCAGGACAGCATGCCCAAGGGCGCGACCTCCGTCCTCGGGCAGTACCAGCGCGCCGACGACGAGAACTCGGGGCTCGCGTTCTCCGGCATGTACGGGGAGATCAACGACCCCGACCGGGTCCAGGACGGGATGTTCAAGGGCTTCGAGGACGGCGAGGGCACTCCGTCCGTCGAGCAGAAGCGCAAGACGTTCCGGCCGGACGGCGCGGAAGGGCCCGCCATCGACTGCGAAGTCGTGAAGATGTACGACCGGATCTACGCCCCGGCGTGCGCGTGGGCGGAGGAGACGGACGCGGCGATGGTGCTGGACGTCAACGCGGAGAACACCACCGCGTCCGACGTCGACCTGGAAGCCTTCGCGAAGGTGACCGCGGGCATCTACGAGGACACCCGCGAGCCCGCCTAGCCCGCCCGCCCACAGGAGGCCCTACGGCGGCCTGTGACACGAAGAGGGCCCCGGGAGACCGGGGCCCTCTTCGCGTGCGCTCTACGCGGCGCTCACGCGCTCTTCTCGTGCCGTTCACCCGGCTCGGTGCCGCGCGAGCGGGGCACCAGCGTCGGGTTGACGTTCGAGTGGACGACGTCCTCGGTGATGACGACGCGGGCCACGTCCTTGCGGGACGGCACCTCGTACATCGCCGACATCAGGACCTCTTCGATGATGGCGCGCAGGCCGCGCGCGCCGGTGCCGCGCAGGATCGCCTGGTCGGCGATGGCCTCCAGGGCGGGGCGGTCGAAGTCGAGCTCCACGCCGTCGAGTTCGAACAGCCGCTGGTACTGCTTCACCAGCGCGTTCCGCGGCTCGACCAGGATCTGCAGCAGCGCCTCGCGGTCGAGGTTGTGGACGGAGGTGATGACGGGGAGCCGGCCGATGAACTCCGGGATCATCCCGAACTTCACCAGGTCCTCCGGCATGACCTCCTGGAACTGGTCGCTGGCCTCGATCTCGCGCTTGGAGCGGATCGTGGCGCCGAAGCCGATGCCCTTGGCACCGGCCCGCGACTCGATGATCTTCTCCAGACCGGCGAAGGCACCGCCCACGATGAACAGCACATTCGTCGTGTCGATCTGGATGAATTCCTGGTGCGGGTGTTTCCGGCCGCCCTGCGGCGGAACGGAGGCCGTGGTGCCCTCGAGGATCTTCAGCAGCGCCTGCTGCACGCCCTCGCCGGAGACGTCGCGGGTGATCGAGGGGTTCTCGCTCTTGCGGGCCACCTTGTCGATCTCATCGATGTAGATGATGCCCGTCTCGGCCTTCTTGACGTCGTAGTCGGCGGCCTGGATCAGCTTGAGGAGGATGTTCTCCACGTCCTCGCCGACGTAGCCCGCCTCGGTGAGCGCGGTGGCGTCGGCGATGGCGAAGGGAACGTTGAGCATCCGGGCGAGGGTCTGCGCGAGCAGGGTCTTCCCGGAGCCGGTCGGGCCGAGCAGCAGGATGTTGGACTTCGCCAACTCGATGCCGTCGTCCTTGCTGTGGCTGCCGTTCTCTCCGGCCTGGACCCGCTTGTAGTGGTTGTAGACCGCGACGGACAGGGCCTTCTTGGCGGCCTCCTGGCCGACCACATAGCCCTCGAGGAACTCGTAGATCTCCCGCGGCTTGGGGAGTTCCTCCCAGCGCACCTCGGAAGTCTCGGCCAGCTCTTCCTCGATGATCTCGTTGCAGAGATCGATGCACTCATCGCAGATGTACACACCAGGGCCCGCGATGAGCTTCTTCACCTGCTTCTGGCTCTTTCCGCAGAACGAGCACTTGAGCAGGTCGCCGCCGTCACCGATGCGTGCCACGAGGTGCTTCCCCTTCGCCTTGGATCCGCTTTGCTCCGCGGAACCGGGTGCTTGCGCTGCGAGCTTTCCGCTTGATGTTTCCGGGGGCCGGCCCCCAGCCCTCTATGACGGTACCTTGCCGGGCCCCCGGTTCGGGCCCCCCTTGGACCGAACTGGTCCAAGGGGCGCCGGGCCGCCCGGGCTTCAGCCCAGGCCGACCGAGGTCTTACGGGTCGAGACGATCTGGTCGACCAGACCGTACGCCAGCGACTCCTCGGCGGTCAGGATCTTGTCCCGCTCGATGTCGTCGCGGATCTTCTCGATCGGCGTGGTGGAGTGCTTGGCCAGCATCTCCTCCAGCTGCGAGCGCATCCGCAGGATCTCGTTGGCCGCGATCTCCAGGTCGGAGACCTGACCCCGGCCCGTCTCACTGTACGGCTGGTGGATCAGGATACGGGCGTTGGGGAGCGCCATCCGCTTGCCGGGGGTACCGGCGGCGAGCAGCACGGCCGCGGCGGACGCCGCCTGGCCCATGCACACCGTCTGGATGTCGGGCTTGACGAACTGCATCGTGTCGTAAATGGCGGTCAGCGCGGTGAACGAGCCGCCGGGCGAGTTGATGTAGACCGAGATGTCGCGGTCCGGGTCCATCGACTCCAGGCACAGCAGCTGCGCCATGACGTCGTTGGCCGAGGCGTCGTCGATCTGGACGCCCAGGAAGATCACGCGCTCCTCGAAGAGCTTCGCGTACGGGTCGTACTCCCGGACACCCTGGGAGGTGCGCTCGACGAAGCGCGGAACGACATAGCGCGATTCGGCCATCGGGCCGTCGTAGAGGCCGCTGCCGGGAAAGTTGTTCATCTGGGTGTTCACCATCCTGTGGCGATCAAAGGGCTGGAGGTCGGCTACGGGACGGCGGGGCTCAGGCCCCGGTGCCGCCCCCGCCCGGAACGCCCGAGGCCGAGGCCATGACGTCGTCGACCAGGCCGTACTCCTTGGCCTCCTGGGCGGAGAACCAGCGGTCGCGGTCGGAGTCGCGGGTGATCTGCTCGACGGTCTGACCGGTGTGGAACGCGGTCAGCTCGGCCATCCGCTTCTTGGTGTGCAGCAGCCGCTCGGCGTGGATCTTGATGTCCGAGGCGGAACCGGCGAGGCCCGCGGACGGCTGGTGGATCAGGATCTCGGCGTTCGGCAGCGCGAACCGCTTGCCGGGGGTGCCCGCGCTCAGCAGGAACTGTCCCATCGAGGCGGCGAGGCCCATGGCGATGGTGACGACGTCGTTCGGAATGAACTGCATGGTGTCGTAGATCGCCATGCCCGCCGAGATCGAGCCGCCCGGAGAGTTGATGTAGAGGTTGATGTCCTTGTCCGGGTCCGCGGCGAGCAGGAGCAGCTGCGCGGTGATCTTGTTGGCGATTTCGTCGTCGACCGGCTGGCCGAGGAAGATGATCCGCTCACCGAGCAGCCGGTTGTAGACCTGGTCGCCGAGGCCACCGCCGGTCGGCTCGCCGGCGGCGGAAGGCATCGTATTCGTCACGTATCCACCTGCTCGTCTCTGACGGCGACTGGCCGTCTCAGCGTCTTCTTCTGGGCTCGGGACGGGCCGGCCGGTGCGATCCGGCGGGCCTGCGAGACTCCCTGCCCTCGTATCTACGGACCCTAACGCGCTGGTCGGCGGGCGCCATCCCGCATCAGGAACTGTTCGCTCTGAGCGCAGGTTCCGCCGCCCCCGCGGCCTTCGTGCGACGCGTTCGTACAACGCCTTCACGGAAGGGTCCACGGAAAGGATTCACGGAACGGTTCGCGGAACACGAACGGGCCCGGACGCGCGCAGACGTTCGGGCCCGTTCGTACGGGCTGCGGAGCGGCCAGGATCAGCCCTCGGCCTTGTCCTGCGCCTTCTCCTGCTCCGGAGCGGCCTCGGCGGCGGCCTCGGTGACCTCGGCGGTCTCGTCGCCCGCCTCGGCGCCCTCGGCACCGGCCTCGACCGTCTCGGCGGTCTCGTCCTCGTCGTCGAGGTCGACGGTCTCGCCCTTGTCGTCCACGACCTTGGCGGCCTCGACCACGACGGCGAGCGCCTTGCCACGGGCGACCTCACCGACGAGCATCGGCACCTGGCCGCCCTCGACGACCTGCTGGGCGAACTGATCCGGGCTCATGCCGGAGGACTGCGCACGGCGCATCAGGTGCTCGGTGAGCTCCTCCTGGCCGACGGACAGCTTCTCCTTGTTGACCAGCTCGTCGAGGACGAACTGGGTCCGGATGCCCTTCTCCGCCTGCTCCTTGAGCTCGGCGTCGAACTCCTCGGCGGTCTTGCCCTGGATCTCCAGGTAGGACTCCAGGTTCAGACCCATCTGGCCGAGCTGGTGGTGCTCCAGGTTGTGCTTCCGGGTCTGGATCTCGTCCTCGAGCAGCTTCTCGGGGATCGGCACCTCGACCAGCTCCAGGAGGGCGTCGAGCACCTTCTCCTGGGCCTGGGTGGCCTGGTCGTACTTCTTCGACTGCTCAAGGCGCTTGCGGCTGTCCGCGCGCAGCTCCTCGAGGGTGTCGAACTCGCTGGCCAGCTGGGCGAAGTCGTCGTCCAGCTCGGGCAGCTCCCGGGCCTTGACCTCGTTCACCTTGACGGAGACCTCGGCCTCCTTGCCCTGCGCGGAGCCGCCCTTCAGCTCGGAGGTGAAGGTGGCGGTGCCACCGGCCTCCAGGCCGGTCACGGCCTCGTCGATGCCGTCGAGCAGCTCACCGGAGCCGATGGTGTAGGTGACGCCCTCGGCGACACCGTCCTCCAGCACCTCGCCGTCGACCTTGGCCTCCAGGTCGATCACGACGATGTCGCCCTCACCGGCGGCGCGCTCGACGGGGCTGGTGGTGGCGAAGCGGTCGCGCAGCTGCTCGACCGACTTGTCGATGTCCTCGTCCGAGACCTCGACCGAGTCGACGGTGACCTCGATGCCGGAGTAGTCCGGGATCTCGATCGACGGGCGGATGTCCACCTCGGCGGTGAACGCCAGCAGCTCGTTGTCCTTGAGCTCGGTGATGTCGACCTCGGGCTGCCCGAGCGGGTTCAGCTCACCCTCGTTGACCGCGTCGGTGTAGAACTTCGGGAGGGCGTCGTTGACGGCCTCCTCCAGCACCGCGCCGCGGCCGAATCGCTGGTCGATGATGCGGGCCGGGATCTTGCCCTTGCGGAAGCCCGGCACCGTGACCTGCTGGTTGATCTTCTTGTACGCCGCGTCGAGGCTGGGCTTGAGCTCCTCGAAGGGCACCTCGACAGTGAGCCGAACCCGGGTCGGGTTCAGGTTCTCCACGGCGCTCTTCACGGTTCGGTCTCCTTGGGGCTGACGTGTGGTGTTCTGCTGCCTCGCACTGATGCTTCGCAGCGGATCGCGCCCGGTAGAGAAAAGACACAGACGCGCAGCTTGCATAGTAACCGCAAGCATGACGCGGCCCACAACGCGATCTTGACGGCTGTGGATGGTCGGGGTGGCCGGATTCGAACCGACGACCTTCCGCTCCCAAAGCGGACGCGCTACCAAGCTGCGCCACACCCCGTCGGTGCGACACGTAGGGTACATGGCCGCGGACGCCCCGGCTGCCCGTTATTCCGCCGCGGGGCAAGGGTGTGCGGGACAGGGCCCGGACCCGCTACGATGCTTTCCGTGCCGCGGTCACAGGTGATCACACCTGGGCGACGCGCGGCGCGTGCGGGCGTAGCTCAATGGTAGAGCCCCAGTCTTCCAAACTGGCTACGCGGGTTCGATTCCCGTCGCCCGCTCCATACGCACGACGGCCCGGCCCCGGGGATCCCCCGGAGCCGGGCCGTCGGCGTTTCCCGGACGCGACTCAGAGGTTGATGTCGCTGATGGAACTGGCGACCGAGTCGAGGAAGTCCTGGATGTTCGGCGCCAGGTCGGAGGAGGCCAGGAGAAAGCCGAAGAGGGCGGCGACCAGCGCCGGCCCCGGCTTCGTCTTCCCGGCGCGGATCATCAGTACGAGGATGATCCCTACCAGCACCACCAATGACAGGGAAATGACCACAGCTGATCACGCTTCCTCGGTCGCTCATGTCTTCACCCGGCCCCGGAAGCACGCGACCTCGCACACCCCCGCTGCAACCATCGTGCCATCAACTACGGCTCCACAGCAGCAGGGTGAGGTGATCACCTGCGTCGGCACACACCACACCCACCCCGTTGGTACCCCGTCAGAAATCCTTTACACGGGCGGTTACGGGTGACGCTCCCCACAATTTCCGTGGATCAATTTGCGGCCTGATCACATAACCCGGAAGGGAATTCCGATTTCCATGAATCAGACATTCCGCCGGAGCCACCTGAGGGGCATATGCACCATTTAAGGGGGATGAAACCCGACAGAACGGGCGGCCCGGTTCCTCATATCGAACAACCGGATCGCTATGTCGACTTGATAACGGTCGGCTATCGGCCGGAGTGTGAACTGTATTACCGGGGAAGACCTGGACGAGGTTTTACGCAATAGAGGTTTCGGCGCTATCGTGCCTCAGATGTTCCACGCTGCCATCTCTCCCCCACGCGCAGTGCGGTCCCGGGTGCTCTCCCCCAGCTCCTGGTGGGAGGGCCTGTGACCAACTCCCTGCGCCCGCACGGTTCCCAGCGGTCCCCGCTCCCCCCGGCCCGGGAGGCCGAGGCCGGGGCACCCCCCACACCGCAGCGCGAAGAAGCGGGGCGTCAGGCGACTCCGCCCGCCGCCAGTGCCCCTGCCGGGCAGAAGCCGAAGCAGCGGGACGCGTTCTTCGACAACGCGAAGTACCTCGCGATCGTGCTGGTCGCGATGGCCCACTCGTGGGAGCCGCTCACCGACTCCAGCCGCACCGCGGAAGCCCTGTACATGACCGTGTACACCTTCCACATGCCGGCCTTCATCGTGATCTCCGGCTTCTTCTCCCGCAGCTTCGACATGCGGCCCGACCGGCTCCGGCGGCTCATCACCGGCGTCGCGGTGCCGTACGTGCTGTTCGAGGTCGCGTACAGCCTGTTCAAGAAGTGGGCCGACGACGACCCGGGCCACCCGATCAGCCTGCTCGACCCCTGGTACCTGACCTGGTTCCTGGTCGCGCTGTTCGTGTGGCGGCTCACGACGCCCATCTGGAAGCTGGTGCGCTGGCCGGTCCCGCTCTCGCTGGCGATCGCCACCCTGGCGTCCGTCTCGCCCGACATCGGCGACGACCTCGACCTCCAGCGGGTCCTGCAGTTCCTGCCGTTCTTCGTCATCGGCCTGTGCATGAAGCCCGAGCACTTCCAGCTGATGCGGGGCCGCAAGATGCGGATCGCGTCCGTGCCGATCTTCGCCGGCGCGCTGCTGTTCGCCTACTGGGCGGCGCCCCGGATGAACTCGGCCTGGTTCTACCACCGCGACAGCGTCCAGGAGCTCCACGCCCCGGCGTGGACCGGCCCCGTGATGACCCTGGCCATGTTCGGCTGCTCGATGGTCCTCACCGCCTGCTTCTTCGCCTGGGTGCCGCGGCGCCACATGTGGTTCACCGTGCTGGGCGCCGGGACGCTGTACGGCTACCTGCTGCACGGCTTCCTCGCCAAGGGCTCCCGCTTCTGGGGCTGGTTCGACCCCCAGTGGGTGCACAAGCCGCTGGGTGAGATCGCGGTCACCGTCATCGCCGCCGGCGTGGTCACCGCGCTGTGCACCCCGCCGGTGCAGCGCGTCTTCCGCTTCGCGATGGAGCCGAAGATGACGTGGGCCTTCCGCAAGGACCCCGCCGAGCAGGCCCGTCACCGTACGGCCGCCTGACGGCTCACCGAACGCCCCGAGGGGCCGGGACCGGTATCGCACCGGCCCCGGCCCCTTTTCGCTCATCCGCTCCTCCCGGCCGCCTCCCGGCGCAGTGCCGCCCGGGCGGGCAGCAGGGTCGCCGCGAGGCCGAGCGCCACGGCCGCGCCCGCGAACCCGGCGTAGGTCAGCGGCGGGACGTACGGGCTCCCGCCGGTCAGCCCGCGCACCATCGGCACGAGCGTGGCCAGGGCGATCGCCGTGCCCAGCGCGACACCGGCCGTGGCCACCAGCAGCGCCTCCCAGCGCACCATGCCCAGCACCTGCCGCCGGGTCGATCCGATCAGGCGCAGGGTGCCCAGCTCCCGGCGGCGGTCGAGGACCGTCATCACCAGGGTGTTGGCGGCGGCGACCGCGGCGAAGCCGCCGAGCACCGCGGCCATGGTGGTGTTGGACCAGGCGTTCAGCGCGCGGTCCCGGTCCTGGGCGGCCGCGTAGCCGTCCCGGCCGGTGACCCGCTCGCCGAGCCGCTTGCCGAGCGCCGCCGCGACGGCCGTACGGTCCGCGCCCGTGGCGTCCCGTACCAGCACGTCGCCGTCGAAGGCCGAGGTGACATGGGCCGCGAGGGCCGCGCGCGGCAGGGTGAGGCGGGCGACGCCCAGGCCCCGGCCGTAGGTCGCGACCACCTCGGGTGCGGCCCTGGTGCCGTCCGGGAGGCGGAGCCGGAGCCGGTCACCGACGCGGACGTGCGCGGACCGCGCGAGGCCCGCGTCGACCGCCACCCGGCCCGGCCCCAGGTCCGCCAGGCGGCCGGTGCGGACGTCCAGGTCCTGTACGGCCGCCAGCGCGCGGCCGGTGCCGGAGACGCCCTGGGCCGTCGCGCCCTCCAGCGCGGAGCCCGTCGGCACGAGCACCCCGGCGCGCAGCACGCCCACCGCCGCCGCGACGCCCGGTACGCCGGCCGCGCGGCCGGCCGTATCGGCCGGGAGGCCACCGGGCGCGGAGACGACGTGGTCGGCGACGATCCCGGCGCGCCGCTGGCCGGCCATCGCGTGGTCCTCGCTGGTGTGCAGGAACACGAGCGTCGAGGAGAACGCCATGGCCAGCACGATCGGGGTGATCGCCGAGGCCAGCCGCCGGGCGTTGGCCAGGGTGTTGGCCGACGCCAGGACGGCCGGGGCCGCGCCCGCGCGCAGCGGCAGCCCGATCAGCCAGGCGCACAGCCGGGCGACCAGCGGGCCGAGCAGGGCCACGGCCAGCATGAAGAGCATCACGATCCCGAGCGCGGTGTTGGCCGCGTCCTCGCCGGAGGCCGACGCGGCGACCTCGGTGAGCACGATGCCGCCGGCCAGGGCCGCCGTGCCCAGCAGGGTAGGGATCACGCCGGGGCGCAGCCGCTCGACGGCGGCCTCGCCGAGCGCCCGGCCCGGTGTGGTCCGCGCGGGGCGGTGTGCCGGTGGTGAGCGTCACGCCCGTGAAGGGGGCCGCGGCCCAGCCGTGGCCGGTCAGCGCGCCCTCGGAGCCGCCGCCCGTGCGCAGCGGGAAGGTCGTGTCGGGGGCGGCGGCCGCCGCCCCGGGGGTGCGGGCGGCGGTGGTGACGAGCGCGGCGTCGAGGCGGGCCCGGTCGGGGACCGGTGCGGACTCGTCCTCCCGGTCCTCCCCGTGGCCGACGGTGTAGTGCGCGCGCTGGTCGGCGGCGACGACGACCGGGGTGCTCGCGTAGCGCTCGGGCGGCACGGAGGCGCGTACTCCGGTCTCCAGCAGGATGCCGCAGGCGGACACGATCATCGCGGTCATCATCAGGGCGACGAAGGTGCCCGCGAAGGCGGCGGGCTTGAAGCGGACGGAGGCGCGGGCCAGGCCGTTGGTGAGCGCCCTCACCGGACGACGGCGAGGCCGGCGGGGGTGCGGGCGGTGAGCCGGGTCATCCGGTCGGCGATCTCGTGCGCCGGGGCGCGGGTGAGCCGGTCGGCCACGCTTCCGTCCGCGAGGAAGAGCACCCGGTCGGCGTAGCTCGCGGCCACCGGGTCGTGCGTGACCATCACCACGGTCGCGCCGAGCGCGTCCACCGCGTGCCGCAGCAGCCCGAGCACCTCGGCGGCGGTGACGGTGTCCAGGGCGCCGGTGGGTTCGTCGGCGAAGACGACGTCGGGGCGGGTGATGAGCGCGCGGGCGATGGCCACGCGCTGCTGCTGGCCGCCGGACAGCTGTCCCGGGCGGCGCCGGGCGTGCTCGTGCAGCCCGACCCGGGCCAGCACCTCGTGGGCCCGGTGGCGGTCGGGGCGGGCGCCGGCGAGCCGCATCGGGAGCAGCACGTTCTGCTCGACGGTGAGGGAGGGCAGCAGGTTGAACGCCTGGAAGACGAAGCCGAGACGGCTGCGGCGCAGCGTGGTGAGCTTGTTCTCGCTCATCCCGGTGATCTCGGTGCCGCCGAGCGTCACGGACCCGGCGGTCGGCCGGTCCAGTCCGGCGGCGCACTGCAGGAACGTCGACTTGCCGGAGCCGGAGGGGCCCATGACGGCGGTGAAGCTGCCGTGCGGGAGGGCGAGGTCGATGCCGCGGAGCGCGTGGACGGCGTTGCCGCCGCGGCCGTAGCGGCGCTGGACGCCCCGGAGTTCGATGGCGTGGGGGGGGCGTGCGGTGCCGGGGGCGCCGCTGTCGTACGCCGCTTGCGCAGCCGCATGGTGGTGGCCCTTCTCCGGAAGTTCGCCCGATGTCCTACGAGGTCCTATGAACGTAGGGATCGGGGGTGTTCCGGAGCCATGGCGGTCGCCGCCGTGTCCACGGGGGGTTAACCCCCGGTACGACGGTCCTACTGGCGGCAGATCAGCAGGAGCGCCCGGTCGTCGTTGACGTCCTTGGCCACCGTCTCGATCAGGTGCCAGGCCGCGCCCTGGAAGCCGGACGCGACGTAGCGGTCGGCCTCGCCGGTCAGATGGTCGATGCCCTCGCTGATGTCGCGGTCGGCGGTCTCGACGAGGCCGTCGGTGAACAGCATCAGGACGTCCCCGGGGCGCAGGGTGCCCTTGGTGGGGTCGAACTGGGCGCCGTCGTAGACGCCGAGCAGCGGGCCGTCGGCGGACTTCTCCTCCCATTTGCCGGTGCCCGCGCTGAGCTGGAGCGCGGGCAGGTGTCCGGCGGAGAAGAGCTCGAAGTCGCCGCTGTCGAGGTCGAGTACGAGGTGGACGGAGGTCGCGAAGCCCTCTTCCCAGTCCTGGCGCAGCAGATAGCCGTTGGCGGCCGGGAGGAAGCCGTGCGGCGGCAGCGAGCCGAGGAGGCCGCCGAAGGCGCCGGAGAGCAGGAGGGCGCGGGAGGCGGCGTCCATGCCCTTGCCGGAGACGTCGGTGAGGACGACTTCGAGGGTGCGGCCGCCGTTTCCGGTGCGGGCGGCGACCACGAAGTCGCCGGAGAAGGACTGGCCGCCGGCCGGGCGCAGCGCCATCTCGCGGTGCCAGCCGCGCGGCAGGGCGGGCAGCTTGCTCTGGACGCGGATGCGTTCGCGCAGGTCGAAGAGCATGGTGCCGCCGCGCCGCCAGGGCACACCGACCCGGCTGCGGAACTGGGCGATGAGCAGCCCGGAGAAGCCGACGGCGGCGACCACGAGGATGGTGCCGGGGGTGACCCGGGCGGAGGTGTCCTCCTCGGTGTACGGGCCGAGGACGGCGGACTCCACGATGAGGGCGGAGGCGGCGGCCGCGTACAGGGCGAGCAGGCTGGCGGGACGCAGCAGCAGTCCGCCCGCGACGATCGGCAGGACGAGGGCGGAGGGGGCGCACCAGTCGGGGGTGGCGATGGTGCCGCAGGCGATGGCGGGGACGGCGAGGAGCAGCAGGGTGAGGGCGAGCCGGTCGGAGCCCTCGCCGCGGAAGTAGTCGACTCCGGCTTTGCGCACGCCTGTGCGAACCCGGTGCAGAGCTTTGCGCATCCGGGCCATCGGAGTGTCCGCGCCGCCAGTCATTGCATCGGGACCCTACCCACCCGTTCGGACGCGCGTCGATTCGTGGCGCGTTGAACCACCCAGCCAGGGGGGCAATCGTAAGCGATATTCGTTCGGGTGTACGGGAAACCGCTGCTGGGGATGGGGATATGAGCGCGGAGCCGGGCCCGGCCGATCGGCTGTTTGGGATGATTGGTACGGAAAGCTGGTGTTCGTCTTCGGTCTCGTACCCCGATCGACGGGGAAAATCGCGCTCGGGCGGGAGTTGACCGAATGCGAGCGCTCCACCGGCGGCCGGGGCGGCGGTCGCATCTGACGGAGCGCCGGCTGCCGCGTCTCACGACCGCTGGCAAGCGGGGCACCAGAAAAGGTTCCGGGCGGCCAGGCCAGCGGTGCGGATCTCGCCGCCGCAGACATGACAGGGCTGCCCGGCCCGGCGGTAGACGTAGACCTCGCCGCCGTGGTCGTCGACGCGCGGCGGGCGGCCCATGGCCTCGGGGGTGTGCTCGGGGCGGACCGTGTCGATCCGGTTGTTCCGTACGCCCTCGCGCATCAGTTCCGCGAGATCGGCCCAGAGCGCGTCCCATTCGGCGCGGGTCAGCCCGCGGCCCGGGCGGTACGGGTCGATGCCGTGCCGGAACAGGACCTCGGCGCGGTAGACGTTGCCGACGCCCGCGACCACCTTCTGGTCCATGAGCAGCGCGGCCACGCTGACCCGGCTGCGGGAGATCCGGGCCCAGGCGTCGGCGCCGTCGTCGCCGGGGCGCAGCGGATCGGGTCCGAGGCGGTCGTGGATGGCCTGCTTCTCGGGCTCGGTGATCAGGGCGCAGGCGGTCGGCCCGCGCAGATCGGCGTACCCCCCGGGGCCCGCGAGCCGCAGCCGTACGGTCTCGGTGGGCGGCGGGGCGGGGGCCGGGCCGATGGCGTACGTGCCGAAGAGCCCGAGGTGGACGTGGACCCAGCCGGTGGCCGCGAAGTCCAGGAAGAGGTGCTTGCCGTGCGCCTCGGCGTGCTGGAGCACCTGCCCGTCCACGAGGGCCGCCCCGTCGGCGAACTTGCCCTGGGGGCTGGTGGCACGGACGGGCCGGCCGCCGAACCGGTCGAGGTGGTCGGCGGCCAGTCGGTGGATGGTGTGCCCTTCGGGCATCAGTCGCCGGCGGGGTGGTGGGCCGGGATGGGCGGCAGTTCGCCGGTGGTCTCGTAGTCGGCGAGCATGGCGATGCGGCGGGTGTGCCGCTCCTCGCCGGAGTACGGGGTGGCCAGGAAGATCTCGACGAACTTGATCGCCTCTTCCCGGGTGTGCATGCGCCCGCCGATGCTGATCACGTTGGCGTCGTTGTGCTCGCGCGCGAGGGCTGCGGTCTGCTCGCTCCAGGCCAGTGCGGCGCGTACCCCCTTGACCTTGTTCGCCGCGATCTGCTCGCCGTTGCCGGAGCCGCCGATCACGATGCCGAGGCTGTCGGCGTCGGCGGCGGTCCGCTCGGCGGCGCGCAGGCAGAACGGCGGGTAGTCGTCCTGGGCGTCGTAGATGTGCGGGCCGCAGTCGACGGGGTCATGACCGCCCGCCCGGAGCCACTCCACGAGGTGGTTCTTCAGTTCGTATCCGGCATGATCGGAGCCGAGGTACACGCGCATGCCCTGAGTGTGGCACGGCCGTGTCTTTCCCGCCGAGCCGGGTAGGCGCTCTGTGATTACGACGCAACACCAAGGAACCTCATGAAAACCTCAAGTAACGATTTGAAATCGAAGGTTCACCTGTTCGTTCTCCTGAGATTCACTGGCGTCGCTCCTATTCCGGAAGCAAAGGATCGAGCCATATGAGCGCACAACCAGCGACTTCCCCCGACGGCCTGAAGGCCGGGCTCAAGAACCGCCATCTATCCATGATCGCGATTGGCGGGGTGATCGGCGCCGGGCTGTTCGTCGGCTCCAGCGCCGGTATCGCCAAGGCCGGGCCGGGCATTCTCGTCTCCTACGCACTCGTCGGCCTCATGGTCGTCCTCGTGATGCGCATGCTGGGCGAGATGGCCGCCGCGAATCCGACCTCCGGCTCCTTCTCCGCCTATGCCGACCGGGCACTCGGGCGCTGGGCGGGCTTCTCCATCGGCTGGCTCTACTGGTTCTTCTGGGTCGTGGTGCTGGCGGTCGAGGCGACCGCCGGTGCCAAGATCCTGGAGGGGTGGTGGCCGGCCGTACCGCAGTGGGGCTGGGCGCTGATCGTGATGCTCGTGCTCACCGCCGCCAACCTGGCCTCGGTCTCCTCCTACGGCGAGTTCGAGTTCTGGTTCGCCGGGATCAAGGTCGTCGCGATCGCCGCCTTCATCGTCATCGGCGGGCTCGCGGTCTTCGGCCTCCTGCCCGGCTCCGAGAACGAGGGCGCCGGTCTGGCGCATCTGACCGACCACAGCGGCTTCCTGCCCAACGGGCCGGGCGCGATCCTCACCGGAGTGCTGCTGGTCGTCTTCTCCTTCATGGGCAGCGAGATCGTCACCCTGGCCGCCGGTGAGTCCGCCGACCCGCAGCGGGCCGTCTCCAAGGCCACCAACAGCGTGATCTGGCGGATCGCGGTCTTCTACCTGGGCTCGATCTTCGTCGTGGTCACCCTGCTGCCCTGGGACGCCAAGTCGATCACCAAGGACGGCAGTTACGTCGCCGCGCTCGACTCGATCGGCATTCCGCACGCCGGTCAGGTCATGAACGTCATCGTGCTGACCGCCGTGCTCTCCTGTCTCAACTCCGGCCTCTACACCGCCTCCCGCATGGCCTTCTCGCTCGGGCAGCGCGGTGACGCCCCGGCCGCGTTCGCCAAGACCAACGGACGCGGCGTGCCCCAGGCCGCGATCCTCGGTTCGGTCGTCTTCGGCTTCGTCGCGGTGTGGTTCAACTACCAGTGGCCGGACACGATCTTCCAGTTCCTGCTGAACTCCTCGGGCGCGGTCGCGCTCTTCGTCTGGCTGGTGATCTGCTTCACCCAGCTGCGGATGCGCGGCATCATCCTGCGCGAGAACCCGGACAAGCTGGTCGTCCGCATGTGGGGCTTCCCGTATCTGACCTGGGCGACCATCGGGATGATCTCGTTCGTGCTGCTCTACATGCTCACCGACAAGGACGGACGCGACCAGGTGCTGCTGTCCACCCTGGTGGCGGTGCTCGTGGTGGGCTTCGCGCTGGTACGGGACCGGGTCGCCGGGCCCAAGCCGGTCGCCCCGGCCGAGAACGCCTCCAAGGAGTCCGTGGCCCCGTAGTCCGTTCACCGGACACGCGTCGGGCGGGCTGGAGAACCAGCCCGCCCGACGCGTACCGATGAGGGGTGACGGCTCAGCCGCGGCGGCCCACCAGCTTCCAGGCGGCCGGCAGCGCGCCCATCGCCAGCGCGGCCTTCAGGGCGTCCCCGATCAGGAACGGGGTCAGTCCGGCGGCGACCGCCTGGCCGAGGGAGAGGTCCGTGGCCAGCGCCAGGTACGGGACGCCGATCGCGTAGATGATCGCGGAGCCGACCGCCATCGTGCCCGCGGTGCGCAGCGCCCTCCGGTCACCGCCGCGCCGCGCCAGCGCGCCCACCACGGTCGCGGCGAGCAGCATGCCCAGCACATAGCCGAAGGACGGCATCGCGGCGCCGGAGTCGCCCTCGGCGAACCAGGGCATGCCCGCCATCCCGGCCAGCGCGTACAGCGCGAGCGACAGGAAGCCCCGGCGGGCCCCGAGCGAGGTGCCCACCAGCAGCGCGGCGAACGTCTGGCCGGTCACCGGCACCGGCGAACCGGGGACGGGCACCGAGATCTGCGCGGCGAGGCCGGTGAGCACGGCGCCACCCACGACGAGCGCGGTGTCACGGGCGAGAACGCGCCGCGCGGGGAAGACCGCGTCGGCGAGGACCGTACCGGTCGGGGCGGCGGCGGAAACAGTGCTCATGAGCGGAACTCCGTGGTCGGGAAGGGCGGACTACGCGACGGTAACCCGAGGTGAAGCGGCCGCACACCATCGGATCAGCACAAAGGCCGGGCCCCGGGCTTGGCGGCTTCGGGCAGATAGTCACGCAGAATGGCGCGATACGGAGCGTGACCATGATGTCCGATATCCAGAAAAGTTTGACATCAATGTTGTCCTGATCGGACGCACGCCCCACACTGGGGGCGTTTTGCATCCGCCCGCCCCTCACACAAGGGACAGAGACCAGCCATGAACCCGACACCTGCGTCCTCAGCGCCGCAGAGCGGCACCAAGGCGACCGACGCGGGCGGGGACGCCTCGCGGCCGCTCTCGCACGGCCTCAAACAGCGCCATCTGTCGATGATCGCCCTCGGCGGCGTGATCGGCGCCGGGCTGTTCGTCGGCTCCGGTGCCGGAATCGCCGCCGCCGGGCCCTCGATCATCCTCGCCTACGCGCTCTCCGGGCTGCTCGTGATGCTCGTGATGCGCATGCTCGGCGAGATGTCGGCGGCCAACCCGGCCTCCGGTTCGTTCTCCGTGCACGCCGAGCGCTCGATCGGGCCGTGGGCCGGATTCACCGTCGGCTGGATGTTCTGGGTGCTGCTGTGCGTGGGCATCGCCGCCGAGGCGATCGGCGCGGCCGGGATCATGGTCCACTGGTTCCCGGGCACCGACTCCTGGATGTGGGTCGCCGTCTTCATGGCGATGTTCTGCGGCACCAACCTCGCGGCCGTCAGCAACTTCGGCGAGTTCGAGTTCTGGTTCGCCGCGCTGAAGATCGCTGCGATCGGCATCTTCCTCATCCTGGGCGTCCTCGCCATCATCGGCGCCCTGCCCGGCACCGACGCCCCCGGCAGCAGCAACCTCACCGGCGAGGGCGGCTTCATGCCCAACGGCGCGAACGGCCTCGTCGTCGGCCTGCTGGCCTCCGTCTTCGCCTACGGCGGCCTGGAGACGGTGACGATCGCGGCGGCCGAGTCCGAGAACCCGGTCAAGAGCGTCGCCGGCGCCGTGCGCACCGCGATGTGGCGCATCGCCCTGTTCTACGTCGGCTCGATGGTCGTCGTCGTCACGCTCATACCGTGGAACGACGCGTCGGTCGTCAAGGACGGCCCGTACGTGGCGGTCCTGGACCACCTCGACATCCCGGCGGCCGGCGACATCATGAACGTCATCGTGCTGGTCGCCCTGCTCTCCGCCATGAACGCCAACATCTACGGCGCCTCCCGCATGTCCTACTCCCTGGTCGTCCGCGGCGAAGGCCCCGCCTTCCTCGGCCGGGTCTTCGGCGGCGTCCCCCGGCTCACCGTGCTCGCCTCGTCCTTCTTCGGCTTCGTCGCCGTCCTGCTCAGCTACTGGTGGCCGGACACCATCTTCAAGTGGCTCCTCAACATGGTCGGCGCGGCGGTGCTGGTCGTCTGGGGCTTCATCGCCGTGTCCCAGCTCGTGATGCGCCGCCGCCTCCAGCGCGAGGCCCCGGAGAAGCTGGTGGTCAAGATGTGGCTCTTCCCCTACCTGACCTACGTGGCCCTGGCCGCCACCGTCGCCGTCCTGCTCCTGATGCTCCGCGAGGACGACACCAGCACCCAGCTGTACTTCACGCTCGGCATGACGGTGGTGCTCGCGGTCATCGGCTACGCCCGCCAGCGGGCGATATCCGCCCGGCACTGATCTCCACTCTCTCCTTCCGCTTCCGAGGCGGGGCGGGTCCTCCATCCGAGGGCCCGCCCCGCCTCGGTCTTTTGGCGCGGACTCCCCGGCTCCCCCTGGCGGAAAACGCTCTTGCTGATAGCGTGCAGTTGCAAGTGAATTGCATTAAGCGTCCGGAGGGCTTGGCATGGCCATCTACACACTTCCTGAACTTCCGTACGACTACGCGGCGCTGGCCCCGGTCATCAGTCCCGAGATCATCGAGCTGCATCACGACAAGCACCACGCCACGTACGTCAAGGGCGCGAACGACACACTGGAGCAGCTCGCGGAGGCGCGGGAGAAGGACCAGTGGGGGTCCATCAACGGGCTGGAGAAGAACCTGGCCTTCCATCTGTCGGGCCACATCCTGCACAGCATCTACTGGACCAACATGACCGGCGACGGTGGTGGTGAGCCGCTGGAGAAGGACGGGGTGGGCGAGCTGGCCGATGCCCTCGCCGAGCACTTCGGGTCCTTCGGCCGGTTCAAGGCGCAGCTGTCGAAGGCGGCCGCGACCACCCAGGGGTCGGGCTGGGGGGTGCTGGCGTACGAGCCGGTGAGCGGGCGGCTGGTGGTGGAGCAGGTGTACGACCACCAGGGCAACGTGGGGCAGGGTTCGGTGCCGATCCTGGTCTTCGACGCCTGGGAGCACGCCTTCTACCTGCAGTACAAGAACCAGAAGGTGGACTTCATCGAGGCCATGTGGAAGGTCGTCAACTGGCAGGATGTGGCCCGCCGTTACACGGCGGCGAAGGAGCGCGCCCACAACCTGCTGCTCGCGCCGTAGGAGACCTCCTGCTCACGTGATCGTCTTCTCAGCCTTCACGGGCAGGCGGAAAAACAGGGCCCCCGCGCGGTCGAGTCGCGCGGGGGCCCTGCCGTGCCGGGCATGCGGGCGGGTCAGTCGAAGATCGGGCCGACCGTGCGGGTGCGCTTGATCTCGTAGAAGCCGGGGATGGAGGCGACCATCAGGGTGCCGTCCCACAGCTGGGCGGCGGCGTCGCCCTTGGGGGCGGGGGTGACGACCGGGCCGAAGAAGGCGATCTGCTCGCCGTCCGAGCCGGGGACGGCGATGACCGGGGTGCCGACCTCCTGGCCGACCAGGTCGATGCCCGCCTTGTGGGAGGCGCGCAGCTCGGTGTCGTACGCGTCGGAGTCGGCCGCGTCCGCGAGGTCGGCGGGCAGCCCGGCCTCCTCCAGGGCGGCGACGATCGTCTCGCGGGTCTTCTCCAGGCCCTGGTTGTGGAAGCGGGTGCCGAGGGCGGTGTAAAGGGGGCCGAGGACATCGCTGCCGTGCTTCTGCTCGGCGGCGATGCAGACCCGGACCGGGCCCCAGGCGGTCTTCATCAGCTCCTGGTACTTCTCGGGCAGCTCATCGAGCTTGGGCTCGTTGAGCACCGCGAGGCTCATCACGTGCCAGCGCACCTCGACCGGGCGGACCTTCTCCACCTCGAGCATCCAGCGCGAGGTCATCCAGGCCCAGGGACACAGCGGATCGAACCAGAAATCGGCGGGCGTCTTGACAGTCTCGGCCATGGTCTCTCCTCGGACGGGAACGCACGGATACGGAGTTATCTCGTACGACAACGTGGCCGGGTGCGGGGACCATTCCCCGATACCGAGTGTCAGTGCCGCGTGACATGATTCCCGCTGTCCGCCATCCGAGATGGCCAGCCGAAGACGAGGGAGCCGCTACGTGCCCGGTGAGAACCTGACCCGTGACGAGGCCCGCGAGCGGGCGAGGCTGCTGTCGGTGGACGCCTATGAGGTGGCCCTCGACCTGCGGTCGGCGGTCGGGGCGGACACCGGCCCGGGCCCGCGCACCTTCCGCTCGACGACGACCGTGCGCTTCCGCTGCGCCGAGCCGGGCGCCGCGTCCTTCGCCGACCTGGTGGCGCCGGAGGTCGTCGCGGTGCGGCTCAACGGGCGGGAGCTGGACCCGGCGGCCGTCTTCGACGGGACCCGGATCTCCCTGGAGGGGCTGGCCGGGGAGAACGAGCTGGTGGTGGACGCGCGGTGCGCCTACAGCCGCACCGGCGAGGGGCTGCACCGCTTCGTGGACCCCGAGGACGGCGAGGTGTATCTGTACACGCAGTACGAGCCGGCCGACGCCCGGAGGGTCTTCGCCAACTTCGAACAGCCCGATCTGAAGGCGCCGTTCACCTTCTCGGTGACCGCCCCCGAAGGCTGGACGGTGCTGAGCAACGGGACGGCCGAGGGGGTCGAGCCGTCCGGCGACGGCGACGGGGCCGCGACCACCCGCTTCACCCCGACGCTGCCCATCTCGACGTACATCACGGCCGTCGTCGCCGGCCCGTACCACTACGAGAGCGACCGCTACCGCCGCACCCGGCCGGACGGCTCGGTGCTGGAGATCCCGCTCGGCGCGCTGTGCCGCAAGGGGCTCGCCAAGCACTTCGACGCGGACGACGTCTTCACCGTCACCAAGCAGGGCCTGGACTTCTTCCACGACCACTTCGACTACCCGTACCCCTTCGGGAAGTACGACCAGGCGTTCGTGCCGGAGTACAACATCGGCGCGATGGAGAACCCGGGGTGCGTGACCTTCCGCGAGGAGCTGATCTTCCGCGGCAAGGTCACCCGGGCGTCGTACGAGCACCGGGCGACGATCATCCTCCACGAGATGGCGCACATGTGGTTCGGCGACCTGGTCACCATGGAGTGGTGGGACGACCTGTGGCTCAAGGAGTCGTTCGCCGACTTCATGGGGTCCTTCGCGCTGGTCGGGGCGACCCGCTTCACCGACGGCTGGATCACCTTCGCCAACCGCCGCAAGTCCTGGGCGTACCGCGCCGACCAGCTGCCCTCCACCCATCCCGTCACGGCCGACATCCGGGACCTGGAGGACGCCAAGCTCAACTTCGACGGGATCACGTACGCCAAGGGCGCGTCCGTGCTCAAGCAGCTGGTGGCCTACGCCGGGCAGGACGCCTTCCTGGAGGGCTCCCGCCGCTACTTCAAGCGGCACGCGTACGGCAACACCCGGCTGACCGATCTGCTGTCGGTGCTCACCGAGACCTCCGGCCGGGACATGGCGGCCTGGTCGCGGGCGTGGCTGGAGACCGCGGGCGTCAATGTGCTCACCCCGCAGGCCGTCTACGACGCCGAGGGGCACATCACCGAGCTGGCCGTCCTCCAGGAGGCCGCGTCCGGCACTCACCCCACGCTGCGCCCGCACCGGGTCGCGGTCGGGCTGTACCGGAAGGACGCGGCCGCCGGGGAGCGCGCCGGGGCGCTGGTGCGGTACGCCCGCGCCGAGGTCGACGTCGACGGCCCCCGTACGGTGGTCACCGAGCTGACCGGGGCCGAGCGGCCCGATCTCATCCTGGTCAACGACGAGGACCTCACCTACTGCAAGATCCGCTTCGACGAGGGCTCGCTGGACACGCTGCGCGAGCACCTGGGCGAGCTGAGCGATCCCCTGGCCCGCGCGCTGTGCTGGTCCGCGCTGTGGAACCTCACCCGGGACGGGCTGATGCCCGCCCGCGACTATCTCGCGCTGGTGGCGAGGTTCGCCGGGGCGGAGAGCGACATCGGCGTGCTCCAGATGGTCCAGGCGTGGGCGCTGTCCGCGCTGCACCACTACAGCGCGCCGGAGGGGCGTGCGGAGGCCGGGAGCCGGATCGCCGAGGGCGCGCTGCGCGAGCTGCGGCTCGCCGAACCGGGCAGCGGGCACCAGCTCGCCTGGGCACGGTTCTTCGCCCAGGTCGCCACCGGCGACGCCGAGCTGCGGATGCTGCGCGGCCTGCTGGACGGCTCGGCCCGGATCGACGGGCTCGATGTGGACCAGGAGCTGCGCTGGACGTTCCTGGCGGCGCTCGCCGCGCTGGGCGAGGCCGACGAGAAGGCGATCGCGGCGGAGCTGTCCCGCGACGACACCGCGTCCGGCAAGCGCCATCAGGTGCGCGTCCTGACCGCCCGGCCCTCGGCCGCGGTCAAGGCCGAGGCGTGGGCGGCCGTGGTGGACTCCGACCGGCTGTCCAACGCGCTGGTGGAGGCCACCATCGCGGGCTTCGACCAGGCGAACCAGCGCGAGCTGCTGGCCCCGTACGCCCCGCGCTACTTCGAGGTGATCGAGCGGATCTGGCAGGAGCGGTCGATCGAGATCGCCATGGCGATCGTGCGCGGGCTGTTCCCGTCCACCCAGGGCGACGCCAGCACCCTGGCGGCGGCCGACGCCTGGCTGACCGGTCACCCGGAGGCGCCGCCCGCGCTGCGCCGCCTGGTGCTGGAGGCCCGCGACGACCTCGCGCGGACCCTGCGCGGACAGGAGTGCGACGCACGGGCGGCGGGCCGACGGCCGCGGCTGTGACGCCCGTCGGCGGACGGGGGCCCTTTCGGCATTCGAACTGCCGTACTTTAGTGCGGTGTTGTCCGGTTTTGTCGACGGTTCTGTCACAGCGGTGAGCGGGGTGGAGCGGGCGGGAATGGCGGGGTCATGAACCACAACACACCGCTGTCTCCCCGCCCCCTCCACCAGCTCTCGGACGCCCGCCGCCGGGTCTTGACGACGCGTCAGCTGCGTGAGCACGGCGTGACGGCGGCCCAGACCGCCGAGCGCTGCCGGGCCGGCGGCCCCTGGCAGCGGATGCTGCCGGGGGTGCATCTGCTGCACCCCGGTCCCCCGACCGGCGAGGAGCGGCTGTACGCGGCGCTGCTGTACACCGCGAGCCGCCGCCAGGCGGGCGGCGGGCACGGCGCCGCCGCGGGCGACGGCCACGACGGTGAGGCGATGATCACCGGGCTCGCGGCGCTCGCCCTGCACCACTTCGCCTCCGCTCCCCCGCTGGCCTCCCTCGACCGCATCGACATCCTCGTGCCGCGCGCCCGGCGGCTGCGCTCCACCGGCTTCGTGCGCTTCGTCCGCGCCCACCCCCTCCCGCCGCCGCGGGACCGCGCCGGGATGCCCACCGCCCCGGTCGCCCGGGCGCTGGCCGACGCGGTCGCCCGGCTCTCCGACGCGGTGACGGTGCGCGCGCTGCTCACCGAGTCGGTGCGCCAGGGGCACTGCGACGCCGCGGCCGTGGTCACGGAGCTGAGCGGGGCCCGGCTGCTGTCCCGGCCGCATGTCGTCGACGCCGTGGACGCGCTGCTCGCCGAGGGTCGGGCCATCGCCGAGGGCCGCCTGTACGACATGGTGCGCGGCTACGGCCTGCCCGAACCGCTGTGGAACGTGGAGCTGCGGCTGCCGGGTGGGCCCGCGCTCGGCGGGGTGGACGCGTACTGGCGGGACCAGGGCGTCGCGCTGGAGATCGACGCCCGGGTGCCGCGCCACGGCGGGCCCGTCCCGGGCACCGCCCAGGCCCGGCGGCGCGAGCGCCTGGAGGAGATGGGCATCACGGTCGTGCGCGTCACGCCCAAGCGGCTCCGGGAGGGCCTGGAGGAGCAGGCCGCGGTGGTCCGTACGGCGCTGATCGCGGCGGCCGACCGCGGCCCGGCCCCCCATGTGCTGCTCCTGCCGCGCTGAGAACGCTCAACGCTTTCCGCTCACGGCTTGCGCAGCAGCAGCTCGGTGTTGCGGTCGTCCGGGTCACCGGCGAGGGTCTGGCTGGCGCCGGGCGCGTTGAAGGCCAGTTCGCGGTAGAGCGCGGCGAGTCCGGTCTGCGACAGGTCCTCGAAGTCGGTGCGGCGCGGGGCGGCCGCCTCGATGAGCGTGGTGAACAGGGACAGCGTGCCGTCCTCGTTGTCCACGACCTCGATGACCCGGGCCAGCTGGGGGAAGTCGACGTGGGAGGCGGTGGTGATCTCCCAGAAGGTGTCGTGCGGGGTGATCTCGTTCTGGTGGCTGTGACCGTTGATCCAGGCCAGCACGTGGGGGTTGCGCTGGAAGAGGGAGACCACCTCGTCGCCGCCGTGCCGGGCCTCGCCCGGGCGGTTCGGGTCGCTGTTCATGTTGTTCAGGCTGTCGCTGTAGTGGTGGCTGTAGACGATGACGTAATCGTCCTTGTGCTCCTTGAGCGTCTTCTCCAGCCACTTCAGCTGGGCGGTGCCGATCGAGCCGGTGTAGTGGCCGCCCGGGTCGGTGGTGTCCAGGCTGATGCCGACGACGTTGTCGGAGATCCGGAACGAGTAGTAGAGGGTGCCCTCTTCGAGGTTGGCCTTGGTGTAGCCGTGGCCGACCGGGCCCGCCCCGGCGGCCAGCGGGTCGAGGTGGGCGGCGACGTACTCCTTCTGGGTGAAGGGCGCACGGCGCTCGTCGGGGGTGACGGTGCGCATGTCCTTGGCGTGCGCCTCCAGCACCGCCTTCATGTCGGCGCCCTTGGGGTCGGCGCCCTTGCGCTCGCCCTTGTAGATCTTCGCGGCCTCGTCGGCCGGGATGAGCTGGAGCTTCCGCTTGCCGGTCGCCAGCTCGGCGAGGTAGTCGCCGCCGAACGAGTAGACGCCGCCCGCCAGGTCGTCGTGGTTGCCGATGGCCGAGTACCACGGCAGCCGCAGTCCGGGGCTGTTGACGGTGCGCAGGGCGGCGTCGAGGAAGCCGTCGATGCGCGGGAAACCGGCCTGCTTGTCGGAGTCGCGCAGCGCCTGCTCCGGGTGCCAGAACTCCTTGAGTCCGCTGTTCTGCACGCCCTCGTAGTGGCGCGGATCGCCGGTGTTGGGGGTGATCCGGCCGCCGTTCATGGCGGTGAGGAACCAGTCCAGCTCGATCTTCGAGTTGTTGTCGGTGTTGTCACCGGTGGTCATCACGAAGGAGAGCGGCGCGCCGGTGGCCGGGCCGCCGCGCAGCCCGTTGATCCGCTCGATGAGGGAGGTGAGGCCGACGACGGTCAGCGCCTCGTGGGGCCGCCAGGCGCCGGTGCGACCGGAGCGCAGGAACTCGTAGCGCAGCGGGTGCTGAACGTCCGTCAGGTGCAGGTCGGTCAGCTGGACGAACGATGCCAGCGCGGTGCGCCGGTCCTCCCGGCCCGCCTTGGCGCCGGTGATGTCGGTGCGTACCCTGCGGTCCCAGGCCGGGCCGTCGCCGAGCCGGCGGTAGCCGCCGGAGCCGGAGAGGGGCGCGGAGAACGTCTCCAGGGTGGTGCCCGCGTTGGAGGGCGCGGCGGGCGCCTGGGCCACCCGGCGTCCCGCGGTGCGTGCCGTGGCGGGCTGCGAGGCCTTGGCCGATCCGCTGCCGGGCCCGAAGGCGATGCCGAGGCCGGCCGTGGCACCGGTGGCCGCCGCGGCGGTGAGGAAGGTGCGGCGGTCGAGCGCGGCGACGGCGGAGGCGGCGGACCGTATGCGGGACATGCGCGATCTCTCCCCGAGTGGATTCGCGAAGCGGGCGGACAGCGGCGGCTGTCCTCACTTCGGATCGTTGGCATCGGGGATGGCCTGGGAGTGAACGACGCGGCAACGCCGGCCGCCGATCTCCTCACGTCGATCTTGGTGAAGAAAACGGCCATCGCACCCTCGTGAACAGGAATTCTTCCGCTCACTTCGTGTTCACCCGCGCGGGAACGCCGGGCCTCGCCGCCAGGCGTCGGACCAGCGTGGCGTTGGTCACGGAAGGGTTACGGCGGGGCCTGAGACACTGGCCGGAAGGGTAGGCGCCATCGCGAGACACAACCAAGGAAAAGGGTTCATATGAGGATCGGAATCGTCGGAGCGACCGGCCAGGTCGGCGGAGTGATGCGGAGGATACTCGCCGAGCGCGACTTCCCCGCCGACCAGCTGCGGCTGTTCGCGTCCGCCCGTTCCGCAGGCCGCACGCTCCCCTGGGGCGGCACCGAGGTCACCGTCGAGGACGCGGCCACGGCCGACTACTCCGGCCTGGACATCGTGCTGTTCTCGGCGGGCGGCGCCACCTCCCGCGCGCTGGCCGAGAAGGTCGCCTCGCAGGGCCCGGTCGTGATCGACAACTCCTCCGCCTGGCGCATGGACCCCGACGTTCCGCTGGTCGTCTCCGAGGTCAACCCGCACGCCACGGTGCAGCGCCCCAAGGGCATCATCGCCAACCCGAACTGCACCACCATGGCCGCCATGCCGGTGCTGCGCCCGCTGCACCAGGAGGCCGGGCTGACCGCCCTGGTGGCCACCACCTACCAGGCCGTCTCGGGCTCCGGGCTGTCCGGCGTCGCCGAGCTGGACAACCAGATCCGCAAGGGCGCCGACCGGGCGGCCGAGCTGACCCACGACGGCTCGGCGATCGACTTCCCCGAGCCGGAGGTCTACGCCCGCCCGATCGCCTACAACGTGCTCCCGCTGGCCGGGAAGATCGTCGAGGATGGCCGGCTGGAGACCGACGAGGAGCAGAAGCTCCGCAACGAGAGCCGCAAGATCCTGGAGATCCCGGACCTGAAGGTCTCCGGCACCTGCGTCCGGGTCCCGGTCTTCACCGGCCACTCGCTCCAGGTGAACGCCCGCTTCGAGCGTCCGATCAGCGTCGAGCGGGCCGTGGAGCTGCTGGCCGGCGCCCCCGGCGTGGCCCTCAGCGACATCCCGACCCCGCTGCAGGCCGCGGGCCAGGACCCGAGCTTCGTGGGCCGGATCCGGGTGGATGAAACGGTCGAGAACGGTCTCGCGCTGTTCCTGTCCAACGACAACCTGCGCAAGGGCGCCGCGCTGAACGCGGTGCAGATCGCCGAGCTGGTCGCGGCCGACCTGAGCTGACGCCCGCGCGTGGAGGGGGGAGCGGCTTCGGCCGCTCCCCCCTCCGGCGTTTCCCGGGCCCCCGCGTACCGGCTTATGTACCGGCGCCAACCGGTTCCGACGTGCGAGGATGGCAATCCGCCTGACGCATGGCGTACCGCACATACCGCACATGACGAACGGGAGAGAGCCGACGTGCCTGGTACCAACCTCACCCGGGAGGAAGCGCAAGAGCGAGCGCGCCTCCTGACCGTGGACGCGTACGACATCGAGCTGGACCTGAGCGGCGCGCAGGAGGGCGGCACCTACCGATCGGTGACCTCGGTGCGCTTCGAAGCCGCCGAGGCGGGTGCGTCCTCGTTCATCGACCTGGTGGCGCCCACCGTGCACGAGGTGGTCCTCAACGGGGACGCCCTGGACCCCGCCGAGGTGTTCCAGGACTCGCGGATCGCGCTGCCGTCGCTGCTGGCCGGGCGCAACGAGCTGCGGGTCGTCGCCGATTGCGCCTACACCAACACCGGTGAGGGGCTGCACCGCTTCGTCGACCCGGTCGACCAGCAGGCGTACCTCTATACCCAGTTCGAGGTGCCGGACGCCCGCCGGGTGTTCGCGAGCTTCGAGCAGCCGGACCTGAAGGCCACCTTCCAGTTCACCGTGACCGCGCCCGAGGGCTGGACGGTGATCTCCAACTCGCCGACGCCCGAGCCCAAGGACAACGTCTGGCGCTTCGACCCGACGCCGCGCATCTCGACGTACGTCACCGCGCTCATCGTCGGCCCGTACCACAGCGTGCACAGCAGCTGGGACGGCGGCGACGGGCGGTCGGTGCCGCTCGGCATCTACTGCCGTCCCTCGCTCGCCGAGTTCCTCGACTCGGACGCCATCTTCGCGGTGACGCGGCAGGGCTTCGACTGGTTCGAGGAGAAGTTCGACTACGCGTACCCGTTCGCCAAGTACGACCAGCTCTTCGTGCCGGAGTTCAACGCGGGCGCGATGGAGAACGCGGGCGCGGTGACCATCCGCGACCAGTACGTCTTCCGCTCCAAGGTGACGGACGCGGCGTACGAGGTGCGGGCCGAGACCATCCTCCACGAGCTGGCCCACATGTGGTTCGGCGACCTGGTCACCATGGAGTGGTGGAACGACCTGTGGCTGAACGAGTCGTTCGCCACGTACACCTCCATCGCCTGCCAGGCGTACGCGCCGGGCAGCAAGTGGCCGCACTCGTGGACCACCTTCGCCAACTCCATGAAGACCTGGGCCTACCGGCAGGACCAGCTGCCGTCCACCCACCCGATCATGGCCGAGATCAACGACCTGGACGATGTCCTGGTCAACTTCGACGGCATCACGTACGCCAAGGGCGCGAGCGTGCTCAAGCAGCTCGTCGCGTACGTCGGCATGGACGAGTTCTTCCGCGGCGTCCAGGCGTACTTCAAGCGCCACGCCTACAAGAACACCCGGCTCACCGACCTGCTCGGCGCGCTGGAGGAGACCAGCGGCCGGGACCTGAAGACCTGGTCGAAGGCATGGCTGCAGACCGCGGGCATCAATGTGCTGCGCCCGGAGATCGCCACGGACGCCTCCGGCACCATCACCTCCTTCGCGATCCGGCAGGAGGCCCCCGCGCTGCCGGCCGGTGCCAAGGGTGTGCCGACGCTGCGGCCGCACCGCATCGCGATCGGGCTGTACGACCTCGACGCGACCGGCAAACTGGTCCGCTCCGAGCGGATCGAGCTGGACGTGGACGGCGAGCTGACCGAGGTGCCCGCCCTGGTCGGCACCAAGCGGTCCGCCGTCATCCTGCTCAACGACGACGACCTGTCGTACGCCAAGGTCCGGCTCGACGCCGACTCCCTGGCCGTCGTCACCGACCACCTGGGCGACTTCGAGGCGTCCCTGCCGCGCGCCCTGTCCTGGGCCTCCGCCTGGGACATGACCCGGGACGGCGAACTGGCCACCCGCGACTACCTGGCGCTCGTGCTGTCCGGGGTGGCCAAGGAGTCCGACATCGGCGTGGTGCAGTCGCTGCACCGCCAGGTGAAGCTGGCGCTCGATCTGTACGCCGCGCCCGAGTGGCGGGAGACCGGGCTCGCCCAGTGGACCGACGCCACGCTGGAGCATCTGCGCGCCGCCGCTCCCGGCAGCGACCACCAGCTCGCCTGGGCCCGCGCGTTCGCCGCGACGGCCCGCACCGACGCCCAGCTCGACCTGCTCGCCGCCCTGCTGGACGGCAGCGAGACGATCGAGGGCCTGGTCATCGACACCGAGCTGCGCTGGGCCCTGGTGGAGCGGCTCGCCGCGACCGGGCGCGCCGACGAGGACGGGATCGCCGCCGAGCTGGAGCGCGACAAGACCTCGGCGGGCGAGCGGCACGCCGCCACGGCGCGGGCCGCCCGGCCGACCGAGGCCGCCAAGGCCGAGGCGTGGGCGTCGGTCGTCGAGGGCGACAAACTCCCGAACGCGCTGCAGGAGGCCGTGATCGGGGGGTTCGTCCAGACCGATCAGCGGGAGCTGCTGGCGCCGTACGCCGAGAAGTACTTCGCGGCGGTCAAGGACGTCTGGAACAGCCGCAGCCATGAGATGGCGCAGCAGATCGCCGTCGGGCTGTACCCGGCGCTCCAGGTCTCCCGGGCCACGCTGGACGCCACCGACGCGTGGCTGGCCTCCGCCGAGCCCAGTGCGGCGCTGCGGCGGCTGGTGACCGAGTCCCGGGCGGGCGTCGAGCGCGCCCTCAAGGCCCGCGAGGCGGACGCGGCGGCGGCAAGCTGACCTAGTCGTGGGCAGTCGTCCCGCGGGGCGGGACGACTGCCCACAAACGGGGTTACTGGTCCACCGGGTCGGGGATGGCGAGGCGGGCCATGTCGCCGTACTCGCGCAAGAGCTGGGGGTGGCGTTCGGCCGCCGTGCGCAGCCACCGCTCGGCCTCTTCCGGGCGGCCGAGCCCCCGTACGGCCTTGGCCAGCCAGTACGCCGCCTCCGCGTGGCCGCCGTCGTGGGCGGCGTGCAGCAGCGGTACGGCGTCGGCGTGGGCGCCGCGCCGGACCATGCTGCGCCCGGCGAGAAAGGCGGGCGGTACGAGCCCGGTGCGGGCGGCGCGGACGTACCAGCGCTCGGCCTGCTGGGGGTCGCCGCCGCGCTCCTCGGAGGTCCGGCCGAGCCACCACGCGGCGCCCCCGTGGCCGAGCCCGGCGGCGCGGTGGAACCAGATCTCGGCGGTGCGCCGGTTCCCGGCCTCGTCGTGGATGCGGCCGATGTCGTACGCGGCGGAGGCGTCGCCCTCGCCGGCGGCGGGTTCGTAGTACGGCACCATGAGCGTGCCCCTGGCGCCGCCTGACCGGTACAGCATCCGGCCGAGGGCGAGGAGGGCGCGTGGGGTGCCTGCCTTGCGGTACCACTCGGCGGCCTCGGGGAGCCGGTGGACGTGATCCAGGGCCTCGGCGTAGGCGTACCAGGCGTCGGGGCCGCCGTCCTCGGCGCGGGCGCGCAGCCCGGGGAGACGGTCGCGCCACTGGGCGGAGCCCTGCCGTCCGGGGTCGTCGCGGAGGGCGGCGACGTCCTCCAGGGCTCTGACGACCCGTTCCTCGCTCTCCGAGAACGGGTCCCGGTTCTCCGGGTCGACGCCGGTGGACAGCAGCCATTCCTCGGCCTCGTCCAGCCGCCGCTGGCGGGTGCACAGCACGCCGAGGTTGTAGCAGGCCCAGAAGTGGCCGCCGTCCGCCTCGTCGGCCGCGCGGTACCAGGACTCCGCGGCCCGCAGGTCGCCGTGCTCCTCGGACCAGACGCCGAGGACGAACGCGGCGCCGTCGTAGCCGAGTTCATGGGCGCGCTCCACCAGGGCGCGGGCCTCGTCCCGGCGGCCGGGGTCGCGGGCGGCGAAGATGGCCTGGTCGACCAGGGCCTTGACGCTGCCGACCGCGGCGGCGCGGGCGTACAGCGCCTCCGCCTCGGCGACCATGTGCGGATAGGTGTCGTACATGGTCGCCCGGTCGGGGGCGAGCAGCGCGCGCAGCGCCTCGTACGCGGCCTCGGGGTCGCCCGCGGTCTCCGCCGCGGCGAGGGCGTCGCGCCGGGCCGCCAGCTCCGCGAGCAGGTCCTCGATGACCTTGCGGGCGCGGGTGGCGACGTCGTCGCCCTCGGCGGACGCCTCGGCCAGCCGCTCCAGGGCGGTGGCCCACTCGCCCCGGGCGGCCAGCATCAGGGCGCCGTTGGTCGTGCAGGCGACGCTGCCGAGCGCGGCCCCGCGCCCGTACCACTCCTCGGCACCGGCCAGGTCGCCCGCCTCCTGCAGCAGCCGGGCGAGCCCGAAGGCGCAGCCGCCGTCGCGGTCGGCCGCGCTCCGGTACCACCGTTCGGCCTCGGCGAAGTCGCCGCGGTCCCGGTGGCACATCGCCAGGGTGCGCGAGGCGTCCGCGTCCCCGGCGTCGGCGGCCCTGGCCCACCAGGGCAGGGCCTCGTCCAGCTGCCCGCGCCCGGTGAGGAGTTCGGCGTACGAGCGGTACGCGCCCGGTTCCCCGGCCGCCGCCGCGGCCCGCAACTCGGCTGCCTCGTCACGGCTTTCACCGGCGGTTTCCGTAGGGGCCGCGCCGGACGTCCCGTGCGAAGGATGATCGACCATCACCCGATGGTGCCAGAGTGATCAATCCCGCTCGGCACGGGCCCTGCGCCGGGCCAGCAGCGCCTGGCGGCGCTCGTCGAACTTGGTGGCCTGGTCGTCCAGTCCGCCCATGTAGAGGCCCAGTTCCTCCTGCGCCTTGAGTCCTTCCGGACCCAGCCCGCCGATCTGCAGCACCTTCAGGAAGCGCAGCACCGGCTGGAGGACGTCGTCGTGGTGGATGCGCAGGTTGTAAATGCCGCCGATCGCTATCTGCGCGGCGGCTCGCTCGAAGCCGGGCATGCCGTGGCCGGGCATGCGGAAGCCGACGACGACATCGCGGACGGCGCACATGGTCTGGTCCGGCGCCAGCTCGAACGCCTTCGCGAGCAGGTTCCGGTAGAAGATCATGTGCAGGTTCTCGTCGGTGGCGATGCGCGCCAGCATCCGGTCGCAGACCGGGTCGCCGGAGTGGTGGCCGGTGTTGCGGTGCGAGATGCGGGTGGCCAGCTCCTGGAAGGCGACGTAGGCCACGGTGTGCAGCATGCTGTGGTTGTTGTCGGACTCGAAGCCCTCACCCATGTGCGTCATGCGGAACCGCTCCAGCTGCACCGGGTCGACGGCGCGGCTGGTGAGCAGGTAGTCGCGCATGACGATGCCGTGCCGCCCCTCCTCCGCCGTCCAGCGGTGCACCCAGGTGCCCCAGGCGCCGTCCCGGCCGAAGAGGGTCGCGATCTCGTGGTGGTAGCTGGGGAGGTTGTCCTCGGTGAGGAGGTTCACCACGAGCGCGATCCGGCCGACGTCGCTGACCTTGGACTGGTCGGGCGCCCAGGCCTCGCCGCCCATCACGCCGTCGAAGTTGCGGCCGTCGCTCCACGGCACGTACTCGTGCGGCATCCATTCCTTGGCGACCTTCAGGTGCCGGTTCAGCTCGGTCTCGACGACCTCTTCGAGCGCGTAAAGGAGCTGGGCGTCGCTCCACACGGCCTGACCGTTGCGGCTGGAGGGGGCGAGGGTCACTACGAAGCTCCTGGGGACGGGGACGGGGACGGGTACAACGAGCTTTACCTACGGCTCCGTAGGTTACGACACCGTAGGTTAAAGCGAAAATAAACGGGCCCGGTTCCGCGTGTGGCGGCCGCGGATATGGGACGGATACGCGCATACGACGAGGGCGCCCCCGGCCGGTTCGGCCAGGGGCGCCCTCGCAGCGCCGTTCAGCGCTTTCGTCTTTCGCTCGTCCGTCGTCAGTCGGCCTGGTGACGGGACTTCTTGTCACCCAGCATGACGAGGCCCGCGATCACCAGGAACAGAAGGATCGGGGCGACGACGAAGAGGCCCAGCGTCTCGGCGACGCTCAGGCCCGGACCCGGGTCGTCACCGTCGTCGCGGGTGAGCGCGAACGCGGGGGACGACATCAGCTGCATCACCGTCGTCGCGGCGATGACGGCACCGGCGCGCACGGCGTTCTTTTTGACCTTGTTGCTCACACGCTCAAGCTATCGGACGTCCGTACGGGGTGCGTGCGCGGGGTGCCCCTTAAGGCCGTTCCGCCCCGTGGGCGGCCTGACCTTGGGGTTTCTGCGCCCGGTGGACGGTCACCGGCAGCAGCCGGGGCGTCGCGCGGGACTCCTGGACCCGCACCCGCACCGCGTCGGCGGTCACGGCCGCGGGCAGCGCCAGGATGCGACGCGCGCCGATGGTGGTGCCGGAGGCGATGTCCCGCCAGGCCCCCGCCGTCCGCGCCTGCACGGTGAACGCCTCGACGCGCTGCCCGTACCGGATGTCCTCGCCGAGCCTCACCCGGTCGAACGTCACGGGCCCGCCGCCGGTCGACAGGCCGGGGCCGTAGGTCTTCGTCACGGCCGCGCCGAAGGCGGTCAGCGAGGCGACGTCGGCGTCGTCGATCCGGCCGTTCCTCGCGGGCGGGACGTTGAGCAGCAGCGAGGCGTTGCGGCCCACGCTGCGCTCGTACAGCGACATCAGCTCCGCGGCCGTCTTGGGTCGCTCGGCGGAGTGGTGGAACCAGCCGGGGCGCAGCGAGACGTCCGCCTCGGCCGGGTACCACTGCAGGTACTTCACGCCGGGGGCGGTCAGCTTCGCCCGGGAGCCGATGTCGGCGTCGGTCGAGTCGTTGGGCAGCCCTCCGCCGATCACGGTCCAGGGATCGACCGCGGACGGGGTCACCGACCACTCCGTCTCGCGGGCCACGCCGCCCTCGTTGCCGACCCAGCGCACGCCCTGGGCGCCCTGGAAGACGACGGTGTCCGGGGAGAGGTCCTGGATCAGCCGGAACCAGTTGGTGACGTTGTACTTCTGCGTGACCCCGGCGCCCGACCAGGGGTTCGCGCCGTCCAGCCAGAACTCGTCGACCGGGCCGTACTGGGTGAGGATCTCGTAGATCTGGTTGAGGTAGTACGCGTCGTAGTCGTCGGCGGTGAAGCGGAAGCTGGGCAGCTTGCCGGAGGCGACGTCGGCAGCGCGGTCGTCGCCGGGCACGAGGGTGGGGATTGTGCGCTCGGTGGGCGTGCTGCCGTTGCCGTACCTGCCCTGCCCGGCGGGCGCGCGGCCCGCGTCCTCCAGCGCCATGCGCTCCGGCAGCGACAGCTGCTCGCCGTTCGCCTGCTTCTGTCTGACCTTCTCGACCCACTGGGCGTGCCAGGCGTGCGGCAGCTCGGCCCCGTCGGCGGGCGAGAGGTACACCCCGACCTTGAGCCCCGCCGCCCTCGCCGCCTTCACGTACGCGCCGAGCACGTCCCCGTCGGGGTTCTGGCCCCCGGGGCCGCGGGTCCACCAGGGGCTGGCGGCCACGTCGTGGTCCGTGTAGCGGCTGGGGTAGAGCACGAAGCCGTCGTGATGCTTGGCGGTGAGCATGACCTGCCGGGCGCCGGCCGCCTTGTACGCGCGCATCCACTGGCCGAAGTCGAGCGCGGCGGGGTCGAACAGCTTCTCGTCCTCGGTGCCGGAGCCCCATTCGCGGTCGGTGAAGGTGTTCATGCCGAAGTGGGTGAAGGCGGTGACCTCCCGCTGCTGCCAGGCGAGCTGGCCGGGGGTGGGGACGGTGTGGACGGCCTTGTCGATGATGCGGGCGGGGGTGTCGCAGGCCTCGATGACGTGCTGTGACGCGTTGGCGATGGGGGCGTCGCAGCCGTCCTGGGCGGCGGCGCCGCCCATGGGTATCAGCGTGGCTGCGGCCGCCATGGCGGCGAGGGCGAGGGTGCGGAGTCGTCCGGGCATGGGTCCCCTCTGCGGTCGCGGCTGTGTCCATGACAGCAATCCCCCACCCCGCCCCTCCCCAACCGGGGCCACAGGCCGCCCACGAACCGGCGCCAAGGGCGAAGCCCCGCGGTCGGGGGTCCGGGGGCTAGTGCCGCGTCAGTCAAGGTGTGCTAGCGAGGCGTCCTGGTGCGGTCGGATGCAAGGCGCCGGATCGGCCTCGCGGCCGCACCTCCCGGACGGAGTCCGGGGGCGGGCCTACTCGGTCGATCCGGCAACGCCACAGATGGCCGTGCCAGGGCGGCGAGCGGGGTGAACCTTGGCTGACGCGGCGCTAGGCGCGCTCGGTGAGGGTGGCCATCAGGGCCCGCAGGCGGGGCGAGGACGCCAGGGCCTCCAGGGTCATCGGCCGCCCCGCCGCGTCGGCGATCGGCAGCCGCCAGTTCGGGTACTGATCCCACGTGCCCGGCAGGTTCTGCGGTCGCCGGTCCCCCACCGCGTCCGGGAGCCACACCCCCACCATCCGCGCGGGCGTCCGCAGCAGGAAGCGGTGGACGGCCCTGATCGCGGCCTCCTCGTCGCCCGGGCCCTCCGGCAGCAGGCCGAGCCGCCCCAGCAGCTCCGTCCACTCGGCGACCTCGGCCGCCTCGGCGGCCCGCTCGGCGTCGAGCGGGCGGGTGAGCAGGCCCAGCCGGTGGCGCAGGGCGACGTGGTCGCCCGTGAGCCGGGCCGCGGTGCTGGGGAGGTCGTGCGTGGTGGCCGTGGCCAGGCAGTCGGCGCGCCACTCCTCGGGGGCGAGCGGACGGGCCGGGCCGTCGCCGTTCCAGTCGCGCTCGAACCACAGCACCGACGTCCCGAGCACGCCCCGCCCGGCCAGGGTTTCCCGTACGCCGGGCTCGACGGTCCCCAGGTCCTCCCCTATGACCGCGGCCCCCGCCCGGTGCGCCTCCAGGGCGAGCACGCCGAGCATCGCGTCCGCGTCGTACCGCACGTACGTGCCCTCGGTCGGCGGGCGGCCCTCCGGGACCCACCACAGCCGGAACAGCCCCATCACGTGGTCGATGCGCAGCGCGCCCGCGTGCCGCAGCAGGCCGCGCAGCAGCTCGCGGTACGGGGCGTAGCCGGTGGTGGCGAGGGCGTCGGGGCGCCAGGGCGGGAGGCCCCAGTCCTGGCCTCGGGAGTTGAAGGCGTCGGGGGGCGCGCCGACGGACATGCCGGAGGCGAAGACGTCCTGCAGGGCCCAGGCGTCGGCGCCCGAGGGGTGCACCCCGACGGCCAGGTCGTGCACCAGCCCGATGCCCATGCCCGCGTCGAGGGCCGCGCGCTGGGCGGCGGCGAGCTGGTCGTCGGTGAGCCAGGCGAGCCAGGAGTGGAAGTCGGCGCGGTCCAGGTGCTCGTCCCGGGCGCGGGCGGTGCGGGCGGAGCGCGGGTCGGCCAGGCCGTCGGGCCAGCCGCGCCAGTCGGGGCCGTAGGTCTCGGCCAGGGCGCACCACAGGGCGTGGTCCTCCAGGGCCCGGCCGCGCTCGGCGAGGAAGCCGCGGTAGGCGGCGTGGCGGCCGGGGCTCAGGGGGACGGCCCGGACCAGCTCCAGGGCCTCGCGCTTGAGGGCCCAGACCGCGTCCCGGTCGATCAGGGCGCCGTCGCGCAGGACGGACGTACGCAGCGCGGCCGCGGCCTCCAGCAGCCGGTCGGCCCGCGCGCGGGCGGCGCCGCCGAGGTGGGTGTATTCGGGCACGTTCTCGACCCGCAGGTGGACGGGGTCGGGGAAGCGGCGCGAGGAGGGCCGGTACGGGGAGGGGTCGGTGGGGGCGGCCGGGGTGCCGGGCACCGCCGAGTGCAGCGGGTTGAGCTGGATGAACCCGGTGCCGAAGGCGCGCCCGGACCAGGAGGCGAGGTCGGCCAGGTCACCGAGGTCGCCCATGCCCCAGGAGCGGGCGGACAGCAGCGAGTAGAGCTGGACGAGGAAGCCGTGGGTGCGGGCCGGGGGCGAGGGCATCCGGTCGGGGGCCACGATGAGGGCGGCGGTGGCGGTGCGCCCGTCGGGGGCGTACGCGGTGAGGGTATGCGTGCCCAGGGGCAGTTCGGTGCCCGGAGGGAGTCCCGTACGCAGGGACAGTTCCGCGCCCGGAGGGGGTTCCGCGCCCGGGCGCGCGTCAGGGGGTAATAACGGGCGCTCGGCGGCCGCCGGTCCCCACCCCCCGCGTGGCGCGCCGTCCTCGGTGCGCACGCGCAGCTCCGTGCCGTCGGGCAGGGCCTCGGCCAGGCCGTCGGGCAGGGCCTGGCGCGGCGTTCCGCCGGGGCGCAGGACCACGCAGGGGGGCAGCAGCCGGTCGCGCTGTCGGCGTTCGTGCCGGTCCAGCGCGTCGTTCACTGATCGGGGGGTGGAGGCGTCCACGCCCAGCGCGGCGAGTACGGCCACGACGGTGTCCTCGGGCACCTGGACGGTGCGGCCCGGTGCGGGCTCGTAAGAGGTGGCGACACCGTGCAGCTCGGCGAGCCGCGCTCTGCCCATCAGTACTCCATCGGCTCCATGGCCGCGCCCGCGCCGGTCCCGGCGGCGGTCGGCTCACTGGTCAGAGGCAGTTCGGTGGCGAGCGGGGGCTCGCTGGTCAGGGGGATGTTGTCGGCGAGTGGGGGTTCGCTGGTGAGGGGCGCCTCGGTGGCGACACCCGACCCGAAGCCGTCCAGGCCGCACAGACCGCAGTCGGGGTCGGAGACCCCGGCGAACGGGTCCGGCTCGCGCACGACGACCTCGGGCACGGGTTTGGACAGGGCGGTGGGGAGAAGAGCTGACGCGGCCACACGGACCTCCGTGGGGTGTCGGCAGTGTGTCAATGACGAGGCCTACCCACTCAATCCGGCCGCAGACGTAAACGATGCCTGGACGTGCCGTACGTCACACCCCCGGGACAGGCGATTTCGCGGCTGGGAGGGGTCGGGAACACAGAGCTTACGGACAGAGGCCGCCTTCATCCGTCAGACTTGCGGGGGCGACACGACGGCGCGCAGGGGGGGCGGGCCGCAGGGGGCGCACAACCGTCGGCACCACCGCGGTCACGGCAATGCCGACAGTTCGGTCATGCGCGTTGACACCCTCACCGGCGTACTGGTGGGCTCGTCGCCGATTGGCGCCATTTGTGGCCGATGCGACGGGGCCAGCTATCTGAATCGAGGAGACGCCCGTGCACTTCCGGGGGAAGAAGCCGAGGGCAGTGGGGGCGACGGCCATGGCCGCCGCGGTCATCGGCGGATTGCTCGGCGGCGCCCAGGGGGCGAGCGCCGCACCCGTGGATCAACCCGGTACCGCCGGGACCTCCACACCGGACCGGAACGGCGCCGGAGCCGTGCCGCCGGTCTGGCCGCGGCCCCAGTCGCTGCGCGCGCAGGGGACGGATGTGGCGATATCCGGCGAGGCCACGCTGATAGCCGACGGCGACGCCGATCCGTACGCGCTGGACGCGCTGCGCTCCCTGCTGCACGACGCGGGGGTGCGTACGGTCACCGAAGCCACCCCTGGGGGGACGCCCCCGGCGCGCGGGCTCGTGGTGCACGCCGGAGGCAAGGGCGCGCAGACCGCGTTGCGCGCGCTGCGGGCGCCGGAGCGCGGCGATCTCCCGTCCGGCGGCTACCGGCTGGCCACCGGCCGGGTGGACGGTCGGGCCACGGTCGCGCTGGACGGCGTCGGGCCGGACGGCCTCTTCCACGCCGTCCAGACGCTGCGCCAGCTGCTCGTCCAGCGGAAGGGCGACCAGGACGCCAAGGCGTTCGCCGGGGTCACCGTCCGCGACTGGCCCGGTACGGCGGTCCGGGGCACCACCGAGGGCTTCTACGGCTCCCCCTGGTCGCACCGGGACCGGCTGGCCCAGCTCGACTTCATGGGCCGCACCAAGCAGAACCGCTACCTGTACGCGCCCGGTGACGACCCGTACCGCCAGGCCCGCTGGCGCGATCCGTACCCGGCCGAGCGGCGGGAGGAGTTCCGCGAGCTGGCCACCCGCGCCCGCGCCAACCATGTGACGCTCGGCTGGGCGGTCTCCCCCGGCCAGGAGATGTGCTTCTCCTCCGACAGCGATCTGAAGGCGCTGCTGAAGAAGGTCGACGCCATGTGGGCGCTGGGGGTGCGCTCCTTCCAGCTCCAGTTCCAGGACGTCAGCTACAGCGAGTGGCACTGCGGCAAGGACGCCGACACCTTCGGCTCCGGCCCCGAGGCGGCGGCGAAGGCGCAGGCCAGGATGGCCAACGCGGTCGCCCGCCACCTGGCCGGGCGGCACCCGGACGCGGCGCCGCTCTCGCTGATGCCGACCGAGTACTACCAGGACGGCGACACCGACTTCCGGCGCGCGCTGGCCGCCGATCTCGACACCGCCGTCGAGGTGGCCTGGACCGGCGTCGGGGTGGTGCCCAGGACGATCACCGGCGGTGAGCTGGCCGGCGCCCGGGCCGCCTTCGGGCACCGGCTGGTCACCATGGACAACTACCCGGTCAACGACTACGCCCAGGACCGGATCTTCCTGGGCCCCTACACCGGCCGGGACCCGGCCGTGGCCACCCAGTCCGCCGCCTTACTGGCCAACGCCATGGAGCAGCCGACCGCGTCCCGCATCCCGCTGTTCACGGCGGCCGACTTCGCCTGGAACCCGCGCGGCTACCGCCCCCAGGAGTCCTGGCAGGCGGCCATCGACGACCTGGCCGGGCCGGACGGCAAGACCCGCGCGGCGCTGCACGCGCTCGCCGGGAACGACGCGTCCTCGGTGCTCGGCGGCGACGAGTCCGCCTATCTGCGCCCCCTGACCGACGCCTTCTGGTCGGCGGTCGGCCGTACGGACGTGGGGCGGCTGGACCGGGCGGCGGACCGGCTGCGCGCGGCGTTCCGCACCATGCGGGACGCCCCCGACCGGCTGTCCGGGACGCTGGGCGACGACGTACGGCCCTGGCTCGACCAGCTCGGGCGCTACGGCGATGCGGGCGTGCAGGCGGTGGACATGCTCACCGCCCAGGCGCACGGCGACGGCGACAAGGCCTGGACGGCGCGGCTGGCGGTGGAGGGGCTGCGCGAGAAGATCGCGGACAGCCGGGTCACGGTCGGCAAGGACGTGCTGGACCCCTTCCTGAAGAAGGCCCTGGCCCAGGCGGACGACTGGTCCGGCGTGAAACGGTCCGGCAAGGAGAAGCTCCGTACGCGCGAGGCCGATCAAGCGGCCGCGGACGGCAAGGCGACCACCACGGTGGCCTCCCCGGGCAGACCGGTCACCGTGCGCTTCGGCCGCACCCGCCCGCTGTCGTCGGTCTCCGCGCTCACCGGACGGCCGGCGGAGGGCTCGGGCACCGTCGAGGCCCATGTGCCGGGCGAGGGCTGGCACCGGCTCGGCGCGCTGGCAGCGGACGGCTTCACGCAGGTCGGCGGCAAGGGCATACGCGCCGACGCGGTCCGGCTGAGCTGGGCGGCGGGCACCACGCCGCCCACCGTGCACGAGATCACCCCCTGGTTCGCCGACACCCCGGCCGTCGAGCTGCGGCTGTCGCGGGAATCCGTGGACGCCGAGGTCGGCGGCCGGTCCGCGACCCTCAAGGCCGAGCTGACCTCGCTGCGCCCGGGCGATGTGAACGACGACCTGACGCTGCGCACCCCGCGCGGCATCACGGCCCGGGCCCCCGAGGGAGTGACGGCCCCGCGCGGGGCCACGGCGACCGCCCGGATCGAGATTTCCGTCGACAAGGACACCAAGTCGGGCACGTACGCCGTCCCGGTCCGCTTCGGGTCGGAGCAGCGCATGCTGACCGTCCGGGCCCTGCCCCGCACCAGCGGCCCCGACCTGGCCCGCGCGAAGGGTACGAAGGCGACCTCGTCCGGCGACGAGACCCCCGACTTCCCGGCCTCCGCGGCCGTCGACGGCGACCCCGGGACCCGCTGGTCCTCCCCTGCCGAGGACGGCGCCTGGCTCCAGCTCGAACTGGCCCGCCCGACCCACCTCGGGCGGCTCGATCTGCGCTGGCAGGACGCGTACGCCTCGCGCTACCGGGTCCAGGTCTCGGCGGACGGACGCACCTGGCGCACGGCGGCGACCGTCACCGACGGCAAGGGCGGCCTGGAGATGGTGGGAGTGGACGCCCCGGACACCCGGTTCGTCCGGATCCAGGGCATCGAGCGCGGCACCCGCTTCGGCTACTCGCTCTGGTCGGTAGCGGCGTACGCGGCGGAGAAACCGGGGAAACCGAAGAGGTAGGTCCCATCGCCGGGCGGTGCCCCCACCTCAACGGTCGGGGGCACCTGCCGGCGGAACCCGGTCCCCAAAAACCCGGTCCCCAAAAAAGGCGAGCCCGGTATCTCAGGCGGATTTGCCGTCGATCCGGGCCATCGCGTCGTCCGCGCCGAATGCCTCCAGGTATGGCAGCCAGCGCGGGTCCCTATGGCCGGTGCCGATGATGCGCCAGGCGAGGCCGGACGGCGGCGCGGGTTGATGGCGCAGCCGCCAGCCGATCTCGGCGACGTGTCGGTCGGCTTTGACGTGGTTGCACCTGCGGCAGGCGGCGACCACGTTTTCCCAGGTGTGCTGCCCGCCACGGCTGCGCGGGATGACGTGATCGACGCTGGTTGCGACGCCACCACAGTAGGCGCATCTGCCGCCGTCGCGGGCGAACAGGGCGCGGCGGGTGAGCGGGACGGGCCCGCGAAAGGGCACCCGCACGAAGCGCTTCAGCCTGACGACGCTGGGAGCGGGGATCGCACGGGTTGCGCTGTGCATCAGGGCGCCTGAGTCCTCGAGGCTGATGGCCTTGTCGTTGAGGACGAGAATGAGCGCGCGGCGGAGCGGTACGACGCCGAGCGGCTCGTACGACGCGTTGAGGACCAGGACATGCGGCACGGATGCCTCCTTGTACGCCGGCGGCGCGTGGCTCGCGCCGGGACGATCTCCCCCAGTTTCCCCTGAACCCTGGCCGGAACGCCACTATCACCGGGTTAACGGTTGAGAGGCATTTCCGCGTACCGCGCGTATACGACCCGCCCACGACCCATCCACACTGCACACGAGGCTCACTAGAGCTTCGCTGGAGTGGCAAGAATCACGGCCCCGGGCGACCTCCGGGGCACCCGGCGGACGACCGGGCCCCGGGCGGCGGCGGAAACCGCGAGCTGAGGCCGTTCCCCCTGCCTTCGTGCGCCCCCCGGGCGCGCTCGCGCGCTCTCGAACACAGGAACGGCACTTTCCCGCGCCCGGCTACTGTGTGAAGGAATTGCGCGTGCGCCATCCGCGCGGGCATGCCGTAGACGAAGGGTTTCCGCTGTGTTCTGGTCCGCTGCTCTGGCCGCTGACTCGACGCCTCGTCCCACGACCCCGACTCTGGACGATGCGCACAGGAGCGCCACCAACGCCGCGGGCTGGGTGGAGGAGAACTGGTCCACCTGGCTCAGCGTCGGGCTGCGCATAGCCCTGATCCTGGTGATCGCGTTCGTCCTACGGTCCGCCGTGCGGCGGGGGATCACCAAGCTGATCGAGCGCATGAACCGCACGGCCCAGGCCGTGAACGGCACCGCGCTCGGCGGGCTGCTGGTCAATGTCGAACGGCGGCGGCAGCGGTCCGCGGCCATCGGCTCGGTGCTGCGCTCCGTCGCCTCGTTCGCGATCATGGGGACCGCGGGGCTGATGATCCTCTCCGCCCTGCAGATCAATCTGGCGCCGCTGCTCGCGAGCGCCGGTGTGGCGGGTGTGGCGATCGGTTTCGGCGCCCGCAACCTGGTCACCGACTTCCTCTCCGGCGTCTTCATGATCCTTGAGGACCAGTACGGGGTGGGCGACTCGATCGACGCGGGGGTGGCCTCCGGCGAGGTGATCGAGGTCGGTCTGCGGGTCACCAAGCTGCGCGGGGACAGCGGGGAGATCTGGTACGTCCGCAATGGCGAGGTCAAGCGGATCGGCAACCTCAGCCAGGGCTGGGCGACGGCCGGGGTCGACGTCCAGATACGCGCCGACGAGGACCTGGACCGGGTCCGCGAGGTGATCAACCAGGTCGGTGTGGACATGGCCAAGGACGAGCCGTGGAACGAGCGGCTGTGGGAGCCGATAGAGGTGCTGGGGCTCACCGCGGTCTACCTGGACTCCATGATCGTCCGGGTCTCGGCCAGGACCATGCCGGGCAAGTCCCTCGACGTCGAGCGTGAGCTGCGCTGGCGGATCAAGAAGGCGCTGAACGAGGCGGGCATCCAGCTGGTCGGCCGCCCGGCCGAGGGCGATCCGGCGGGCGAGGCGGCCGACCCGACTGCCTCCATGACCGCGCCGTCCGCGCTGGCCAACCCCGAGTCGCCGCAGTCCGCCGCGGCCAGCCCCCTCGCGCCGCCCACGACGACCCCGTCCGCCCCCTCGAAGTGAACCGCCCGTCCCCTCGAGGCGAGGGGACGGGCGGCACGGCGGGCGCAGGGTGTGGATCAGCGGCGGATCAGCGGCGGTGCGCGCCGAAGGACGCCAGGTATCCGGCGGCCGGGGTGCCCACCCCGGTCACGTCGTCGTAGCCGACGACCGCGCTGAGCGAGCTGTCGCGGCCGAGGCTGCGCAGCGAGGTGACCAGGCCGTCCGAGGCGTCATGGCTGTTGACGTAGTCGACCCGGACCACGCCCAGCGAGACCCCGGCGCCCAGCGGATGGTCGGTCACATCGTGGTACGAGGCGGTGCCGTACCGGCCGTACAGCGACGGGTTGGCGAAGCCGAGCGGCCGTCCGCCGCCCGCCTGCTGGGCCAGCGCCTGGACGCCGGCGATCACCGGGGCGGCCAGCGAGGTGCCGCCGATGCGGTATTCGCCGTACTGGAGCGATCCGTCGGGGAAGGTCTGGGTCTGCCCCACCAGGAAGCCGGTGTTGGGGTCGGCGACGGCCGCGACGTCCGGGGTGACGCGCTGCTTGGCGGTTCCGCCGTTCGCCCGGGCGAGCGCGTCGGGCACCACACCGCGCTGGTAGAACGGCTGCGGCACGGTCTTGCTGGTGCCGCCTCCGGCGCCCGAGGTGTACGCGCCGGGCAGCGAGTCCCAGTTGCTGCCGTCCGCCGTGAGGGTGGTCTTGGTGGTGCCCCAGCCGGTCTCCCACTGATACGTGTTCTTCTTGCCGACGGCCAGTGAGGTGCCGCCGACGGCCGTCACCCACGCCGAGTTGGCGGGGGTGTCGACCTGCTTGGTGCCGGTGGAGGCGACGTTGTCGCCGTTGTCGCCGGAGGAGAAGTAGAAGCCGATGCCCTCGACCGCGCCCTGCTGGAAGATCTGGTCGTAGGCGAGCGCCAGGTCCGGGGTCTGGTTGGCCTCCACATCGCCCCAGGAGTTGGAGACGATGTCGGCCAGCCGGTTGTCGACGACCTTGGCGAGCGCGTCCAGCAGGTCGTCGTCGGTGCAGGACGCGCCGCCGACGTAGACGACGTCGGACGCGGGGGCCAGCGCGTGCACGGCCTCGACGTCGAGGGTCTCCTCGCCGTACCAGCCGCTCGCGTCGCAGTCCTCGGTGTGCCGGTACTCGGCGGGCAGCACCTGCGTCAGCTGGCCCTTGCGGTAGCCGGGGTCGCCGTTGCGCTTCGCGTAGCGGGCGGCGTCGGCGGCGATGGTCGGCGAGGCGAAGGCGTCGGTGATGGCGACCGTCACGCCCTTGCCGGTGTTGCGGGACGTGGCGCCGTAGGCCGCGCGCAGCTGCTTGCCGGTGTAGCCCTTGATGGCGTACGGCTGCTTGGCGCCGTACGCGGAGGGCAGGCTCGTGTCGGTCCGGGAGCCGTAGTAGCTGGAGAAGGGCCCGGCGTTCTTGAAGACCGCTCCGGGTGGCGGCAGCGTCTCCCCCTGGGTGGCCATGTGCCTGGCCCGCTTGGGCGCGTTGTCCAGGCCGACGACGGTGAGGACGGCGCCGTTCAGCGAGGCGGGCACGGTGGCGGCCTTGGCCGGGGCCCGGTAGACCTGTCCGTCCTTGGTGTAGTTGTGCAGCTGGGTGCCGAACGCCTTCTCCGCGGCGGCCACCTGACCGGTCACCGAGACGTAGTGCTCGTTGCGGCCGGTGACGGTGAGTCCGGCGCCGCGCAGCCAGTCGGTCACGGCGTCGGTCTGCTGCCGGGTCGGCCCGAACCGCTCCCGGGTCTGCCGGGCCGTCAAGTACTTGCCGTGGGCGGACGAGGAGGGGTCGGACACGGCGGCGGCGTAGTCCGCGAGCCCCTTGGCGTCCCGCCCGGCGAGGTAGACGCGCGCGGCGACCTTACCGCTGTCGGCGGCGGCCCCCCGGTCCGAACTCGCGGTCGCCCAGGCGGGCTTGGTCGCGCTCAGGGTGTCCCGTCCGGACGGTGCGGAGTCGGCCTGAGCGACGGGTATGCCCACCGTGAGCGGCAGTGCCGTCGCCACCACCAAGGCCGCGCGCATGCGGAAGGAAGACGACCTGAAAGAAGACGATCTCACCTGACCCCCTGTGAGTGATCCATATGGTCGATAGGCCACTCTCTCGGTGACTTGTCCATGCCAGGTCCATGGCTTCGCCAAGAAGACACCAAATCCGGACGCTCACACCCATTGACGTCGCCCCGGAAGCGTCTTACCTTCCTCTTCATCAATAGGAAAGTTTCTTAACAGAGTGAGGCGGGGCACCACCATGGCCGCACCACCCCCCGGCAACACCCCCAACGGCACGCCCGGGACCCCCCGGGTCCTGCGCGCCATGAACGACCGGGCCGCGCTGGACCTGCTGGCCGCGCACGGCCCGCTGACCCGCACCCGGCTCGGGGAGCTGACCGGGCTGTCCAAACCGACCGCCTCACAACTGCTGACCCGCCTGGAGTCCGCCGGGCTGGTCCGCCCGACCGGCAACGTGACCGGGCGGCCCGGACCCAACGCCCAGCTGTACGAGATCAACCCGGCCGCCGCCCATGTCGCGGCGCTCGCCGTCGACCAGGAGGGCATCACCGCCGCCGTCGCCGACATCACCGGCCAGGTGGTCGGCGAGCACCGGGTGACCGCCCCCACCACCGACGAGTCCCTGACCGGCCGCACCGCGGAGCTGGTGGCCGAGGCCGTCGACGGCGCCCTGGCCGCGGCCGGGCTCGACCGGTCCGATCTGCACGGGACCGTCATCGGCACCCCCGGCGCCCTCGACCCGCGCACCGGGAAGCTGCGCTACGCGCCGCATCTGCCCGGCTGGCAGTCGCGCGCCCTGCGGGACGAGCTGGCCGAGGTGCTGCACACGCCGATCGTCATCGAGAACGACGTCAACCTGGCGGCCGTCGCCGAACAACACCACGGCACCGCCCAGGACTTCGACGACTTCGCCCTCGTCTGGGCCGACGAGGGGGTCGGCGCGGCCATCGTGCTCGGCGGCACGCTGCTGCGCGGGGCCACCGGCGGAGCCGGGGAGATCGGCTACATGCCGCTGCCGGGCGCGCCGCTCGCCCGCGGCGGACCGGACGCGGCGGCCGCGCCGGACGGAGGCGGCGGGTTCCAGAAGCTGGTCGGCTCCCCCGCCGTCGTGGAGCTGGCCCGGGAGCACGGCATCGAGGCGCCCACGGCCACCAAGGCCCTCGCCACCGCGCTGCGTACCCCGGGGGCGGGCGATCAGGTGCTGACCGAGCTGGCCCGGCGGCTGGCCACCGGGCTCGCCTCCGTCGTCGCGGTGGTCGACCCGGAGCTGGTGGTGCTGTCGGGGGAGGTCGCGCAGGCCGGTGGGGAGCGGCTGCGCGAGCTGGTCGAGACCGAGCTGACGGGGCTGGCACTGCCCCGGCCGGAATTGCGGATCAGCGATATCGAGGGGGATCCGATACTCATCGGCGCGCTGCGTCAGGCGGTCGCCGATGCGCGTAACACCGTTTTCGACACCGCCTGAGAATCACCGCCTGAGACACCGCCTCAGAGCGCCTGAGAATCACCGCCTGAAATTCACTATCCATCCGGCGCCCGTACCGCCGCTTCCCCTGCCGTCCCCCGCAGTAAAGGAAGTACCCCCATGCCCCGAATGCCGGCCGTCCTCGTCCCGGTACTGAGCGCCGGTGCCCTGCTGCTGACCGGTTGCGCCAATCCCAGCACCGGCAGCGCGACCGACGATCCGTCCAAACCCGTCACACTGAAGTTCTGGCACGGCTGGTCGGACAAGAACGAGGTCAAGGCGATCGACGCCGGCATCGCCCGGTTCGAGAAGCTCCACCCCAACATCAAGGTGAAGGCGACCGGCAATGTCACCGACGCCACCTTGAACCAGGCGCTGCGGGCCGGCGGGGACGACGCTCCGGACGTGGCCTCGTCGTTCACCACCAACAACGTCGGACAGTACTGCTCGTCCGGGATGTGGGTGAATCTCGACCCGTTCATGAAGAAGACCGGCCTGGACAAGAACAAGGTCTTCCCCAAGACGCTGCTGGACTACACCAGCTATGACGGCGACCAGTGCGCCCTGCCGCTGCTCGCCGACGCGTACGGGATGTACTACAACAAGGACGCGTTCCGGGAAGCCGGGATCTCCCGCCCGCCGCGCACGATGTCGGAGCTGAAGCGGGACGCCGTCAAGCTGACCAAGCGCACCAAGAACGGCGGTTACGAGCGGGTCGGCTTCATGCCGAACTTCCGGCTCTACCAGAACAGCCCGGACCGGCTTTTCGCCCAGTGGGGGCCGACCTACTTCGGCAAGGACGGAAAGGCGCGACTGGCGAAGGGCGGCGCCGCCAAAAACTTCTTCGCCACCACGCGGGATCTGGTGCGGCGCCAGGGCGGCTACCGTCCGCTGGAGAAGTTCCGTACCACCTTCGGCGACGAGATGTCCTCGCAGAACGCCTTCCTCACCGGCAAGCTGGCCATGCACATGGACGGCGAATGGCGCGGCCTGTTCATGAAGGGCGCGAAATTCAAATGGGGCACGGCTCCCCTGCCGGTGCCCGACGACAAGCCCGAGACCTACGGCCGGGGCTATCTCACCGGAACGGTGATCGGCATAGGGCACAGCAGCAAGCACCAGAACGCGGCATGGGAACTGGTGAAGTTCCTGACCGCCGACACCGACCAGGTCGTCTCCTTCGCCAACGCCATCCACAACGTACCGTCCACCAAGGCGGCGCTCACCTCCCCCAAGCTCGACCCGGACCCCACCTTCCGCGCCTTCCTGGACATCGCGCAGAACCGATACAGCACCGCGCTGCCCGCCTCGATCAACGGCGGACAGTACGTGGTCTCCCTCCAGGACTTCTCCTACGGCGTCGAGGGGGGCAAGGTGCACGACCTGGACAAGGGGCTGAAGGAACTCGACGAGGAAATCGACGCCGACAACCTCCAGGCCCAGAACTGACGGAGCGCGACATGGCCACAGTGATGAACTCCCCCGCCCTGCGCCGTAAGGCCGTGCGCCGGCGGCTGCGCACCCTCGGTTTCCTCTCCCCCTGGCTGGTCGGATTCACCGTCTTCTTCGGCTATCCGCTGATCGCCACCGTCTATTTCTCCTTCATGCACTACAACCAGATCGAGGCCCCGACCTTCGTGGGCCTGCGGAACTGGCGGTACGTATTCGAGCAGATGCCGCTGTTCGGCCCGGCGCTGTGGAACACGCTCTGGCTGGTCGCGGTGATGGTCGCGCTGCGCGTCGTCTTCGGTCTCGGGATCGGCCTTCTGGTGACCAAGGTCAAGGCGGGGGTCGGCTTCTTCCGCACCGCGTTCTACCTTCCCTATCTGGCTCCCCCGGTGGCGGCCACGGTCGCCTTCGTCTTTCTGCTCAACCCCGGCACCGGCCCGGTGAACGACATCCTCGGAAGCGTCGGGATCTCCGCCCCCAACTGGTTCAACGACCCGGCATGGGCCAAGCCCTCGCTCGTCCTGCTGTCCCTGTGGGGCATCGGCGACCTCATGGTCATCTTCATGGCGGCGCTGCTGGACGTGCCGAAGGACCAGTACGAGGCGGCCGAGCTGGACGGCGCCGGGGCGCTGCACAAGTTCCGCTATGTGACCTGGCCGTCGATCACCCCGATCGTGATGTTCGCGGTCGTGACGGGCGTCGTCCAGACCATGCAGTACTACACCCAGGCGCTGGTGGCCGGAAAGCTCGCCTCCGGCGTCACCATCGGGCCCGGTTCGGTCATCCAGCCCGGCTATCCCGACCACTCCACCCTCACCGTGCCGCAGCTCGTCTACTCGCTCGGCTTCCAGAACTTCAACACCGGAGCCGCCTGCGTGCTCTCGCTCGTGCTCTTCGCGATCGCCATGGCAGTGACGACGCTGCTGATGCGCCGGCGCGCCGGCCTGCTGTCGGCCGAGGACTGAGAGGACCGTCCGCCATGACCGCGACCACCACCACTCTCACGGCGCCCTCCGCGCCCGTCCGCCCCGGGACCCGGCGCTCCCCCGCCCCGGCCGCCCGCCGCCGCGCGGCGCTCCACTGGATCGCCGTGCACACCGTCGCCATCGCCGCGGCGCTCTTCTTCCTGCTGCCGTTCGTCTTCGTCTTCCTGACCGCCGTGATGAGCGACAGCCAGGCGATGAGCGGCGCCCTGTGGCCCACCGAATGGCACTGGTCGAATTACGCCGAGGTCTTCCGGACCCCCGGGTTCCTCGACTGGTGGCGCAATTCGCTGATGTACGCGGTGCTCGGCACCCTGTTCACGCTCTGCTCGTCCATTCCGGTCGCGTACGCGCTCGCCAAGTTCCGCTTCCGCGGCCGCCGTACCGCCATGCTGCTCGTCATCTCGACGATGATGCTGCCGCCGCAGGTCGTCGTGGTGCCCATGTATCTGGTGTGGGCCCAGCAGTTCCATCTGTCGGGCTCGCTGTGGCCCCTGATCATCCCGATGGCGTTCGGGGACGCGTACTCCATCTTCCTGCTGCGCCAGTTCCTGCTGACGATTCCGAAGGAATACCTGGAGTCGGCGAGGGTCGACGGCTGCGGTGAGTTCCGTACCCTGCTGCGCATCATCGTTCCGATGGCCAAGCCGGGCATCGCGGCCGTCGCGCTCTTCCAGTTCTTCTACTGCTGGAACGACTACTTCGGCCCGCAGATCTACGCCGCGCAGAATCCGGGCGCCTGGACGCTCAGTTACGGGCTGGAGAGCTTCAAGAGCGCGCACAGCGTCAACTGGAATCTGACGATGGCCGCGACGCTGCTGGTCATGGCCCCCGTCATCATCGTCTTCTTCTTCGCCCAGAAAGCCTTCGTCGAAGGCGTCACACTGACAGGAGTCAAGGGTTGAAACTCGCAGTCGTGGGGGGCGGGTCCACCTACACCCCCGAACTCATCGACGGGTTCGCCCGGTTGCGGAACGCGCTCCCGATGGAGGAGCTGGTCCTGGTCGACCCGGCCGCGGACCGGCTGGAGCTGGTCGGCGGGCTCGCCCGCCGGATCTTCGCCAAGCAGGGCCACCCCGGGAAGATCTCCTGGACCGACGACCTGGACGCGGGCGTGGACGGCGCCGACGCGGTGCTGCTCCAGCTGCGCGTCGGCGGCCAGGCCGCGCGCGAGCAGGACGAGACCTGGCCGCTGGAGTGCGGCTGCGTCGGCCAGGAGACCACCGGCGCGGGCGGGCTCGCCAAGGCGCTGCGTACCGTACCCGTCGTGCTGGACATCGCGGAGCGGGTGCGCCGCCGCAATCCGGACGCGTGGATCGTGGACTTCACCAACCCGGTCGGCATCGTGACCCGGGCGCTGCTGACGGCCGGGCACCGGGCCGTCGGCCTGTGCAACGTCGCCATCGGCTTCCAGCGCAAGTTCGCGAAGCTGCTGGGCGTGGCGCCCGGGGAGGTGACGCTGGAGCACGTCGGCCTCAACCACCTCACCTGGGAGCGGGCGGTGCGCGTCGGCGGACCCGACGGGGAGGACGTGCTGCCCAAGCTGCTCGCCGAGCACGGTGCGGCGATCGCGGACGACCTGCGGATGCCGCGCGACCTGGTGGACCGGCTGGGCGTCGTCCCGTCCTACTACCTGCGCTACTACTACCAGCACGACGCGGTCGTACGGGAGCTGCGCACCAAGCCGTCACGTGCGGCGGAGGTCGCGGCGATCGAGCGCGAGCTGCTGGAGATGTACGGCGACCCCGCGCTGGAGGAGAAGCCGGAGCTGCTGAGCCGGCGCGGCGGGGCGTTCTACTCGGAGGCGGCGGTCGATCTGACGTCGTCGCTGCTGCGCGACAGCGGGGAAGTGCGCATCGTCAACGCCTTCAATGACGGCACCCTGCCCTTCCTGCCCGACGACGCGGTGATCGAGGTCCCGGCGACCGTGGACGCGCGGGGCGCGAAGCCCCTTCCGGTGCGCCCCCTGGAGCCGCTGTACGCCGGGCTGGTCTCCCATGTCACGGCGTATGAACACCTGGCGCTGGAGGCAGCGTTGAAGGGCGGGCGGGAGCGTGTCTTCCAGGCGCTGCTCTCCCACCCCCTCATCGGCCAGATCGACTACGCCGAGAAGCTGACCGACGACCTGATCGCGCACAACCGGGAGCACCTGGCGTGGGCCTGACGCAGTCCGAACCGGCCGGTTCCGCACCGGCCTCCACCGCCTCCGCACCGGCCTCCTCCGCCGTGCCGGGGCCGTCCGTGCTGGCGATCGACGCGGGCAACAGCAAGACCGACGTCGCGCTCGTCGGCCCGGACGGCACCGTGCTCGGCACGGCCCGCGGCGGCGGCTTCCGGCCGCCCGTCGTGGGCACCGAGCGGGCTGTCGGCGGGCTGGCGCGGCTGGTGGAGGAGGCGGCACGGCAGGCCGGCGGCTCCGGTCCGCCGCGGGTCGGGCACGTCTCCGCGTGCCTGGCCAACGCCGATCTGCCGAGCGAGGAGGAGGAGCTGACGGAGGCGCTGACCGGCCACGGCTGGGGCGACACCGTCACGGTCGCCAACGACATCTTCGCGCTGCTGCGGGCCGGGGTCGCGGACGACGGCGAGCCGACCGGCGTCGCCGTCGTCTGCGGCGCGGGTATCAACTGCGCCGGTCTGGGCCACGGCGGGCGCACCGCCCGCTTCCCCGCCATAGGGCGGCTCTCCGGCGACTGGGGCGGCGGGGGCTTCCTGTCGGAGGAGGCGCTGTGGTGGGCGGCCCGCGCGGAGGACGGCCGGGGCGAGCCGACCGAGCTGGCCCGAGCCCTCCCCGCGCACTTCGGCCTGAGCACGATGTACGAGCTGATCGAGGCCGTCCACCTGGGGCGGCTGGAGCCGTCCCACCGCTATGCGCTGACCCCGGTGCTGTTCGCGGTGGCCGCGGGCGGCGACGAGGTCGCGCGCGCGATCGTCGACCGCCAGGCGGAGGAGGTGGTCACGATGGCCACGGTCGCGCTGGCCCGGCTGGACCTGCTGGCCGAGGAGACGCCGGTGATCCTGGGCGGCGGGGTGCTGGCGGCCCGGCATCCGCAGCTGGACGACCGGGTCCGCGCGCTCCTCGCGGAGCGCGCCCCGAAGGCCGCGCCCCGGGTCGTCACGGCCCCGCCCGTGCTCGGCGCGGCGCTGCTCGGCCTGGACCGCACCGGCGCGCCACCGGCGGCGTACGCCCGGCTGCGCGCGCACTACGACGGGGCCGAGGGAGCGGCAGCGCAGGCGGCAACGCAGCGTGCGCGAAAGGGTGTCACGGAAACTGACGGTGACGAAAGGGGAACCGGAAGTCCCTCCCGAGCGTAGTCAGAGTGGGAGGGGAGATCGCGATCCGAGCAAGATCCAGGCACGACCGGTGACCTGGTCGGGGGGCGCGGTCCATACTTCTGCGGACAGTGACCGTGGGGTCCGGACCAAGGGGGAGGTCTTGTGTCACATCTGTCGGCCATCGGCAGACCCGCACCGCCGCCCGCGCCCGCGGCCCCGCCGCCGCGGACAGCGTGGCGGGAGGGCCTGGACCGGGCGCGGACCGCGGCCACGACGGAGCCCGGGCGGCTGCGGATCATCGGAGCCGTGCTGGCCGCGCTGGTGGTGGCGTTCGGGGCGGTGACGGCCTGGCAGGTCTCCGACCGCGAGACCGCGGCCGACGCGGTGGCCGAGCACAGCCAGCCGCTGAGCGCGGACGCCGCGCGGATCTACCGTTCGCTGGCCGACGCCGACACCACGGCGGCGAGCGGCTTCCTGGCGGGCGGCCAGGAGCCCGCCGCGGTGCAGCGGCGGTATGAGCGGGATATCGGCACCGCGTCCGAGCTGCTGGTGCGGGCCGCGGCCAACACCGACGGTTCGGCGTCGGCGCGCGCCGAGATACGGAAGATCAGCCAACTGCTGCCCGTCTATACGGGCCTGGTCGAGTCCGCGCGCGCCAACAACCGCCAGGGCCTGCCGCTGGGCGGCGCGTATCTGCGGTATGCGAACGACACGATGCGCACCCGGCTGCTGCCCGCCGCCGACCGGCTGTACGAGGTGGAGACCGCCCGGCTCGGCGAGGACTACGGGGACGCGAAGTCCTGGCCCTGGGTGGCGATAGGGGTGGGGGTGGCCGCGCTGGCCGCCCTGGGCTGGGCCCAGCGCCGCAACTACCGGCGGACCAACCGGGTGTTCAACCACGGTCTGCTGGGGGCGTCCGCCGCCGCCGCGGTGGTGCTGGTGTGGCTGGTGGCCGGCCATGCCATCGCCCGCGCCGATCTGGACGAGTCCGACGACCACGGGGCGAAGTCCGTGCGAGTGCTCAACGAGGCGCGGATCGCCTCGCTTCGCGCCCGCGCCGACGAGAACCTGACGCTGGTCGCGCGCGGCGCGGTCGTCGTCGACAAGGACGGCGCCGACAAGGGCAAGGACGCCTACGAGGTCAGCTACGCCTCCCGGATGGCCGGGCTCGTCGGCCGCGAGCCCGGCGGCCGTCCCGCCAAGGGCAGCCTGCTGGGCCGGGCGCGGCAGCTCGCGGACGACGGCGGGGGCCGGGAGCCGGTGGAGGCGGCCGCCACGGCGGTCCGCGCGTGGCAGGCCCGCCACAAGGCGGCGCGCGGCGCCGACGACGCGGGCGACTACAAGGGCGCGCTGGAGAAGGTCATCGGCGCCAAGGACAGCACGGGCGAGTCCTTCGACCGGGTCGACGACGAGCTGGCGAAGGCGCTGGACCATGAGCAGCGGCAGTTCCGGCAGGCCGCCGACAGCGGGCGCGGGACGTTCACCGGGATGGCGGCCGGGGCCGGGACGCTGGCGGTGCTGGGCGCGGCGGGCGCGGTCCTGGGCATAGGCCGCAGGCTGTCGGAGTACCGGTGACGGCGATGGGGGGCGGAGACATGCGACCGGCACGGCTGCGATGGACACGACCGCGATCGACACGGCTGCGCTCGGGCCTCGCCGCGGTGGTGTGCGCCCTCGGGGTGACCACGGCCATCGTGGGGCCCGCGCTGGTGGACGGCGGGGGTGACACCCGGCAGTCCCGGCCGTCCGACCGCTCCCGCCTGGGGCCGCACACCCTGGGCGCCGGTTCCGAGACGGCGGCGGAGGACTGTGAGAAGCCGGAGGCGAGCCTGCGGCCGTCGAGCGCGAGCGGTAAGGCCATCGAGCGGATCAAGGACCGGAGGATCCATGGGCACAAGGTCGGCAAGCTGATCGCGGGCGTCGACCAGAACAGCTACCGCTGGGGCTATCGCGACCCGGCCACCGGCGAGCTGACCGGGTTCGACATCGACCTCGTGCGCGCGATCGCCAAGGACATCTTCGGCGATCCGGACGCCGTCATCTACCGGACCATCCCGACCAGCCAGCGCATCAAGGCCCTCCAGCAGAACAAGGTGGACATCGTGGTGCGCACCATGACCATCAACTGCGACCGGATCAAGGACGTGGCGTTCTCCACCGCCTACTTCCAGGCCGGACAGCAGGTGCTGGTCCCCGATGGCTCGTCCATCACCGGCTACAACACGACCCTGCGCGGCAAGAGGGTCTGCACGGCGCAGGGTTCGACCGCCGAGGGCGTGCTGGACGACCCGGAAAAGGGCGCCAAGGCGCTCGGGGCGATCAAGGTGAAGCCCGTTCCCAACCAGCTGGACTGCCTGGTCAGACTGCAGATGGGACAGGTGGACGCGGTGATCACGGACAACGCTCTGGCGGCGGGCCAGGCCGCCCAGGACCCCTCCGTCAAGCTGGTCGGCCCCCGATTCACCGACGAGCTGTACGGCGTGGCGATGAACAAGAAGGACGACGACCTGGTACGCCGGGTCAACAAGGTCCTGGAGGACTACCGCAGAGGTGGCTCCGACAGCCCCTGGCAGCGCGCCTACCGCACCTGGCTCGCGGAGGATTTCGGCAGGACACAGCGGAACCCGGCACCTCCGGATCCCCTGTACAAGGATTGAGGGCCAAGGATGGAGAGCCAAGGACCGGCGGCCTGGTGAGGAGGGCCAGGAGTTGAGGGACCGGCAAGGATTAGCGCCCGGTCCCCACGCGTAGGGATGTCGGCAGCAGACGGATCACGCCTGACGGATACGGACACGGACTCGGAGAGGTGATCGATGGGGGTCCCGGGACCCTTCCCCGGCTCCACGGGGACACCCGAGGGGCCGGCCATGGGCCGCGAAGAGGTGGACCGTGCGCTGGCGAGGCTCGGCGCCGAGCACGAGGCGATCGAGACGTCGCTGCTCGCCCTCCAGGACCACGCGGGCAGAAGGCTGCTCGAGGGCGCCGAGCTGACCGGCGTCACCAAGGACCGATGGGCCACCACCGAACAGGCCATCTCCCTGCTGTGGAGCTATTTCGACGCCTACACGGACGCCCTCCAGCGGGCCCGCGAGGTGCGCTCCCGGCACCGCTGGTCCACCCCTGGCGAGCTGGCCGAGCTGACCGAGCTGCTGCGCGGCCCCGGTATCACCCTGCCCAGCACCGCCACGCTCACCGGCACGCCGCTGCTCAGCGAGCAGTTGAGCCTGGAGCAGCTGACCGACCGGATGAACCGCTGGTATGCCGAGGCGCTGGACGTCATCGTCACGGCCGACGCCGTGTGGTCCGCGTTGCCCGCCCGGATCGACATGCTCTCCGCCGAGCTGCACCGCACTCGTTCGCTCGCCCACTCGGTCGGGGTGCGGCCCGGGGAGCACCCCTCGGGCGACGATCTGGAGCAGATCACCGCCGAGCTGACCGCGCTGCGCGCCGAGGTGGTCTCCGATCCGCTCGCCTTCTGGAAACCGGCCGCCGGAAGTTCGGCGCCCGGCGGCGGCAGCCCCGACACCGTCCGCTACGACCGCGCCGCCCGCGCCCTGGACGACGTGCGGCGCGAGATCGAGGCCGTCCTGGACGTCCGGCAGGACGCCGAGCGGCGTCTGATGCGGCTGCGCGATGTGCTCTCCCGCGCCGATCGCACCCTCGCGGAGGCCCGGCAGGCGCGCGGTGAGGTGCTGGCGAAGATCGCGGCGTCCGAGGTGCCCGCGGTCAGCGGCCCGCCGACCGCGCTGCACGAGCAGCTGGTCGCGGCCGCCGACTACCGCCGCCGCTCCCAGTGGCACCGGCTCTCCCCGCTGCTGGACAGCCTGGAGCAGCGCGCCGACGACGAACTGCTGCGCGCCCGCGAGTCGTTGACGGCGGTGACGGCGCCACTCGCGGTCCGCGCAGAGCTGCGCGGCCGGCTGGACGCGTACAAGGCGAAGGTCGACCGGCACGGTATGGCGGAGGATCCGCTGCTGGTGGAGCGGTATGACATGGCGCGCCGGATGCTGTGGAGCGCCCCGTGCGATCTGCGCGCCGCCGAGCAGGCGGTCCTGCGCTATCAGCGGGCGGCCGCCGAGGCGTTCGCGCCCCGGCAGCAGGACCCCGCCGATCGCAGCACCGCCGATCACGGCGGCGAGGGGGAGCGCTATGAGTGACATCGTCACCTGCCAGCGGCGCGAGTGCGGCGGGTCGTACGAGGACGTGGGCGGCGGCGAGCTGTACTGCGACATCTGTGGGATGGCCCCGGTGGTCTCCCCGCGGGGCATGGTGAGTTCGCCGCCCACCGGCGTCGCGGGCGGCGGGGGCGGCGGGGGCCGTGGCTCCTCGTCGTCCCGCTCCTCGGGCGCGTCCCGGCCGTCGCGGTCCTCGTCGTCCCGGCGCTCGGTGTCCGGGCGGCTGTCCCGCTCCGTCTCAGGGCGCTCCTCGCGTTCGGTCTCGGTGCGCGGCTCCGGCCCCTCCTCGTCCGCCTCGGGGCGGAACGCGCTGGGCGCGGGTCTGGTCAGCGTCCCCGGAGTGCCGCGCCCCGATCCGCGTTCGGCGGTGCTGGCCAACCCCGAGGTGCCGGAGCGGAAGCGCTTTTGCAGCCGGGGCGACTGCGGGGCGCCGGTGGGCCGCGCCCGCGGCGACCGGCCGGGCCGCACCGAGGGCTTCTGTACCAAGTGCGGTCACCCCTACTCCTTCGTGCCGAAGCTCGGCCCCGGCGACATCGTGCACGGGCAGTACGAAGTGGCGGGCTGTCTGGCGCACGGCGGGCTCGGCTGGATCTATCTGGCCATCGACCGCGCGGTGTCGGACCGCTGGGTGGTGCTCAAGGGCCTGCTGGACACCGGCGACGAGGAGGCGCTGGCGGCCGCCGTCTCCGAGCGCCGCTTCCTCGCCGAGATCGAGCACTCCAACATCGTCCGGATCTACAACTTCGTCGAGCACCTGGACCAGAACACGGGCAGTCTCGACGGTTACATCGTCATGGAGTACGTCGGCGGCAAGTCCCTCAAGGACATCGCCAACGAGCGGCGTGCCCCGGACGGCAGGCGCGATCCGCTGCCGGTCGAGCAGGCGTGCGCGTACGGGATCGAGGCGCTGGAGGCCCTGGGCCATCTGCACAGCCGCAATCTGCTCTACTGCGACTTCAAGGTCGACAACGCCATACAGCAGCAGGACCAGCTCAAGCTCATCGACATGGGCGCGGTCCGGCGGATGGACGACGTGGACAGCGCCATCTACGGCACGGTCGGCTACCAGGCCCCGGAGGTCGCGGAGCAGGGCCCCTCGGTCGCCTCCGACCTGTACACGGTGGCGCGCACGCTCGCGGTGCTCACCTTCGACTTCCAGGGCTATACGAACGTCTTCGTGGACAGCCTCCCGGACCCCGAGCACATCGAGGTCTTCCGGCGGTACGAGTCCTTCTACCGGCTCCTGGTGCGGGCCACCGACCCCGACCCGGGGCGCCGGTTCTCCTCCGCGCGGGAGATGGCCGACCAGCTGACCGGTGTGCTGCGGGAGGCCGTGGCGCTGCAGACCGGGCGGCCCCGGCCAGCGCTGTCGACTCTCTTCGGGCCGGAGACCCGCGTGGTGGACACGGTGCTGTTCGCCGAGCAGGGCCAGGACCCGTCCCTGCTGGGCGGGCGGGCGGCGGGCCGGGGCGCGCCGCCGAGCGGCCCCGTACCGGCGCAGGGCCCACCGGTCCTGGCGCTGCCCGCGATCGCACCGCTGGACACCCGGGCGACCGCGCTCGCCCTGCCCGTGCCGCTGGTGGATCCGTCCGATCCCAACGCCGGGTTCCTGGCCGGGCTGCTGTCCGCGCCGCCCGCCGAGGTCGGAGCGGCGCTGCACACCGCGCCCTTCGACTCCCCCGAGCTGCGGCTGCGCGGGGTGCGTGCCCTGCTGGAGCTGGGGCAGACCCATGAGGCGGGTGTCGCGCTGACCGCTCTGGAGGCCGCGTACCGCGACGACTGGCGGATCGTCTGGTACCGGGGGGTGCACGCGCTGGCCATCGGTGACCACGAGACGGCCGCGCTGTCGTTCGACGCCGTCTACGACGCGTTCCCCGGGGAGCCCGCGGCGAAGCTGGCGCTCGGCGTCTGCGCCGAGGTGCTGGGCCAGCTGGACAACGCGGCGGAGTACTACCGGCTCGTGTGGGCGACCGATCCGAGCTTCGTGAGCGCCGCCTTCGGGCTGGCCCGGGTGCGGCTGTGCTCCGGGGACCGGGCGGACGCGGTGCGGGTGCTGGAGTCCGTCCCGGAGTCCTCGATCCACTACACGGCGGCCCGGGTCGCCGCGGTGCGGGCCCGGCTGCGCCAGCGCGCCGCGCGGGAGGCGCTGCTGGCCGATCTGACGGCGGCCGCCCTCCAGGTGGAGCGGCTGGGAGAGTTCGGCCTCGACGCGGTGCGGCGCGAGCGGCTGTGCACGGAAGTCCTGGGCAGTGCGCTGGATTGGGTACTGTCCGGCAGCAGCGGCGCGCCGCCGGGCCGGACCCGGCCGCCGCTGCTCGGCAGCAGCCTGGACGAGCGCGGGCTGCGATTCGGACTCGAGCGCTCGTACCGGGTACTCGCCAGGCTCGCGCAGCGCGGCGAGGAGAGGATCGAACTGGTGGAGCGGGCCAACCGCTACCGCCCCAGGACGTGGGTGTGATCGATGTCGCAGATGCCGCAGCTGCCCCAGCTGTCAGCCTGCCCGACCTGTGCAGAGCCGCTGGAGGCGGGAGACAACTACTGTGGCGGGTGCGGGGCCGAAGTGTCGGCGGCCGTGCCGTCCGCGCGGCAGGAGCCGGAGGACTACCGGCTGGCGGCCCCGGTGCCGGTGGCCGATCCGCGGGCCGCGGCGGCCCTCGACGCCCCGACACCGCCGGGCCCCGCGACGCCCGGCGCGCAGCCGACCACCCCCGCCGGCGCGTCCGCCGGCCCGCACCCGCACACTCGGACGCACACCAGCACCAGCACAGGCACCAGCACAGGCACAGGCACAGGCACGGCAACGAGCGCGGGCACCGGCACCGGGGCTGACCCCCGGCTGCCCGGCGGCGACAGCCGCCCCCGGTGCGCCGCGTGCCAGGAGGGCACCATCGACAGGGACGGATACTGCGAGCACTGCGGGCACGCGCAAGCGCGTGAGCGCGACCATATGGAGCGGGAGTTGGCGGGCGTCGCCGCGGCCAGTGACCGCGGGCTGCGCCACCACCGCAACGAGGACGCGTTCTCCGTGGCCACGGTGGCGCTCCAGGACGGCTCACCGGCCGTCGTCGCGGTGGTCTGCGACGGGGTCTCCTCGGCCACCCGCCCCGACGACGCGTCAGCCGCGGCCGCCCACGCGGCGGAGGTGTCGCTGCTCACCTCGCTCCCCCGCGGCGCCCACCCCCGGCAGGCCATGAGCGAGGCGATCGTGGCCGCCGCCGACGCGGTCACAGCGCTCGCCGTGGAGACCGGCGCGCCGGTCCCGCACGAGGAGCCCCAGCAGCGCCATCAGAACGCTCCAGCCTGCACCATCGTCAGCGCCGTCGTCACCGGCGACCTGCTCACCGTCGGCTGGATCGGCGACAGCCGCGTCTACTGGGTGCCCGACGACCGTACGACCCAGCCCTCCCGGCTCACCGAGGACGACTCGTGGGCGGCCCAGATGGTGGCGGCGGGACTGATGTCGGAGGCCGAGGCGTACGCGGACGAGCGGGCGCACGCCATCACCGGCTGGCTCGGAGCGGACGCCTATGAACTGGAGCCGCACGCCGCCTCGTTCAAGCCCGACCGGCCGGGGGTCGTGGTGGTGTGCACCGACGGGCTGTGGAACTACGCCGAATCGGCGGAGGAGATGGCCCGCGCGGTGCCGCCGGACGCCCGGGCCCGGCCGCTGCAGAGCGCGCGGGTTCTGGTGGGCCACGCCCTCAACGGCGGGGGCCACGACAACGTAACAGTGGCCGTGGTGCCGTTCCCCGCCGCGCCGTGAGGGGCAGGATCCGCCTGACGGCCCGAGGGGGACGGGCTCCGGCCCGGGGGCGGTAGCCGCGCGCCATCACTCGCCCACGCTCTCGCGGCACGACGCGATGTGCCCGAACGTCCCTGTGGAGCGCCAAGGAGCGGATCAGATGGCCAATTTCTCCAAGTCCCACGCGCCGCGGTTCTCGGTCGACGTCTACCAGAACGAGTACCTCCCGGAGGGAGGCCGTGAGGTCAACGCGATCGTCACGGTCACCTCGACCGGCGGCGGGACGACCGGAGGGATGCCGATCCCCGCTCCCGTCGCCGCCCCGGGCGGGTACGCCGGGGGCGGCGGCGCGGCCGTGGTGATCATGTTGGACTGCTCCGGCTCCATGGACTATCCGCCGACGAAGATGCGGCACGCCCGGGAGGCGACCGCCGCCGCCATCGACACGGTGCGCGACGGGGTCGCCTTCGCCGTGATCGCGGGCACCCACAAGGCGGTCGAGGTCTTTCCGGGCAACGGGCAGCTGGCGACCGCTGATCCGGTCACCCGCGCCGAGGCCAAGGACGCGGTGCGCGGGCTCCGCACGGGCGGCGGCACGGCGATCGGCACCTGGCTGAGGCTCGCCGACCGGCTGCTGGGCGCCGCCGATGTCTCGATCCGGCACGGCATCCTGCTCACCGACGGCCGCAACGAGCACGAGAAGCCGGAGGCGCTGCGGGCCGCGCTCGACGCCTGCGCGGGCCGCTTCACCTGTGACGCCCGCGGGGTCGGCACGGACTGGGAGGTCAAGGAGGTCACCGGGATCGCCTCCGCCCTGCTCGGGACGGCCGATATCGTGGCGAATCCGGTCGAACTGTCCGCGGACTTCACGCGCATGATGGAGACGGCCATGCGGAAGGAGGTCGCGGACGTCCATCTGCGGCTGTGGACCCCGGCGGGCGCCGAGGTGCTGTATGTGAAACAGGTCGCACCCGCGGTCGAGGATCTGACCGGGCGGCGCGCCGAGGCCGGACCGCGCTCCGGTGACTACCCGACGGGGTCATGGGGGGACGAATCCCGCGATTACCACGTGTCCCTGCGGGTTCCGGTGGCGGAAATCGGCCAGGAAATGCTCGCGGCCCGGGTCTCCCTCGTCCTGCCGCAGCCGGATGGCCAGAGCCCGCCGCCCCCGCTGACCCAGGGGCTCGTCCGGGCCGTGTGGACGGCCGACATGACCGCCTCCACCTCGATGAATCCGCAGGTCGCGCACTATACGGGTCAGGCCGAACTGGCACAGGTCATCCAACAGGGCATGGATGCGCGCAAGTCCGGCGATGTCGAGGGAGCGACCGCCAAGCTGGGAAGGGCCGTACAGCTGGCGAACACCTCGGGGAACACGGACACGGCGAAACTGCTTGCGAAGGTGGTGGACGTCGTCGATGCGGCGACAGGTACTGTGCGACTGAAAGCGAAGGTCGCGGAGGCAGACGAGATGACACTCGAAACTCGCTCAACCAAGACGGTTCGCGTCAAGAAGTAGCAGGAAAAGATCGCGTTACGGCAGAAATGCCAAGAACGGCACAAGAGGGGGATCACCGACATGCCGACTTGCCCTAACGGCCACCAATCGGCGGCCGACGACTGGTGCGAGGTGTGTGGCCACCGGATGTCGGGGACACCCATGCCCTCCGGTCCCGTCCCGCCGCCTCCGCCCCCTCCGATGCCGGGCGGCCCCGGCGGCTATGGCTACCCGGCCCCGGGCGGCCCGCCGCCCCCGCCCGGCACGCCCCCGGGCGGGTACGGCTACCCGGCCCCGCCGCAGCCGGACGCCGCCTACCAGCCGGAGGTGTGCCCGCAGTGCCGTACGCCGCGTGAGGCGCAGGCGCCGTTCTGCGAGGAGTGCCGCTACAACTTCCTGACGCAGCAGCCCACCTCGTACGCTCCGCCGCCCCCCGGACAGGGCGGCTTCCCGCCGCCGCCCGGGCCGCCGCAGCCGCACGGGCAGCCGCCGCAGGGTCCGCCGTCGCCCGGACAGCCACTGCCGCCGCACGGTCAGCAGCCGCCGCCCCAGACGCACGGCGGCGACTACCAGGCCTCGCGCCCGTCCCAGATCAACCGCCCGGCCGAGCCGCTGTCCCCGTCGGACCCGAACCAGCCCTCCGGCCCGGCCTTCGGCGCCGCGGAGGACGACTGGCCGCTGGCGCCGCCGCAGGCGTCCGCGGGCGCCGCTCCGCCGCCACCGGCTCCGGCCCCGCCGCAGCCGCAGCAGCAGCAGGGTTACGGCTACGGCTATCCCCAGGCGCCGCAGCCGCCGGCTCCCCCGGCCCCGTCCTACGGCAACGAGGCGTACCAGGGCCCCGGCACGCCCCCGCCGCCCGGTCCGTACGGCCAGGGCGGAGGGCACACGCCCCCGCCCCCGGCCGGGCCCGCGAACTGGGTCGCGGTCGTCGCGCCGGACCGTGACTACTTCATGGCGATGATGAACCGCAGCGGCCCGGAGGCCGCCGGGCTGAACCTCCCGGCGTACTCCCCCGAGCAGCAGCTGCCGCTCAGCGGCCGCCAGCAGATCACCATCGGCCGCCGCCGCCACAGCACGGGCGAGGCCCCCGACATCGACCTCGGGCGCGCGCCCGAGGACCCGGGCGTCTCGCACCAGCACGCGGTCCTCGTCCAGCAGCCGGACGGCGGCTGGGCGGTCGTCGACCAGGACTCGACGAACGGCACGACGATCAACGGCGGCGAGGAGCCGATCCAGCCGTACGTCCCGATCCCGCTCCAGGAGGGCGACCGCGTGCACGTCGGCGCCTGGACGACGATCACCGTCCGCCGCGGCTAGGAGGTGTCTGTGGATCATGCCGGGCTCCCGCCTGATCCACAAGACACCCGATAGAGCTGTACCCGGGCCGGGGCGCTGCGCCCCGGCCCGATCCCGGTTGGCCGGGCTCTGTCAGGTGCGCTCCGCGCCCAGCGGCCAGGCGTACGGGCCCTCCGCGTCGTCCAGCCAGGCCCACTGCCGCTCGCCCCGCACCGTCACCCCGTAGCGCTCGCGCCCCGGCCGGCCCTCGTGCTCCCACAGCGCCAGCACCTCGACCGGCTCCAGCCGGCCCGCGGCCACGTGCAGCAGGAAGCGGAACGACTCGTCCAGCAGCGGCCACGACGGCAGCCCGTGCGCGGACACCGGACCCGGCGTCCCGCTGCCGCGCAGTGGGACGAAGTAGGCGGGCGTGGTCAGAAAGCGTCCCTCCGCGTGCCGGGCGCCGCGCACCCGCAACAGCACCAGCCCGGTGGCCAGCGGCATCAGCATCAGCGCCCCGGGGCGGCACTGTTCGAGCCACGCGGGCGGTACGGACGGCACCGCGCACGTCGCGATGATCCGGTCGTAGGGGGCGCGGGCGAGACAGCCGCGCGCCCCGTCACCGGTGACGACCGCCGGGCGGAACCCGGCCGCGGCAAGGTGTCTGCGGGCGGCCTCGGTGATCTCCGGGTCGAGATCGACGGTCGTCACCCTGCCGTCGCCGAGCCGATGGGCGAGCAGCGCCGCGTTGTAACCGCTGCCCGCGCCGATCTCCAGCACCCGGTCCCCGTCGCGCACCCGCAGCGCCTCGAGCATCCGCGCCATCAGGGACGGCTGGCTGCTGGAGGAGATCAGCTCGCCGTCGCGCACCCGCGTGGCGAGCGGCGCGTCGGCGTACGCCCCGGCCAGCCAGCGGGCCCGGCGCAGCGGGTTCCGGTCGTCCCGCCACAGCCGCGTGGTGAGCCCCGCCCCGCCCTTGCCGCCCGCCACGCCCGCTTCGTAGTAATACGGCACGAAAAGATGGCGCGGCACCGCCTCGAACGCCCCCCGCCACCGCGGGTCGGTCAGCCCGCCGCCCGCCGTGATCTCCCGGACGAGCCCGGCCCGCGCCACGGCGGCCGCCTCGGCGTACGGATCGGGCCCGTCGCCCGTACATCCGCGCCCGCCGCCGGTCTCCGTCACGCCCGCGCCGCCCATGCCTCCACTGTCCTGCGCCCGCTCCCGGCCCGCGACCTCCGGCCGCCGGGCAGGGCATGCCCCACGCCCCCTTACCCGGGCCGGACGGTCTGAGAGCATGGAGGCGTGAAAGACATTCCGCGCGGCACACTTCAGGAGCAGACCTTCTACGAGTTGGTCGGCGGCGAGCAGACCTTCCGGCGCCTGGTTCGACGCTTCTACCAGGGGGTCGCGGAGGACCCGCTGCTCCGGCCGATGTACCCCGAGGACGATCTGGGCCCGGCGGAGGAGCGGCTGGTGCTCTTCCTCATGCAGTACTGGGGCGGGCCCCGCACCTACAGCGACAACCGCGGCCATCCGCGGCTGCGCATGCGCCACGCGCCGTTCACCGTGAACCGGGCGGCCCATGACGCCTGGCTGCGCCATATGCGGGACGCGGTGGACGAGCTGGAGCTGGCGCCCGACCTGGAGCGCCAGCTGTGGAACTACCTCACCTACGCGGCCGCCTCCATGATCAACACGGAGGGCTGAGAGCGCACCCCGGACGCCCGCCGGACAGGCCCTCCGACAGAAGCGGCCGGTTCTAGGCGGGCGTCACCGACAGCCCGAGCAGCCCCGACGTGCGCACCGCGATCGAGCCGTACGGGGTGCGCAGCCGCAGCCAGCCGCCCGCGGCGAGCAGGGCCGGCGGCTCGTCCGCCGGGGCGAGGGCGGTGGCACCGCGGGAGCCGGTGGCGGCGGCCGCGCCCGCCCGCGCGGGGCGCAGGAAGCCCAGCGACTGGGCGGCGTGCACGGCGCGCAGCGGCAGCCCGGTGTCCCCGAGGGTGCGGGACCAGATCTCGTGGCCGATGCGGTCGCGCTCCGCGCGCGTACGGCGCTCCTCGGGAAGCGCCTCGTCGCGGGCCCGGAATTCGGCGACCGCGGCCGCGACCGCCCTGCGCGCCTCGTCCGCGCCGGGCAGCCCGGGGACCCGGCGCCAGCCGCCGCGCGGCGGCAGCAGCCCGGCCCAGGGCGGGCCGGTGACGGCGTCGGGCACGGCGACGGTGAGCCCACCGGACGCGCCCGGTGCGGTCCGGCCGGAGGCCGCCGCGTCCAGCGCGTCGGCGAACTGACCGGCCGAGACGGTGGTGTCCAGCGCCCCCGGCCCGCCGGGGGTCCCGGCGTCCGTGGCGCCCGCGGTGACGACGGCTTCCAGCCGTGCCGTACGGATGGCCAGCACCTCGAAGGACGGCGGCCGGCCGAAGACGGCCAGCACCCCGCCGCCCGCCTGCAGCCGCACCGCCGCGGCGCGGTCGTAGTGGATCAGCCGGGCCAGGAAGGCGGCGAGATCGGCCGCCTCCCCTGCGTCGGCGAAGTGCAGTTCGTGCCGGAAGGCCGTCATACCCTGACGGCCCCCTCGGCGGACTTCCCGGGTGCCTTCCTGGCCGCTTGCCGGGTGCCGGGCTCGGGCTCCAGGTAGTCGGTCAGGAAGCTCTCCTCCTCGGAGGTGACCCGCCGCGGCCTGCCCGCCGCGAGGTCGAAGGGGACGATGCGGGTGGCGGCCCGCACGTACACGGTCTCCTCGTCCTTGATCTCGTAGCGGAGGGTGATGTAGGAGGCGCGGATCTCCGTCGCCCAGGTCTCGATGGTCACCGGCGCGTGCCGGTGGACGAGGGGCTTCAGATAGTCGATCTCGTGCCGGGCCACGACCACCCCGCCGGTGAACGCGTCACTTCCGTTCCCCGGCGCCAGCCGCCACATGAAGTCGACGCGCGCCTCCTCCAGATAGCGGAGGAAGACCACGTTGTTGACGTGGCCGAACGCGTCCATGTCGGACCAGCGCAGGGGGCAGGAGTAGATGTGCCGGGCCATTCCCTCAGCCCCGGGTGAGCTTCTTGTAGGTGGCGCGGTGCGGACGGGCGGCGTCCGGGCCGAGCCGCTCGATCTTGTTCTTCTCGTACGACTCGAAGTTGCCCTCGAACCAGAACCACTTGGAGTTGCCCTCGTACGCCAGGATGTGGGTGGCGACGCGGTCGAGGAACCAGCGGTCGTGGGAGACGACCACGGCGCAGCCGGGGAAGTCCAGCAGCGCGTTCTCCAGGGAGGACAGGGTCTCGACGTCGAGGTCGTTGGTCGGCTCGTCGAGGAGCAGCAGGTTGCCGCCCTGCTTGAGGGTGAGCGCGAGGTTGAGGCGGTTGCGCTCACCGCCGGAGAGCACCCCGGCGGGCTTCTGCTGGTCCGGGCCCTTGAAGCCGAAGGCGGAGACGTAGGCGCGGGACGGCATCTCGACCTGGCCGACGTTGATGTAGTCGAGCTCGTCGGAGACGACCGCCCACAGCGTCTTCTTGGGGTCGATGTTGGCGCGGCTCTGGTCGACGTAGGAGATCTTGACGGTGTCGCCGACCTTGATCTTGCCCGCGTCCGCGGTCTCCAGGCCCTGGATCATCTTGAAGAGCGTGGTCTTGCCGGCGCCGTTGGGGCCGATGACGCCGACGATGCCGTTGCGCGGCAGGGTGAACGAGAGGTCGTCGATGAGGACCTTCTCACCGAACGCCTTGGAGAGGTTCTCCACCTCGACCACGACGTTGCCCAGGCGCGGGCCCGGCGGGATCTGGATCTCCTCGAAGTCCAGCTTCCGGGTCTTCTCGGCCTCGGCGGCCATCTCCTCGTAGCGGGTCAGCCGGGACTTGGACTTCGCCTGGCGGCCCTTGGCGTTGGAGCGGACCCACTCCAGCTCTTCCTTGAGGCGCTTCTGGCGCTTGGCGTCCTTCTGCCCCTCGACCTTGAGGCGGGCCTGCTTCTTCTCCAGGTACGTGGAGTAGTTGCCCTCGTAGCCGATGGCGCGGCCGCGGTCGAGCTCGAGGATCCACTCGGCGACGTTGTCCAGGAAGTACCGGTCGTGGGTGATGGCCACGACGGTGCCCGCGTACTTGGCGAGGTGCTGCTCCAGCCACTGGACCGACTCGGCGTCCAGGTGGTTGGTGGGCTCGTCGAGGAGCAGCAGGTCGGGGGCCTCCAGCAGCAGCTTGCAGAGCGCGACCCGGCGCTTCTCACCACCGGAGAGGGTGGTGACCGGCGAGTCGCCGGGCGGGCAGCCGAGGGCGTCCATGGCCTGCTCCAGCTGGGCGTCCATGTCCCACGCGTTGGCGTGGTCCAGCTCCTCCTGGAGCTTGCCCATCTCCTCGAGCAGCGCGTCGCTGTAGTCGGTCGCCATCTGCTCGGCGATCTCGTTGAAGCGGTCGAGCTTGCCCTTGGTCTCCGCCACGCCGTCCTGGACGTTCTCCAGCACGGTCTTGGACTCGTCCAGCGGGGGCTCCTGCAGCAGGATGCCGACGCTGTAACCCGGCGAGAGGAAGGCGTCGCCGTTGGACGGCTGCTCCAACCCGGCCATGATCTTCAGCACCGTCGACTTACCGGCGCCGTTGGGACCCACGACACCGATCTTCGCGCCGGGCAGGAAGCTCAGCGTGACGTCGTCGAGGATCACCTTGTCGCCGTGCGCTTTGCGCGCCTTGCGCATGGTGTAGATGAACTCAGCCAAGAGAAACCGTCCGGCAATCTGGTAGGTATCGATGTGCGGCCGCGCCGCATGGGTGCATGCGGGCTCCGCCGCGTCCAGGGCAGAGACACCCCACCCCATCTTGCCGTACGGCGGCCCCGAGGCGGAAACCCATAGTTCCGCCGTCCGGGGCGGCCGCCCCGGCAGGAAGGGCCGGAACCCTGCTTTCCGGGTCCGGCCCTTCCTCACCGTCCGTCGTTCGGCGTCACCGACGCCGGGCGGTCACTCGCCCGAGGAAGCGTTCTTCTTGCGGACGAAGAGGATCGCGCCGCCGCCGGCCACGACGAGGGCGATGGCGATGCCCGCGATCAGCGGGGTGGAGCTGCTGCTGCCGGTCTCGGCGAGGTCACCGCCATCGGTGGCGTCGACGGCGGTGGTGTCACCGCTGACGATCTCGCCGCCGCCGGCACCGCCGGCCGACGCCGGACCCGCCTTGGTGGAGGGGACGTCGCTGTCGCTGCCCGCGATCTTGCAGTCGAGGACGCCGGAGAAGGTCTTGCTGAACCCGTTCGGCCCCTGGACGCCGAACTCGTAGCTGCGGTCCTCGTTCACCGGGACGCTCACGGTCTTCGACTGACCGGCCTCGACCGTGTACTTCTGGTTCAGCAGCGTGAAGGTGAACGCCTCGTCGCCCTTGTTGGCCGCCGTGACGTCCACGGCGCCCTCGGCGCAGTTCTTCTCGGCGGTGACGGCCGGGACCGCGCCCTTCTCCGCCCAGTGGGCGCTGGCCGAGGCGGAGACGGTGCTCTCGCTGGAACCGGCGAGTATCTGGGTCTGGCTCTTGGTGTCACTGGAGAACGCGCGGCCGACCGGAACCTTCGTGGCGGCCTGGGCGGTCAGCGAGGCGGAGCCGTCGGCCGCGTCGGCCGGCACGTCGACATAGACCTCGCCGCCGTTGGCGGCGCTGGTGATCGTCTTGCCGCTCTTGTCGACGAGCCTGACGCCGGAACCGGCGGCCTCGGTGCCCGGGGCGAGGGTGACGCTTTCGGCGTTGGTGCGGACCGTGACCGGCCCCAGCAGCTCACCGGCCTTACCGGAGACGGCCGGCGGGTCGAGGCTCAGCGAGGCCTTGGGCTCGGCCAGGTTCCGCGCGCTCCTCTCCAGGTAATCGGCGAGCTTCTCGGCCGCCGGGTCGACCGCGTCGACCTTCGCCCGGTCGGAGAAGCGCCAGATGGCGACCTGTGTACCGGCGGCCGCGGTCTTCTCGGTGAGGGCACCGGAGCCCGCCTTCGAGGCGAGTTCGGCGAGGTCGTTCACCTGGGGGTAGGAGTTCTGCAGAATCCAGTTGATTTTGCCCGCTTCGCGGTTGTTCGCCAGCGAGGTCTGACTCCAGGACTTCTCTTCGTACTTCGCCTTGCTCTGCGTCGGGTTGTGCAGATCGATGCAGTACGTCTGAATACTGCCGCCATTGTCGACCGCCATCTCGAAAAGACCGGCGCCGACTTCCTGGTCACCCTTGTCGTGAATGACCGCCCTGTCGAAGGTCTTGAGGCCGCTCAGCGTGGCGGTGGCTCCACCGTTTCCCGAAGGCACGTCGTCCGCGGCGGCGGGCCCGGCACCGGCCATCGCACCCACGGCGACCAGCCCTGACACCAGAACGGCGGCCGCAAGGCGGGCGGCACCCCGCCTCTTCACAGAAAGCATGGTTTCCCCTCCGGGCGAGCGCCAGTCAGTTGGTGCGCCTCGCCAGCGAACTCAAAACTCAGTAACCCCCGTTGGGCACTCAGGGATCCTAGGGAGCGAAAAGCCGCACGCTCCCCCATTGGACCTGACCCCAACCGATCCGAATCGGAATTGTTATCTCCCCCACAGACCCCGCATGACCTGGGTTTATCGATAAATCGCCCCTGGTCACGGCGATGTTGTCCCGGTCGGTGTGCTCACGAGGGGTTTGGCCTGGGAAACCCGCCGGAAGGCGGAGGTGCCGCGCGTGAGATCGTGCCCGACCGCCACCGCGTCGATCTCCGCGGTGATCCACCGCTTGGGGCCGCTCTCCCCCTCCACCGCGCCCGGCTGCGCCTTCTCCCGCTCCCGGTCCTTCTCCCGCTCACGCACCCGCAAGGTGCCGTGGACCAGCAGCGGTTCGCCGAGCGACACCGAGGCGGCCAGATTCGCCGCGAGGGTCCGCCAGGCCCAGACCGTGTAGAAGCTCGTATACGCGTCCACCCACCCCTCGGTCTTCCGGTCCCAGCGGCGCACCGTCGCCGCCAGCCGGAACCGGGCCACCGCGACCCCGGCCGCCGTCTCCCAGAAATCCGGCCGCGTCGCGGCGTTCCCCACCACCGTCGTCCAGGTCTCGTTCATGCCCTGCTCCCCCCCGGTCTCCCGCTCTCCCCCGGCGGCCCACCGGACCGCTGACCCCCATGCTGCCCGCGATCCCCGGCCCTCGCCGGGCCCTGTGCACAACCCCCGGGCTGTGGACAACCCGCTCCCTCGTTCCGGTGAACCGCCGTTCCGGTGAACCGCGGCCGGACGGCGGGGCCGCCTCACCTCATCCCTCCCCCGCCGCGATCACGTACTGCGCCCGCACCTCCCGGTACCGCGCCAGCTCCGCCCCCACCGGCCCCAGCACCCGCGCCCGTCCGCAGCCCACCGCCGCGTCCCGCAGCCGCGCCTCCGCCGCCCGGCCGTACCGCCGCGCGGGTCCCCGCGCCGCCAGCCCGCACGCCCACGCCAGCCCCGTCCCGGCCAGGGCGCCGCCCGCCACCAGCGCCGCGGGCGCCCACCACCGCGGCCCGCCGGACAGCCCCGCCACGGCCCCCACCAGCCAGACCACCCCCACCACCTGGAGCACCAGCAGCACCACCTGCGTCGCCGCCACCACCGACCACCACGCGGGCCGTGTCAGTCGCTGTCCGCGCCGCGCGGCCGCCACCGCCTCGTCCACCGCCTCCGGCAGCCCCCGGCCGCCCCAGCCCGCCGCCTCCCGCACCGCCTGGGCCCAGGGTCCGGGAAGCCCGGACGTGGCCTCGTCGGCGAGCGTGCGCACGGCCTCCTCCACCGCGGGCCGGGCCGTGACCGCTTCCATCGCAGCCGCCTTCGCCCGCGCTCCCGGGACCTCCCGCTCGTCCTCCGCCCACCGGCTGCCACCCCGCCGCGCCCCCGACCGCCCGGCCCCCGCCGAGGACGCCGATCCCGCCGCACTCTCCGGGTCCGCCGAACCCCACGTCCCCTCCGCCCGCCCACCGGCCGGCCTGCGGCCCCGCACCAGCCGCCCCCACGGCGTGCCGCACGTCCACCGCGCGTCCCGCAGCCAGGCCCGCTCCGCGGCCTGTCCGGCCGCCGCCGCGCCCGCCGCCTCCGCCAGCCGGTCCTCGAACTCCGCCCGCGCCCGGGCGGTGAACCCGGCCGGTGCCCCGTCCGCCACGTACTGCGGCCGCAGCCGCGCCGTCGTGCCGTCCACGTCCGCCGCCAGCCGTCGCTCCGCCGCGCCGCATTCGGCCGCGAGCCCGCCCAGCATCTCCCGCAGTTCCCCGACGCCCTCCCCGGTGAGCGCGGACAGGGCGAGCACCGCCGCGCCCGGCTCCCCGTGCTCGCCGAGCGCCAGCCCGTCCTCGTCCAGCAGCCGCCGCAGATCGTCCAGCACCTGGTCGGCGGCGTCGCCCGGCAGCCGGTCCACCTGGTTGAGGACGACGAAGGTCACCTCGGCGTACCCGGCGAGCGGCCGCAGATAGCGTTCGTGCAGCACCGCGTCCGCGTACTTCTCGGGATCCACCACCCACACCACCGCGTCGACCAGCCCCAGCAGCCGGTCCACCCGGTCCCGGTGCCCCGGGGCGGCCGAGTCGTGGTCGGGCAGGTCGAGCAGGACCAGGCCGCGCAGCGCGGGATCGTACGGATACGCCGGGCGGCGGCGGTCCGCGTGCGGGATGCCGAGCCGGTCCAGCAGCCCGTCGGCGTGGTCGGTCCAGGCGCAGGAGAGCGGCGCGGCGGTGGTCGGCCGGCGGATCCCGGCCTCCGAGAGCGGCGCCCCGGCGAGCGCGTTGAAGAGTGTCGACTTACCGCTTCCGGTCGCTCCGGCGAGGGCGACGACGGTGTGCCCGAGCGGATGCCGTCCACGCGCGGCGGCCTCGTCCAGGACCCGCCCGGCCCCGGCGAGGGTGCGCCCGTCCAGCCGGGTGCGGGACAGCCCGACGAGCTGGCGCAGGGCGTCGAGGCGCGGCCGCAGGCTGCCCGCGGCGAAGTTGCGGGCGCCGGGCCCGAAGGGCCGCTCGAACGACGCGTACGTCTCGTAGGCCTCGTACGTCTTATAGGTGTCGCCGGAGCCCTGGGAGCCGTAGGAGTCGTACGACGGCTCGCCGGCCCCATACGCCTCACCAGCCCCATATGCCTCACCGGTCCCGTACGGCTCGTGCGGCCCCTCCAGCTCCTGCGGCTCGTATCCCGCAGCGGTCCGGGCCGTCTCCGGGCCGGGCGCCTCCCGGGGGGCGCGCGGGGCGCGGCGGGCGGTGCGGCGCCCGGCGCGCCGGGCGATCAGCCCGTCGTCCCAGGTCTGTCGCGCCCGCACCGCGTCCTCCGGGCCCGCGTCGTCCCCGCGCCCGCCCCCATCCCCGCCGTCGAGACCGGCAGCAGTGGCCGTCACCTCGGTCACCTCTCCTTCTGCAGTAGGGACAGCGCGGCGATCAGCTGGACCTGGTGGTCCGGGGTCGCGTCGAGGGCGTCGAGGGGCGCGAGCCGCCGGTCGCGCTCCGTCTCCAGGGCGCGCGTGACACAGCCGTCGAGCAGCCGTCCGCCGCGGTCACCCAGCCGCAGCGCGCGGTGGGCGCCCAGCGCCTCGGCGAGCTTCTCGCCCGCCTTACGGGCCCGGCGTCCGCCCAGCAGGGAGGCCACCAGCAGGGCGGCGACCTCGTCGGACGCACCGGTTCCGCCATCGTCGGGGACGTGGGCGCGGGTCTCCTCCTCGGCCAGTTCCTCGACGCAGCGCCGCCAGCGCCGTACGGCCACGCCGATCCGTTCCCCGGCGGCTCGCGCGTCGGCCGGGGCGAGCCCGGTCCGTGCGGCGGGGTCCCGTTTCCCCGCCTCGGCGACGCGCTCGTCGGCGGCGGCCGCCGCGCTGCGCAGCAGGGTGGCGAGGGAGTCGGTGAGCGCCGTGAGAAGTTCACCGGGGGTGCTGTCGTGCGGCTGGCCGTACCAGTGGGTGAGCGCGCTGCCCGCGAGCGCCGCGCCCGCGTCGATCTCCCGCCGCACCCGTTCGGCCGCCTCCGTGTACGCGCCCTCGACCCGCTGGACCAGCCGCACCGCCGCGGCGTGCTGGGCCGCCGCCGCACCGGCCAGCGCGGGCATCCGGGACTGGAGGGAGGCAAGGACACCGGCCGCGGTGCGGGCGGCGGCGACGGTACGCGCCTGCGGGTCCTGGGCGTGCCGGGTGAGCCAGTCGCGCAGCGCGGCGACGGCGGTGGCCGGGAGCAGGCCGCTGCCGCCGCCCGCCGACTCGGGTAGCTCGGGGATGGTGAAGCGGGGGACGTCGCCGAGCCCGGCCTCGTCGAGGAGCGCGGCGTACTGCCGGGAGACCTCGGCGGCGACCTGGTGCGGCACCCGGTCGAGCACGGTGACAAGTGTCACGTCGTACTCCTTCGCGGTCCGCAGCAGATGCCAGGGGACGGCGTCGGCGTAGCGGGTGGCCGTGGTGACCAGCACCCAGATGTCGGCGGCGCAGATCAGCTCGGCGGCCAGATCGCGGTTGCGGGCGACGAGCGAGTCGATGTCGGGCGCGTCGAGCAGCGCGAGCCCCCGGGCGAGCCCCGGGTCGGTCTCGATCCGCAGCGCGGCGGGCCCCTCGCCCTCCCGGGCCCGTTCCTCCTCGTCGTACGGGCCCTCCGCCCGGTCGCCCTGGGCCGGCACCCATACCCTGGTGAGCTGGGGCAGCACCCGTTTCCCGGCGAACCAGGAGTGATCGTCGGGGTGGCACACCAGCACCGGTGTACGGGTCGTGGGCCGGAGCACGCCGGCCTCCGTCACCCGTCGTCCGACCAGCGAATTGACCAGAGTGGACTTCCCGGCTCCGGTCGATCCCCCGATCACTGCCAGCAGGGGTGCTTCGGGGGCACGCAACCGGGGCACGAGGTAGTCGTCCAGTTGAGCGAGCAACTCGGCACGGCTGCGGCGAGCGCGGTCGGCGCCGGGAAGGGGGAGCGGAAACCGTGCGGCGTCAACGCGGTCGCGCAGTGCGGTCAGCGCGTCGAGCAGCCGGGGCCGTACGTCCAAGATCGCCACATGCGAAGAATGCCCGGTTTTGATGTCTTTTTGAAGCGTATGGTCATTCGTGTGCGTCGAAGAGACCCACCCGGATCACCCCAGATCGGACACGAGGCGGACGTGACGGACGGGGCTCAGGCATAACGAGTAGACAACACCCGCCGTTTGAGGCGTGAAAAACGATGCAAGTTTCGTACCTGCCTGCGATTATCGGACCGCTTCACCGAACCTCCACAACGTGCCACGGAGGTGAAGCAACCGGGGCGAGGCGCAGGGAGCCCTATCCTTGTCCCCGGCAAGGTCACGGATCCGCCGCGCCCGGCCACCGGCACCACGGCCGCACCGCGGGCCCGTCGGCACCCGGGGGCTCAGCAGTTCCAGGCCCACCACCGGCCCCCGTAGCTCAGTGGATAGAGCAGGCGCCTTCTAAGCGCTTGGCCGCAGGTTCGAGTCCTGCCGGGGGCGCCACTGGCTCACCGCCAGCGGGCCGCACCGCCCGGCCCGGAGCCCCGGGCCGACGTGAACTCCTCGCGAAATGTGACGCGCTGCCGAGTGTCCCCGGAGTTCACACGACACCCCCTAGTCGGCCCGCGGGGGAGCCGCGTCGCCGAGGGAGAGCAGCAGCTTGCGCATCAGGTGCGACAGCTGCTCCTGTTCCCCCCGGTCCAGGGCGCTGAACAGGCGTTCTCCGTTGAGGACATGCCCCTCCACCGCGCTGTCCAGCAGTTCGAACCCCTCCGGGGTGAGTGAAATCACCATGCGGCGCCGGTTGGTGGGGTCGAGTTCGCGGTCGACCAGGCCGCGCTCCACCAGCCGGTCGACCCGATGGGTCAGCGCCGGAGGCTTGATCATCATGGTCGCCGCCAGGGCTTTCGGGGACAGCGCGTACGGCGGGCCACTGCGGCGCAGGGTGGCCAGGACGTCGAATTCCCAGCGCTCCATGCCCTCCTCGGCCAGGTACCCCACCACACCCCGCTCGACCAGCCGGGCCGCCCGGAAGAGCCGCCCCATCATCCCCATGGACCACGCGTCCAGCTCGGGGCGGCATTCCGCCCACTGCTGAAGGATGCGGTCGAGGGCGTCTTCGCCCTGCTCAGGGGCCTGCCCGGGGACATTGTCGCGTTGCTCGTTCACCTCTCCGGTCCCGCCTCTTCGGGGCGAGTTCAACATCGAACTATTTGACATGAACCGAGCCTACTTTCTACGGTCAGTGGCTGTTAGACAGCTCTGGGTACGCAAACGGTGGTCACTTCCAGGCGCGCCCTTGAGCACACCAACCCTCGTCCATGCCCATCGCCGGCGCCAGGCCCGGGGCGCCTTCCGGCCGAAGGCCCCGGCGGGGCCATGCCTGGGACGACCCACCGAGGACCTGAACAGACCAACTCTCGTCAGCACTGCTTGATCTCATCCGACGCCATTCGTGCCCGAAGCCATCGCCGGAAGCCATCAACAGAGATACGAGGAAGGTTTTTCATGCCTGTCGGAAACCACTCCACCCTGCCTGGGCTCCTCCGAGCACAGGCCACGTCACGACCCGACGACATCGCCGTCGTCTCCGGGGACGCCCACCTCACCTATGCCGGCCTCCTCGACCGAAGCGCCCGCTTAACCCGTCGGCTCCAGGAGTCCGGCGTGCGGCACGACCACCGCGTGGGGCTCTTCGCCGATCCGTCCCTCGACCTCCTCGTCGGCGTGTGGGGCATCCTCGGCGCCGGCGGCGCGTATGTGCCGCTCTCCCCGGACTACCCCGAGGAGCGGCTGCGCTTCATCATCGACAACGCCCGCGCCCAGGTCATCGTCTGCCAGTCGCATCTGGCCGACCGCCTGCGCCAACTCACCCCGGCCGGCACCCGCGTCCTCACCGTGGACGAGGCCCTGGCCGAGCAGCCGACCGGGCCCCCGCCGCCCCTGCCGGACGCCCCGGAGGAGCCGCGGCCGGACGGGCTCGCCTATGTCATCTACACCTCCGGGAGCACTGGCAAGCCCAAGGGGGTGATGGTCGAACACCGCAGCATCGTCGCCCAGCTCGACTGGCTCCGGGAGTCCGGTCACCTGGACACCGGCACCGTCATCCTCCAGAAGACACCGATGAGTTTCGACGCCGCCCAGTGGGAGATCCTCGGCTCGGCGTGCGGCGCCCGCGTGGTGATGGGCGCTCCGGGCGTCTACCGCGACCCGGAGGGGCTGATCGAGACGATCGACCGCCACCGGGTGACCACGCTCCAGTGCGTCCCGACGCTGCTCCAGGCCCTGGTGGACACCGAGCGGCTGGGCGGGAGCACCAGCCTGACCCGGGTGTTCAGCGGTGGTGAGGCGCTCACCAGAGCCCTGGCCGCCGAGTTCTTCGCGACGCTGCCGACCGCGCGGCTGGTGAACCTGTACGGGCCCACCGAGTGCACCATCAACTCCTCGTCGTACGAGGTCGACGCGGCCACCGTGGACGACGAACCGAACGTCATCCCCATCGGCACCCCGGTCGCCCACACCGGCTACCACGTGCTGGACGAGCACCACCGGCCCGTGCCGTACGGCGAGACCGGTGAGCTGTACGTCTCGGGTGTCCAGCTCGCCCGCGGCTATCTGCACCGGCCCGAGCTGACCGAGGAGCGCTTCCCGCACCTCGCGCCGGAGCCCGGGCAGGACCCGGTGCGGCTGTACCGGACCGGCGACCTGGTGTCCCAGGACCCCGACGGCACCGTCCACTTCCTCGGCCGGACCGACAGTCAGGTCAAACTGCGCGGCTACCGCGTCGAGCTGGACGAGATCGCCCGCACCATCGAGAACCACGACTGGGTCAAGCGGGCCGCCGTCCTCGTCAAGGACGACGCGCGCACCGGCTCCCAGAACCTCGTCGCCGCCGTGGAGCTGAACCCCAAGGAAGCCGCCCTGATGGACCAGGGCAACCACGGCTCCCACCACCAGTCCAAGTCCAACAAGCTGCAGGTCAAGGCCCAGCTCTCCAACCCCGGGCTGCGTGACGCCGAACAGCTCGCCGGGTGCACCCGGGTGGACCTGCCCGGCCGCGAGGCGAGCCCGGAGCTGCGCCGGGAGGCGTTCGCCCGCAAGACCTACCGCTTCTACGAGGGCGGGGACACCAGCCGCGCCCGCGTCCTCAAGCTGCTCGACCACGGCGTCGACCCCCTCTCGTCCCGGCCGCTCGGCGATCTGAGCCTGGAGGGGCTGGGCGCGATCCTGCGCTCCTTCGGGCAGTTCCACAGCGAGGAGCGGCTGCTGCCGAAGTACGCGTACGCCTCGCCCGGCGCGCTGTACGCGACCCAGATGTATCTGGAGATCGCGGGCATCGGCGAGCTGCCGGCCGGTGTCTACTACTACAACCCGCTGGACCATCAGCTCGTCCGGATCCGCACCGCCGAGGGGAGCGGGTCCCCGCGGCTGAAGGTGCACTTCGTCGGCAAGCGGCAGGCCATCGAGCCCGTCTACAAGAACAACATCCTCGAAGTCCTGGAGTTCGAGACCGGCCACATGGTCGGCCTGTTCGAACAGGTGCTGCCCGCCCACGGGCTGGCCATCCATCCGGACGGGTTCCGGCCGGAGCTGATGCCGCTGTTCGACGTGGCCGAGGACGACCACTACCTGGGCACCTTCGACATCCGGCAGAGCGACGGCCGGCAGCCGGAGGACCCCACCGAGATCTACCTCCAGGTCCACCCCGGTAAGGTCACCGATCTGCCGGGCGGTCTGTACCGCTACCAGGACGGCGATCTGGAGCGGATCTCCGACGAGCTGGTGGAGAAGAAGCATGTGATCGCCATCAACCAGGCGGTCTACGAGCGCTCCAGCTTCGGCATCAGCGCCGTCAGCCGGGCGGCCGAACCGTGGCTGGAGTACATCGCGCTCGGCAAGAAGCTCCACCACCTCCAGGCCAACCAGCTGGGACTGGGCCTGATGTCCTCCGGCTACAGCTCCAAGACCGGCAACCCCCTGCCCGCCGCACGGCGGCTGGACGCCATCCTGACCGCGTGCTCGATCCCGACCGGCGCCTCCTACTTCTTCGTCGGCGGCCGGATCTCGGCCGAGCAGGAGGCGAGCGAGGGCATGGGCGAGGACATCGTCCACATGAAGGGCCCGACCGAGGTGATCCGGGACGACCTGGCGGCCTATCTGCCGGACTACATGCTGCCCAACAAGGTCGCCGTCCTGGACGCGCTGCCGCAGACGGCCAACGGCAAGATCGACGTCAAGACGCTGGCCACCTTCGAAGAGCTGACCCAGGGGCTGGAGAGCCGCCCCTTCGTGGCGCCGGGGACCGGCACCGAACAGGCCCTCGCCGAGCTGTGGGGTGCGGCGCTGAAATACGAACCGGTCTCCATCGAGGACAACTTCTTCGAGGCCGGGGGCAATTCGCTCATCGCCGTGACCCTCGTCAACCGCCTCAACAAGCGGTTCGGGACTCAGCTGCCGGTTCAGGTGCTCTTCGAGGCGCCCACGGTCGACCGGCTCGCCCGCCATATCGACGGCACCGCCACCGGGGAGATATCCCGCTTCCTGCGGCTGCACGCCGAAGGCACCAAGTCGCCGGTCTTCTGCTGGCCGGGCCTCGGCGGCTATCCCATGAACCTCCAGCAGCTCGCCACGAGCGTGAATCTCGACCGGCCGTTCTACGGCATCCAGGCGCACGGCATCAACGACGGCGAAACGCCGTACCCGACGATCCGGGAGATGGCCGCGGCGGATGTGGCCGAGATCCGGAAAATCCAGCCGGAAGGCCCGTACACCCTGTGGGGCTATTCCTTCGGCGCCCGGGTCGCCTTCGAGACCGCATGGCAGCTGGAGGACGCGGGGGAACAGGTGGAGAACCTGTTCCTGATCTGCCCCGGGAATCCCGAGGTCCGGGAGACGGACGGGAAGAATTACGGCCGTGAGGCGACGTACCGCAATCCGGCGTACCTCACGATCCTCTACTCCGTCTTCACCGGCGGCATCAGCGGGCCGGACCGCGATCGCTGCCTTCAGACGGTCCGGAACGAGGACGAGTTCGTGGCGTTCATCCATGATCTCCTCCCGCAATTGGACGGAGCGCTCATCCGCCGGATCACCCGGATCGTGGAGGCGACGTACGAATTCGAGTACAGCTTCCGTGAGCTGGCCGAGCGCACGCTGAACGCCCCCGTGACCATCTTCAAGGCCACGGGTGACGACTATTCGTTCATCGAGGGCAGTTCGGGCTACTCCGCGACGCCTCCGACCATGGTGAAGCTGGCCGGAGACCACTACAGCGTGCTGAAGGAGAAGGGGGTCGGCGAACTCGTCTCGGCGATCCACACCCGCCTCGACAGCTGAGATCCAGGGAGGAAGACATGCCTCACGTCACCATCAAGCACTTTCCCCGGGACGTCGGCGAACAGCAGCGGACGCAGCTCACCGAGGAACTCACCGCGCTGGTGGTGCGGCACTTCGAGGTCCCCGAGGGCGCCGTCTCGATCGCACTGGAGCAGGTGGACCAGTCGTCCTGGAACGACGCCGTGATCGTTCCGGAAATCATAGGGCGGGGGCACCTTCTCATCAAGGCCCCGAACACCTGAGAAACGTTCCCAAGTCCCCATCCCAGCAAGGCACAAGGAGCGCGTTATGACCGACTGCCTCGGACCGCGTCTCAAAGTCGGCGTGGTCCTCCCGGCGACCAACACCTCCGTCCAGCCGGAAATGGAAGCGATGCGCCCCGAAGGGGTGACCAACCACACCGGACGCATGCAGACCGAGGACACCTCGCTCACCGGCGGAATCGACGATCTGGTCAGCAGTTACCGGGAGGCCACCCACCGGGCGATCGGCAGTCTTCTGCCGTGCAAACCCGACTGCTTCGTGGTCGCTTTCTCCCCCGAGATCTACTGGGACGGGCCCGGCTCCCAGGACGAGGTGGTGGCTTCGATGAAGTCCGCGAGCGGGGGGCTTCCGGTCACCATGAGCCCCGACGCCTTCACCACGGCGCTGTCCCTATACGGTGCCCGGCGGCTCGGCGTCATCACCCCCTACGTTCCGGCCGGTGACGACTCGGTGAGCCGGTTCTTCACCGAATCCGGATATGACGTGGTGTCGATGACGGGGCTGGGATGCAGCAGCCCGGAGCGGATCGCCCATGTGCCCGAGCCGGAACTGCGCGAAGCGGTGAAGGCCGTCGACACCCCGGACGTGGACGCGATCGTGCAGGTGGGCACCAATATGGCCATGATGCGCGTCGCGGCCGGAGCCGAGGAATGGCTCGGCAAGCCGGTCATCTCCAACAACACGGTGCTCTATTGGCGGGCGCTGCGGCAGAACGGCATCGCCGACCGCATCAGGGGATTCGGCTCCCTGGCCGCCTCGTACTAGAAACGGCCGGTCCGGAACACAGCCGGGCCGGGACACAGCCGGGCGGGGGCCGAAATGCCTCCGCCCGGCGCCCCGATATGGAAAAACAGGAGACCTACGTGAGCACTACCGGCAGTACGCACACTGCCACGGACCCGCAGCGGGTCATCGACAACGACCGGCTCCCCCTGGGGAAACTGCTGGCGCTGACCACGGCCGGATTCCTGGCCATCATGACCGAGACGACGCCCGCGGGTCTCCTCCCGCAGATCGGCGACGGCCTCGGCGTCTCCGAAGGGCTGGCGGGCCAGCTCGTCACGCTCTACGCGATCGGCTCCGTGGTGGCCGCCATCCCCGTCATCGCCGCCACCCGCAGCATGCGCCGACGGCCGCTGCTGCTCCTCGCGGTCGGCGGGCTGCTGGCCTTCAACACCGTCACGGCCCTGTCCACCAGCTACGAACTCACCCTCGCCGCCCGCTTCATCGCCGGGATGGCGGCCGGGGTCGTCTGGGGGCTGCTCGCCGGATACGGCCGACGGCTGGTCCCCGAACACCTCCAGGGGCGGGCGCTGGCCATCGTCGGGGTGGGCCAGCCGGTCGCGCTGACCCTCGGGGTCCCACTGGGCACCTGGCTCGGGTCGCTGTTCGACTGGCGCGGGGTGTTCTGGATCATGTCCGGTGTCGCGCTGCTGCTGATGCTCTGGATCCGCGCTCTGGTCCCGGACTTCCCCGGCCAGAGCGCCACCGAGCGGCTGCCGATCCGCAAGATCTTCGTCATGCCGGGCATCAGCGCCGTGCTGGCCGTGGTGCTCCTGTGGATCCTGGCGCACAACATCCTCTACACCTACATCGCCCCCTTCCTGGAGCGGTCCGGCCTCGGTGAGCGCGTCGACCTCGCGCTGCTGGTGTTCGGCGCCTCGGCCATCGTGGGGATCTGGCTCACCGGAGTCCTGGTCGACCGCAAGCTGCGCCCGGTCACCCTGCTCAGCCTGGCCGGGTTCGCGCTCGCGTCCCTGGTGCTGGGGGTCGCGGGCACGTCCGTACCGCTGGTGTTCCTCGGCATCGTCGTCTGGGGCGTGACGTTCGGCGGCGCGCCCACGCTGCTCCAGACCGCCAACGCCGACGCGGCCGGGGACGCGGCCGATGTCGCGCAGTCGATGTTCGTCACCGTCTTCAACCTCGCGGTCGCGGGCGGCGGGGTGTTCGGCGGTCTGCTCCTGGAGTCGGCCGGTGCAGGGTCCATCCCCTGGGTGCTGCTCGGGCTGACCGTCCTGGCCACCGCCGTCGTCGCCCTGGCCCACCGGCACGGCTTCAAGCCCGGCCCGCGGGTCACCGACGGCTGAAATCCCGACGACCGGCGCCTGGGGAGCCGCCGATGGCGGCTCCCCAGGTGGCCTCAGGCCGGAGACGAGCGGGGCTCAAGGCCCCGCCGGGCCGGTCAGGGGGCGTCCGACGCCGCCTCCCCCACCAGCTCCTCCAGCACATCCGTCATGGTCACGAAGCCGAGCACCGAGCCGTCGTCGCCGGTCACCGCCGCCAGGTGGGTACCGGCGCCGCGCATCGCCGTCAGCGTGTCGTCCAGCGGGGTGTCGGCGGGCACGCGGGTGACGGTGTGCAGGGCGCTGCGGGGGAAGGGCCGGTCGCGGTCGGTCACGCCGAGGGTGTCCTTGATGTGGAGGTACCCCAGGACCGTGCTGCCGGGGCCGGTGACCGGCAGCCGGGAGAAACCGGAGGCGGCCGCGGTGCGCTCCAGCGCGCCGGGGGTGACCCGGTGGTCGACGGTGACCATCTCGCCGAGCGGGACCAGGATGTCGCCCGCCCGCCGGGTGCCCAGTTCCAGGGCGTCGCGCAGCCGCTCGCTGCCGGAGGCGTCGAGGAGTCCCGCGTCGCTGGAGTCCCGTACCAGCCGGATGAGTTCGGCGTCGGTGTAGACCGATTCGACCTCGTCCTTGGGCTCGACCTTCAGCAGCCGCAGCAGCCCGTTGGCGAAGGCGTTGATGCCGAAGACGACGGGGCGCAGGGCGCGGGTGACGGCCACCAGGGGCGGGCCGAGCAGCAGCGCGGTGCGCTCCGGGGCGGCGAGCGCGATGTTCTTGGGGACCATCTCGCCGATGAGCATGTGCAGATAGGTGGCCGCGGTCAGGGCGAGGACGAAGGCGATCGGGTGCACCAGGGCCTCGGGGACGCGGGCCGCCGCGAACACCGGCTCCAGCAGATGGGCGATGGCCGGTTCGGCGACCGCGCCGAGGACCAGCGAGGAGATGGTGATGCCCAGCTGGGCGGTGGCCAGCAGGGCGGACAGGTGCTCCAGCGCCCACAGCACGGTGCGGGCGCGCTTCCCGCCCTCCTGGGCGCGGGGTTCGATCTGGCTGCGGCGCACGGAGATCAGGGCGAACTCGGCGCCGACGAAGAAGGCGTTGGTGAGCAGGGTGAGGGCGCCGATGGCCAGTTGCAGCAGGGTCATCGGGCGTCCTCCGTCGTGTCGGCGGACGTCGCCGCTTCGGCGGAGGCCGGGGCGGTGATCCGTATGCGGTCGGCCCGGTGGTGGTCCACCTTGAGCACGGTGAGCTGCCAGCCGTCGGTCTCGATGGCGTCGCCCGCCCGGGGGATGCGCTCCAGGGCGGTGGCCATCAGGCCCGCGACGGTCTCGTAGGGGCCCTCGGGCACGGTGAGGGCGATGGCGGACAGCTCGTCCAGCCGTACGGCGCCGTCCGCCTCCCAGACGCCGGGGCCGGCGGGCACCAGGGCGGGGGACTCCTCGGGGTCGTGTTCGTCGCGTACGTCGCCGACGACCTCCTCGACGATGTCCTCCAGGGTGGCGACACCGGCGGTGCCGCCGTACTCGTCGATGACGACGGCCATGGTGTGCGCGCCGCGCAGCCGGTCCAGCAGCCGGTCCACCGGGAGGCTGTCGGGGACCAGCAGCGGCGCGGTGGCCAGCTCGGTGACCGGGGTGGTGGCCCGGCGGGCGGCGTCCAGCGCGAGGATGTCGCGGATGTGCACGGTGCCGACCACCTCGTCCAGGGTGTCGCGGTAGACGGGGAACCGGGACAGGCCGGTGGCCAGGGTGAGGTTGGCGGCGTCGGCGGCGGTCGCGTGCGCCTCCAGCGCCTGGACGTCCACCCGCGGGGTCATCACGTTCTCCGCGGTCAGCTCGCTCAGGTGCAGCGTACGGACGAACAGCTCGGCCGAATCGGCCTCCAGCGCGCCCTCGGCGGCCGAATGGCGGGCCAGCGCGACCAGTTCGTCCGGGGTGCGGGCCGAGGCCAGCTCCTCGGCGGGCTCCAGGCCGGCGCGGCGCACCAGGCGGTTCGCGGTGTTGTTGAGGTGGTGGATCAGCGGCGCGAAGGCGGCGGTGAAGCCGCGCTGGGGGCCCGCGACCACCTTGGCCACGGCCAGCGGCCGGGAGATCGCCCAGTTCTTGGGGACCAGCTCGCCGATCACCATCAGGACGACGGTCGACATCGCCACGCCCAGCACCGAGGCCACGGACGGGGCGGCCGAGCCCAGCCCCGCGGCGCGCAGCGGGCCCCGCAGCAGAGCGGCCAGCGAGGGCTCGGCGAGCATGCCGATCACCAGCGAGGTCACGGTGATGCCCAGCTGGGCGCCGGACAGCTGGAACGTCAGCCTCCGGGCGGCCTTGAGCGCGCTTCCGGCGCCCCGCTCGCCCTGTGCGGCGGCGCGCTCCAGCTCACCGCGCTCGACCGTGGTCAGTGAGAACTCCGCGGCGACGAAGACCGCGCAGGCCACGGTCAGCGCCAGGGCCAGCAGAACCAGCAGCGCTTCGGTCAGCATGCCGGGCCCCTTCCCGCGCGCTCGACGGACAACTCGTGGGCGAAATCCGGCGCGTGCGCGTCGGGAAGGGGGAGGGGGGTACTTGGAGGCTCGTCCATCGCGGCGACCGCGACTCCTTCATGACTCGAGGGGCTGTCGGTAAAGAAACGGCAAAGCGTGATCGAAGGTTCCCGACCGGTCGCCCGTGACCTCTCCCTGGCAAGAGCCTCGGGGATGTGCGGGCGACACCCGGCCACATGGCCGGATTGATCCACCCATGACGTGGGCGTGGGAGTTGCTTTACCCGGCCGGAGCGTTCGGTCCGGCGAGAACAGTGAACGGCGCACAGAGAAGGAGTGAACGCCGCGATGGTGTTCAAACGACTGCCTGGTCGATTAGGTGCCGACGGACCCACAGCGCCCCCGGCACCGGCCGCCGGCCCGGTACGGTCCGCCGGGCCACCGCGGGGCGAGGGGCGAGAGACCCAGCTCACACCGGCGCCGACGTGCGCCCCGGCGACCCGGAAGATCGAGGCGAACTTATCGGCCAACCCGGACGGCCCGAATGGCGTCTTGAAGAACGAGAGGCATGGCGGGCTGTTCACGGAGGGGCGCACTCCCTCCGCGAAAGCGGAGGTGGAGGCATGGTTCGGGCAGGTGACCGGCCCTCACGCCGGGACCGTCGCACCGCCGGCCGCGACCCGGAACCGGGTCGGAGGTAATGGAATTGCGCGGGCGGTGTGACGTACTTCATGCTGGCACAGATCTGACATAACAGCGCGTAGCGAGACTCCTACCAATTTAGTACGTATTGTTGTGTGTTGGTGAAGCTCATCTCGAATCAAGCGAATCCCGTGGAGCATTAGAGGTCAGTCATGCAGCCCTTCGCCTTGAACCATGCGGTCCCGGCCGATCAATCACCGGCTGTCATTCCGTACTCGTACAACGTGGCCTTGCAGTTGAATGTGCTGCCCGATGGACGCCCCGCCATCTCCGACCGGGGGGTGCTTCTGGAATGCGGCACGACGACCTCCACCGCGGGCTCCAAGACGCACTTCGACGACTGACCGACCCCGCCTGCCTCCCACGTCGATGACGGTACTCATCCTGACCAGCCAGGAGGATGTGACAGCGGACCTGGTGGTGGCCGAATTACGGGAGCGGAATGTCCCTCTGATCCGCTTCGATCCCGCCGACCTTCCCGGAACGGCGGGGATCTCGACCGAATTCGAGCGCGGTGACTTCACCGGCTATCTGTCGACCGACGGCCGCCTGGTCAGCGTGCACAGCCTGCGGTCCATCTGGGTGCGCCGCCCGGGTCAACCGGCGGCACACGCCCCCGAGCCTTCCGAGTGGCTGAGTGCCGAGTGCGGCCAGGCCCTGTACGGAATGCTGTATTCCACCGAGGCGCGCTGGATGAACCATCCCAGCGCCGCCCTGTTGGCGCGCTCCAAACCGTGGCAGTTGCGCACCGCGCACCGCAGCGGATTCGCCGTTCCCCCGACGCTCATCACCACCTATCCGCGCGCCGCCAAGGAGTTCGCCGGGCAGTTCCAGGACATCGTGGTGAAGACCGTCTCGGGCCCCCCGCCGGTCAATCCCCCAATGGCGCTGCCCACCACCCGCATCGCCCCCGACACGGATTTCTCGGGCGTCGCGGCAGGTGCCACACTTCTTCAGCGGTACATTCCCAAATCGGCCGATATCCGGCTCACCTGCGTCGGCGGCCGCATGTTCGCCGCCCGCAAGACCACCGCTTCCGGACAGGTCGATGGGAGGTATGGTTTCTATGGCCATTCATGGGACGCGGTGGACGTTCCCCACCGGATCGACCAGGCCGTACGGGAATACATGACCCTCGCCGGTCTCGCCTACGGAGCTTTCGACTTCGCCGAGGACGAGGACGGCACCTGGTGGTTTCTGGAGTGCAATCAGGGCGGCCAGTTCGGGTTCATCGAGCTGGAGACCGGCCAGCCGATCTCCGCCGCCATCGCCACCTGGCTCGCCGCGCCCCGCCCCGCGTGAGCGGGTGCCGCCCGCTCACGCTCAGGCGACGCCCGTCAGCACCGCGACGCCGTTCACCCGGTCATGACCGAGGTCATCCAGGGCGGTGTCGGCATGGGCGAAGGGGTAGGGGGTGACCGTGGCGCGGATGTGGTGGGCGGCGGCCGCGGTGAGGAACTCGCGGCCGTCCTCACGGGTGTTGGCGGTGACGCTGCGCAGGGTGCGTTCATGGAACAGATGGCGCTCGTACACCAGCGCGGGGATGTCGGAGAGGTGGATTCCGGCGACGCTCAGGGTGCCGCCCGCGTCCAGCGCCTCCAGGGCCACCGGCACCAGCTCGCCCGCCGGGGCGAAGAGGATCGCGGCGTCGAGCGGTTCGGGCGGCCGTTCGTCGGCGCCCCCGGCGGAGGCGGCGCCGAGTTCGAGGGCGAGGGCCCGGGCGGCGGCCGAGCGGGTCAGCACATGGACGACGGCGCCGCGCGCGATGGCGACCTGCGCGGTGAGGTGCGCGGAGCCGCCGAAGCCGTAGATGCCGAGCCGTCCGCCCGCGGGGAGGTCGGCGCGGCGCAGCGCGCGGTAGCCGATGATGCCCGCGCACAGCAGCGGGGCCAGCTCCTCGTCGGCGTACCCGGCGGGCAGCTCATAGGCGTACGCGGCCGGTACGGTGACGTACGGAGCGTAGCCGCCGTCCGCGTCCCATCCGGTGTAGACGGACGAGGGGCACAGGTTTTCATGGCCGCGCACGCAGAAGCGGCAGCGGCCGCAGGTGCGGCGCAGCCATGGGACGCCCACCCGGGTGCCGAGCGCGGGCCCGGCGGCCCGGTCGCCCGCCGCGATCACCTCGCCGACGGCCTCGTGCCCGGGGACGACGGGGGTGCGGTGCGGCGGCAGGTCGCCGTCGCGGACGTGGAGATCGGTACGGCACACTCCGCAGGCCCGGACCCGGACCAGCAGCTCGTCGGCCGCCGGGCGCGGAATCGGCAGCTCCACCTGGTCGATCCGGCCCGGCGTGCGAACCACCCAGGCCCGCATGGTGCCCGAAGTGTCAGCATTCGCACCCGTCACACGCCCAACGTAACGCCGTGACGGGACCGCCCGCAGTCGGGGCCGGTCAGGAACCGGCGGGAGCGTCCATCGCGGTCGCGAGGCTCTTCGGACGCATGTCGGTCCAGTGCTCCTCGACGTAGTCCAGGCACGCCTGGCGGTCGTCCTCGCCGTGCGCGACGGTCCAGCCCTCGGGCACCTCGGCGAAGGAGGGCCACAGGGAGTGCTGCCCTTCGTCGTTGACGAGCACGACGAAACGGCCGTCGGGGTTGTCGAACGGGTTACTCATGAGCTGTCTCCTCGGTGTCTCAACTCGTTCTCCAGCACGCCTCACGATCTTTTCCGGGCCTGACGGTACCGGCCGGGGCCGGACGGAGTGAAGTGGTGCCCGCACCACTAACCTGAGCGGTATGGCGCAGGGCACCAGGCGATCGTGGCGCGGGCAGGGGCCGGTGGTCGGCGTGGTCGCGGTCGGCGGCGGCATCGGCGCGACCGCCCGGTACGGGGCGTCCCTGCTGTGGCCGACCCCCACGGGCACCTTCCCCTGGACGACGCTGCTGGTGAACGTGGTGGGCTGCGCGCTCATGGGCGTCCTCCTGGTACTGATCGCCGAGGTGTGGACGGCCCACCGGCTGATGCGGCCCTTCCTCGGCACGGGGGTGCTGGGCGGGTTCACCACCTTCTCGACGTACGCCGTGGATTTCCGGCGGCTCGTCCTGGAAGGCCACGCCGCGAGCGGGGCCGTCTATCTGGTGGTGACGCCGCTGGCGGCGATGGCGGCGGTAGGGGGCGCGGTGGCGGGCACCCGTCGGGTCATCGGGGTGGCGGGGGCGTACAACGGGAGCACGGGATGAACGCGAACGGGCTGAGGCTGACCGTCTTCGTCGGCGAGAACGACACCTGGCACCACAAACCGGTCTTCGCCGAAATCGTGCACCGTGCCCACCGGGCGGGGCTGGCGGGCGCGAGCGTGTTCCGCGGGGTGGAGGGCTTCGGCGCCTCGTCCCTGGTGCACACCTCGCGGCTGCTGTCGCTCGGCGAGGACCTGCCCGTCTGCGTGGTGATCATTGATGCGGAGGAGCGGGTGAGGGCCTTCCTGCCCGAACTGGAGGAGATCATCGGCGACGGACCGGTGGTCCTGGACCCGGTCGAGATCGTCCGCTTCCCGGGGCGCGACCGGTGAACTGGCTCCTGGTGATCGCCGGCGGGATGGTCGGCGCCCCGCTGCGGTATCTGACCGACCGGATGGTGCAGGCCCGGCACGACTCGGTGTTCCCCTGGGGGACGTTCGTGGTGAACGTGGTGGGGTGCGCGATGCTGGGCGCGCTGACCGGGGCGGTGGCGGCCGGGGCCGCGTCGTCGCGGGTGCAGTTGCTGCTGGGGACGGGGCTGTGCGGTGCGCTCACCACGTACTCGACGTTCTCGTACGAGACGCTGAGGCTGGCGGAGGACGGGGCGCGCGGTTTCGCCGTCGCCAATGTGGTGGGGAGCGTGGTGGCGGGGGCGGCGGCCGCCTTCGCGGGCGGCGCGGCGGCCACGGCGCTGTGGGGCTGACTCCACCCGCTGTGGGGCTGGCCCCACCGCGCACACGTCAGGGCAGCAGGCGGGTGCCGGGCGGCAGGCCCGGAAGGTCGTCGGCGTCGGCCGAGCGCAGATACTCCAGCAGCACCCGGCGCAGCTCGCGCGCGGCCCTCGGCGGGGCGACGTCCTTGCGGTGCGCGACGGCGATGGTGCGCCGCATCGCGTGGCCCGCGAAGGGCGTGACCCGCAGTCCCGAGCGCGCCGCCACCATGCCGGGGAGGACGGCGATGCCGAGGCCCGCCCGGACGAAGCCGAGCACCGCGTCCATCTCGCCGCCCTCGACCGTGAACGAGGGCTCGAAGCCCGCCGCCCGGCAGGCAGCGGTGGTGAATTCCCGCAGGTCGTAGCCTCGGCGGAACATCACCATCGGCCGGTCGCGCAGATCCTCGACCCGGATCCGGCGGGCCTTCGTGGGCGGCGGAGCCGCGGGTGAGGAGGCGACCACCAGCTCCTCGCGCAGCAGCTCGGTGGCGGCGAGCGCGGGGGCCTGACCGGGCAGCGGGGTGATGATCAGGGCGAGGTCCAGCTCACCGGCGGCCAGGGTGCGGACCAGGTCCTGGGAGCCGCCCTCGTCGATGATCAGCTCGATGCCCGGGAACTCGTCGTGGAAGCGGCGCAGCACATCCGGGACGAGGCTGGCGCACAGGCTGGGCGGGGCGCCGAGCCGCACCCGGCCGCGCCGCAGCTGGGCGACCTCCTGCACCTCACGGCGCGCGGTGTCGGTGTCGGCGAGGATCTGGCGGGCCAGCGGAAGCAGCGCCTCCCCCGCGTCGGTGAGGGCGATGTGGCCGCGCGCGCGGTGGAACAGCTCGGCGCCCAGCTCCCGCTCCAGCGCCCTGATCTGCTGGGACAGCGACGGCTGGGCGACATGGAGCCGCTGCGCGGCGCGGGTGAAGTGGCGGGTGTCCGCGACGGCGGCGAAATACCGGAGCTGCTGCAGCTGCACGCAGCGATAATAGGCATGGGCTATGGAATCCAGCCACAGCATGTCTTGGACTGATCACCCGGCCGCTGCCTAGCGTCAAGGACATGGCACTGGCGACACGGACGGACACGGGCCACGACCGGCGGCCCGGCCAGAAGCGGAAGCCGCCGCGGAAGCCGTCCTTCATCGGCTCCGTGTGGCGGTCGACCATCGGCAAGAAGGCCGTGATGGCCGTCACCGGGCTGATCATGCTGGCCTATCTGGTGGCCCACATGCTGGGCAACCTGAAGGTCTTCTTCGGTCCCGGCGACCTCAACGGCTACGCGCACTGGCTGCGCACCCTCGGCGAGCCGTTCCTCCCGTACGAGGGGTTCCTGTGGCTGGCCCGGATCGGGCTGCTGGCCTCCGTCGTGCTGCACGGGGTGGCCGCGTACCAGCTCAGCCGCCGGGATCTGGCGGCCCGGCCGCGCGGTTACGCACACCAGCGGCGGCGGGCGAGCTACGCGACCCGCACGATGCGCTGGGGCGGGGTGATCCTCGGGCTGTTCATCGTCTGGCACATCCTGGACCTGACGACGCTCACGGTGAACGAGCGCGCCGAGCCCGGCCATCCGTACGAGAACGTCGTGGCGACCTTCTCCACCTGGTACGGCAACACCGTCTACATCGTGGCGATGCTCGCCCTCGGCCTGCACATCCGGCACGGCTTCTGGAGCGCCGCCCAGACCCTCGGGGCGGGCCGGCCGCGCCGCGACCGGGCCCTCAAACGGGCAGCGAACGCCCTGGCCGCCATCCTGACCTGCGGCTTCATCGCCGTACCCGTCGGCGTGATGACTGGAGTGGTGAGCTGAGATGAACGCGTACACGGACTATGCGACCGGTGAGCCGATCGCCGACACCAAGGCCCCGGACGGACCCGTGGAGCAGCGCTGGGACCGCCGCCGCTTCGAGGCGAAGCTGGTCAACCCGGCCAACCGCCGCAAGTACACGGTCATCGTGGTCGGTACGGGGCTGGCGGGCGGGGCGGCCGGGGCGACGCTGGCCGAACAGGGCTATCACGTGGTGCAGTTCTGCTACCAGGACTCGCCGCGCCGGGCGCACTCCATCGCCGCCCAGGGCGGGATCAACGCCGCCAAGAACTACCGCAACGACGGCGATTCCATCCGCCGCCTGTTCTACGACACCGTCAAGGGCGGCGACTTCCGCGCCCGCGAGTCGAACGTCCACCGGCTCGCCCAGGTGTCGGTGGAGATCATCGACCAGTGCGTGGCGCAGGGCGTGCCGTTCGCCCGTGAGTACGGCGGTCTGCTGGACACCCGCTCGTTCGGCGGCGTCCAGGTCTCCCGTACCTTCTACGCCCGCGGCCAGACCGGTCAGCAGCTGCTGCTCGGCGCGTATCAGGCGCTCAGCCGTCAGATCGCGGCCGGGAACGTGGAGATGCACGCGCGCACCGAGATGCTCGACCTGATCGTGGTCGGCGGGCGGGCCCGCGGCATCGTGGCCCGCGATCTGCTCACGGGCCGGATCTCCACCCACTTCGCGGACGCCGTGGTGCTGGCCTCCGGCGGCTACGGCAACGTGTTCTACCTGTCCACGAACGCCAAGAACTCCAACGCCACCGCGATCTGGCGGGCCCACCGGCGCGGCGCGTACTTCGCCAACCCCTGTTTCACCCAGATCCACCCCACGTGCATCCCGCGCTCCGGCGACCACCAGTCGAAGCTGACGCTGATGAGCGAGTCGCTGCGCAACGACGGCCGCATCTGGGTGCCGAAGGCGAAGGGCGACACGCGCCCGCCCGCCGAGATCCCGGAGGACGAGCGCGACTACTACCTGGAGCGCGTCTATCCGGCGTTCGGCAACCTGGTGCCGCGCGACATCGCCTCCCGGGCCGCGAAGAACGTGTGCGACGAGGGACGCGGGGTGGGCCCCGGCGGACAGGGCGTCTATCTGGACTTCGCGGACGCCATCGGACGGATGGGCCGGGCGGCGGTCGAGGAGAAGTACGGCAACCTCTTCGAGATGTACCAGCTGATCACTGCGGAGAACCCGTACGAGGTGCCGATGCGCATCTACCCCGCCCTCCACTACACGATGGGCGGACTGTGGGTGGACTACGACCTGCAGACCACGGTGCCCGGGCTGTTCGCGATCGGCGAGGCCAACTTCTCCGACCACGGCGCCAACCGGCTCGGCGCCTCCGCCCTGATGCAGGGCCTGGCCGACGGCTACTTCGTCCTCCCGGCCACCATCAACGACTATCTCGCCCGCCATCCGCACGACGAGGTCGACCCGGCCCATCCGGCCGTGACCGAGGCCGTGGTGGCGGTGACCGACCGGCTGCGGCGGCTGCTGGAGAACGACGGCGACCGCACCCCGGACTCCTTCCACCGGGAGCTGGGCGAGCTGCTGTGGGACGAGTGCGGCATGGCCCGCACCGAGACCGGGCTGCGCAAGGCGTTGGACCGCATCCCGGCGCTGCGCGAGGAGTTCTGGCGGCGGATCAAGGTGCCGGGCAGTGGCGAGCAGCTGAACCAGTCGCTGGAGAAGGCGAACCGGATCGTCGACTATCTGGAACTGGCCGAGCTGATGTGCCTGGACGCGCTGCACCGCACCGAGTCCTGCGGCGGCCACTTCCGTGAGGAGAGCCAGACCCCGGACGGCGAGGCGGCCCGCGACGACGAGGCGTTCTCGTACGTGGCGGCCTGGCAGTTCCGTGGCACGGGCAACGCTCCCGTGCTGCACCGCGAGGACCTGGTCTTCGCCGATGTCCACCCCACCCAGCGGAGTTACGCATGAGGCTCACCCTGCGGATCTGGCGCCAGCGCGGCCCCGAGCAGCCGGGCGCCATGACCGCTTACGAGATCGAGGACATCTCGCCCGAGATGTCCTTCCTGGAAATGCTCGACACGCTCAACGAGCGGCTGATCCTGCGCGGGGAGGAGCCCGTCGCGTTCGACCACGACTGCCGCGAGGGCATCTGCGGGGCGTGCGGCATGGTGATCAACGGGCAGGCGCACGGCCCGGAGCGCACCACCACCTGTCAGCTGCACATGCGGCACTTCCACGACGGCGACACCATCGACGTGGAGCCGTGGCGCGCCGCCGCCTTCCCGGTGGTCAAGGATCTGGTGGTGGACCGGTCGGCGTTCGACCGGATCATCGGATCGGGTGGTTTCATCTCCGCCCCGACCGGGAGTGCTCCGGACGCGCACGCCACGCCCGTGCCGAAGCCGGTCGCGGACACCGCGTTCGAACACGCGGAGTGCATCGGGTGCGGGGCGTGCGTGGCGGCCTGCCCCAATGGTTCGGCGATGTTGTTCACCTCGGCGAAGGTGACGCATCTGAACGTGCTGCCGCAGGGGCAGCCCGAGCGCGAGTCCCGGGTGCTGGACATGGTCGGCACGATGGACGAGGAGGGCTTCGGCGGCTGCACCAACACCGGTGAGTGCGCGGTGGCCTGCCCGAAGGGCATCCCGCTCCAGTCGATCTCGACCATGAACCGGGAGTTCCTGCGAGCGAGCCTCAAGAACGGCGGCCACGGGGCTCGTTGAGGAGCCGGTCCCGAAAAGGGAGAACGGGACACGCGCCCGGCAGCGGCCTCCGGCGGGGCCGTTGCCGGGCGACACGTGTGTTACGGGTGGGCGGCCAGGGCCTTCGTCCCCGGGGCGCAGGCGTCGAGCAGCGCGGCCCGCTCCTCCTCGGGCAGCTTCAGCGCGTTACCGCGCCGGCCGCTGTCGAGCAGCGCGGTCGCCGCGTCCAGCCAGGCCGGGAGCGGTTCCACACCGATGAATTCGGCGAGCCGGACGAGTTCCTTCTCCGGCTCGTCGAGCAGGGTCTCGAAGGACATCGCGGTGCGCTGGGAGGCCGGGACCTCTTCCAGCTTCGCCAGACCGTCGATGATCGTCTCGGACCACAGGGTGCCGAACGCGGCGAGCGGGATGGGGCGTTCGGTCACCAGGGCGGGGTCGTACCGCTCGGTCAGCAGCGGGGCGAGGTCGGGCGGGAGCTGGGCCGCGTGGGCCGGGGTCAGCAGGTGCGGCGAGTCCAGGCCGCAGCGGTCCGCCATCTCCCTCAGCAGCGGAATCATGCGGAAGCTGTAGTGGCGGCTCATGGAGACGGCGCAGTCCGGGCCCTCGCGGTAGAGGTGGAGGTAGCGCGCCTCGGGGAAGCACCGGCGCATCTCCGGCACCCGGCCGATGGACAGACCGGTCCGCTCCACGACGGCGCCGGGGTTGCCGAACCGGGCGGCGAGGGTGGCGAACAGGGCCCGCCAGTGGTCCGCCGGGGCGCGGGTGGGCCAGGCCGTGACCAAGGGCTCCAGCTCGTCCAGAAGGGCGTCGGGGTCATCGGTCAGATGCGGCAGGACCATGACGCTGATGGCGGGGATACCGGTGGTCTCGGCGTCGTACCGCCGCCTGGACAGTCTGGGGTAGAGGAACTCGGGTGTCGTCGCCCCATTCTTGATCATGCTGTTGGTCACCGGATTGGGGCGACGGAGATACCCCCAGAACTCCGGTCCGCTCAGGGGCGCCTCGCTCAGCAGTTCGGGGTTGGGAATACTGGCGAACAATTCACTGATACTCAGCACGTCCGGGTGAAGATTGACGACCTGAGACATGGCCGTCGAGCCACATCGGCCGGTCCCGACGATGAACGTCAAGTTCTGGTTGACCACGCGTACTTTCCTCCCGTTCGGTCGAACTCCATTGGACACCATCGGCGCGGTCGGACCTGCGCGGTGTCCACTTAGTTGAAACACGCACAACGGGACACCGTGGGGCGTGAGTCGAGCACGAACTCCCCCGCACCTTCGCGCAACCTTCACATCCTCGAACAACGTTACCCCAGGTCACCCCGCTTCTACCTGCGAGGGGGCGCAAACCTAGATGTACGTCGCAGCTTCACAACCCCAGGAGACAGGAACGACCGTAATCGAACGCAATCACCCGTGGCACCTCCGTCATCTTTTCGTACCAACAGCACTGCTAGAGTTCCCATCCGGCAGCCCACCGGCGGGGGTTGGGGATTGACCCGCGAGCCGTCCGGGCCGACGACCACAGCGACGCGACGACGCCAGCGCGTCCACACCGCCGCAGCGGGTGCGATAGGGGAAAGGAACGGGGGCGCACCCAGCGGCAAGACATTTCCACATCGGGGGATAAAGCAATGGCACGCCGTGCACCGAACGGCGCGTTGCTTTCACCACCCCTGTGCAGAAGTTGAATTCGGGGAAGGTGTTTCTCAAGTGTTGGTGGAGCGCGACCAGGAGACAGACCGGCTCATGCGGCTCCTGTTCGGCGGCGCCCGCGAAGGAAACCGACTCGCTGTCATCAGCGGTGCGGTGGCCTCCGGAAAGACCGCGCTTCTGCACCAGGTGACGGATACCGCGAGAGCGCGTGACGTCCGGGTGCTGAACGCGGTGGCCTCCGCCTTCGAGCAGGAATTCCCGTACGCCGTCATCGAACAGCTCTACCAGGGCATGCCGGCCCGCCATCAGGACGACCGCCCCCGGCCGGGCCTCGACACACCGCACAGCCCGCACGGCCCCCACCAGGCCGATCTGCCGCTGCTCCAGGCCTTCCACCGGGCCCTGGACGAACTCACCGCCGACGCACCGCTGCTGATCGCCATCGACGACGTCCAGTACGCCGATGCGCCCTCCCTGCGCGCCCTCGCCTACGGCATCCGCCGCTGCCGCTCCGAGGCACTGTCCGTCGTGATGACCCGCGGATCGCTGACCGGGGCCGCCACCCCGGCCCTGGACGAACTGCTGCACCGGCCGAACGTGGGCCACGTACGGCTCGCGCCGCTCACCGTCGCGGGCGTCACCACCCTGCTGACCGAGGAACTGGGCCCCGCGGAGGCCGGGCGGCACGCCGCCGCGTTCCACGAACTGACCGGCGGCAACCTGCTGCTGCTGCGCGGCCTGCTGGACGACCGGTTCTCCCGGCTCACCTGCGATCCCCTCGACACCGCGCCCGGCACCGGCACCCCGGCGCCCGGCGAGCTGTTCCGGCAGGCGGCGCTGTCCTGCGTCTACCGCGGCGGCCCGGTCCACCACCGGGTCGCCCAGGGCACCGCCCTGCTGGGCGACGCCTCGTCCGTCCCCCTGCTGAGCAAGCTCGTCGCGGTCGAGGAGCGCCAGGTGCGGCAGGCCGTCGCGGCGCTCACCGAGGTCGGCATTCTCTACGACGCGCACTTCAGGAGCGAGGAGGTGCGCACCGTACTGCTGGACGACCTGCCCGCGGACGAACTCGGCACCCTGCACCACCGGGCCGCGCGGCTGCTGCACGAGGAGGGCGCCTGTCCCCTCCAGGTGGCCGGTCATCTGCTCCACCACGAACCGGCCGAGCCGGTCGAGGAGTGGATCCCCGACACCCTGCGCGACGCCGCCCGGCACGCGGTCGCCGCGGACCGCATGGAACTGGCCGTCAACTGCCTCCAGATGGCCCACCGATGTACCACCGATGAGCTGGAGACGCTCATCCTCCAGGTCACGATGGTGGAAGCCATGTGGGCGTTCAATCCGCTCTCCCAGCTGCGCCGCCTCCAGTCGCTGGCCGGTCCCGCCGGCAGCGGGCAGCTGCCGCCGGAGTACGCCATCCCGGTCCTCCTGCGGCTGCTGGCGCTCGGTCAGACGGCCGAAGCCGCCGCCGCCCTCGACCGGATCGACCGGGCCGCGACCCCCGGCTCGGAACTCGACACCACCCTGCGGACCATCGACCTCGCGCTGGCCACCACCTTCCCCGGCTCCCCCGCGCTGCGGCCCTACCTGCATCGGGCCGAGCCGGACGGCCCCGGCGCCGGCGGCCCGCCGGCGGCCGAGCAGACGCCCGAGTCGCCCCTGCTCACCGTGGGCAAGGCGCTGCGGACCGTGCTGCGCCACGGCGCCGACGACCGTGCCGTACAGGCCGTGGAGCGGGTGCTGGAGACCACCCGGCTCACCGACGCGACCCAGGCGACGGTGTACGTGGCGATGGAGACCCTCGTCTACGCGGACCGGCCCACCGCCACCACTTGGTGCGACCAGCTGATCGAGCAGTGCGAGCGGCGCGGCGCCAAGGGGGTGCTGGCCGCCTTCCTCGCCCTGCGGGCCCAGATCGCGGTGCGGGCCGGCCGGCTGCCGGACGCGGTGCGCCACGCGGAGCGGGCACTGGAGGAGCTTCCGGCCCGCGGCTGGGGTGTCTCCGTCGGCATGCCGCTCGCGATGCTGGTCAACGCGCACACCGCGATGGGCCACCACGACACCGCCGCCGAGATCCTGGCGCGGCCGGTGCCGGAGGAGATGTTCCAGAGCCGGTACGGGCTCCACTACCTGTACGCACGCGCCTGCCACCAGCTGGCCACCGGGCGCCAGCACGCCGCCCTCACCGGCTTCCGGGCCTGCGGCGAGAAGATGACCGCCTGGGGCCTGGACTCGCCCGCCGTGCTGCCCTGGCGGCTCGGCGCCGCCGAGACCTGGCTGACCCTCGGCAGCCAGGACCGGGCCGCGCGGCTGGCCCAGGAGCAGTTGGAGCTGACCGGCGACACGTCCTCGCGCGCCCGCGGCGCCGCGCTGCGCGTGCTGGCCGCCACCCGGCCGGTGGGCGAGCGGCCCGCCCTGCTCCAGCAGGCCGCGACGGTGCTCCAGGAGCGGGGCAGCTGGTACGAGATGGCGCGGGCGCTGGCCGATCTCGCGGAGACCCACAAGCACCTCGGCGACCTGGACACCAGCCGGCTGATGACCCGGCGCGCCCTGCGGCTCGCCGACGGGTGCGGCGCCGAGGAGCTGTCCCGCTCGCTGCAGCGCACCCCGGGCCGCTCGGCCCTGTCGGAGGCGGCGCGCACCGGCGAGGACACCTCCACGTTCTCCGAACTCTCCGACGCCGAGAGCCGGGTGGCCGCCCTCGCGGCCTCGGGCTACACCAACCGGGAGATCGCGGCCAAGCTCTACATCACGATCTCCACGGTGGAGCAGCACCTCACCCGGGTCTACCGGAAGATCAACATCAGTCAGCGGCGCGATCTGCCCGCGAGCCTCGATTTCGACGTCGCCCACACCGCCTGATATCCCCGCGATTCCGCACGGCCCCAAGAGGTTGTTTCCATGACGTCTGCGCCCGCGTCTCCCCTGACGATGCTGGTACCGGACTTTCCCTTTTCGTACGACAATTGGCTGACCCATCCAGCCGGTCTGGGCGCGGTGCCGGGTGAACGGCACGGCACCGAAGTCGCGGTCATCGGCGGCGGAATGTCCGGGATGACGGCGGCGTATGAACTTCTGCGCCTGGGACTGCGTCCGGTCGTCTACGAAGCGGAGCAATTGGGCGGCCGGATGCGTTCCACGCCCTTTCCCGGGAATCCGGGTTATGTGGCGGAAATGGGCGCCATGCGATTTCCCGTCTCCGCGACCGCGCTGTTCCACTACATCGGCACGCTCGGACTGGACACCCGGCCCTTCCCCAACCCCCTGGCGCCGTCCACCCCGAGCACCCTGATCGACCTGAACGGCGGGCGCCGCCGGGCCCGTACCCCCGACGACCTCCCGTCCGTCTACCAGGAGGTCGCCGACGCCTGGGAGAAGGCGCTCCAGGAGCGGGCCGAGCTGTCCACCGTGCGGGACGCCATCCAGCGGCGGGACACCGCCACGCTGAAGGCCGTCTGGGACCGGCTGGTCAGGGAGTTCGACGACCAGTCCTTCTACGGCTTCCTCGCCACCTCCTCCACCTTCCAGTCGTTCCGCCACCGGGAGATCTTCGGCCAGGTCGGCTTCGGCACCGGCGGCTGGGACACCGACTTCCCCAACTCGGTGCTGGAGATCCTGCGCGTCGTCGTCACCGACGCCGACGACCACCAGGTCGGCATCGTCGGCGGCTCCCAGCAGCTGCCGCGCGGCCTGTGGGAGCACGCCCCGGCCGCGCCCGCCCACTGGCCGGAGGGCACCTCGCTGGCGTCGCTGCACGGCGGCCGGCCGCGCCCCGCGGTCACCCGGCTGCGGCGGGCCGGGGACGGCGTCCGGGTACGGGACGAGAGCGGCGAGGAGCGCGAGTTCCCCGCGGTGGTCTTCAGCCCGCACGTCTGGACCCTGCTGAACCGGATCGACTGCGACCCGGAGCTGCTGCCCGCCCCACTGTGGACGGCGGTCGAGCGCACCCACTACATGGGCGCCTCCAAGCTGTTCGTCCTGGTCGACCGGCCGTTCTGGCGGGACACCGACCCGGCGACCGGCCAGGACGTGATGAGCATGACGCTCACCGACCGGATGCCGCGCGGGGTCTACCTGTTCGACGACGGGCCCGACCGGCCCGGGGTGATGTGCCTGTCGTACACCTGGAACGACGACTCGCTGAAGGTCGCCACCCTCTCGGCCGAGGACCGGCTGGAGCGGCTGCTGGGCCAGCTGGGCGCGATCTACCCGGACGTCGACATCCGCTCCCACATCGTCGCGGGGCCGCTGACCGTCACCTGGGAGACCGAGCCGCGCTTCATGGGCGCGTTCAAGTCCAACCTGCCCGGCCACTACCGCTACCAGCGGCGGCTGTTCACCCAGTTCATGCAGGAGGACATGGCGCCGGAGCAGCGCGGCTTCTTCCTGTGCGGGGACGACGTCTCCTGGACGGCCGGATTCGCCGAGGGGGCGGTGACCACGGCGCTCAACGCGGTGTGGGGGGTGCTCAACCACCTGGGCGGCGCCACGCACCCGGCCAACCCGGGCCCGGGCGACCGCTTCCACGACCTGGCCCCCATAGAGCTGCCGTACGACTAGGGGCTCCCCGGAAACGCCGAGGGGGCCGGTGCTCAGCACCGGCCCCCCTTGTCATGCTTGCCGCGCTGGTCGCGCGTGCCGTCAGCCTCGCGCGATCTCTTCCAGGCGGCGCTTGTCCGGCTTGCCGTTGCGGTTGAGCGGGAAGGCGTCCAGCACCTCGACCCGGTTGGGCTGCTCGTAGACCGGCAGCACCTCGCACAGCCGCTCGCGCCAGTACTTGGCGTCCCGCCCCTCGTCGTCCTCGACGAAGAAGACCAGCTGCACATCGCCGCGGCGGCGCTCGTCGGGGAGCGGCACGATCCGGGTGGAGATCCGGGCGACGGCGGCCTTGCGCTCGACCAGCTCGGGGTAGAGCAGATAGCCGTAGCGGTGCACCGCGAACTTCCGGCCCAGGACGAACAGGTTGTCGTCCTCGTCGAGGTAGCCCAGGTCGCCGGTGGCGTGCCAGCCGGTCGGCATGGCGTCGATGGTGCCGTCCTCGGCGAGGTGGCCCTCCAGCGCGTCCGGGGTGTCGACCTCGATCTCACCGGCCTGTCCGGGGGCGGCCGGGACGCCGGACTCGTCGATGACGCGCAGCTTGATGCCGTCCATGGCGCGGCCGCAGGAGACCGGGTTCTCCAGGGTGGCGAAGGCGATGTTGCCCAGCTCGGTGCTGCCGTAGCTGTCCAGCAGCGGCAGTCCGAACTCGGCGACGTAGCCGTCGGAGAGCGCGCCGTCGAGCGGTGCCGCGCCCGAGCAGAACATGCGGACCTGCTCCAGCCGCGCCCGCAGCGAGGGCTTCCGGCCGACCAGGTTGAGCATGGTGCGGTAGCTGGAGGGGGTGGCGTCGAGCACGGTCGCACCGGTCCGCCCGGCCATCTGCACGGCGCGGTCGAGGCGCTTGTAGGGGGCGATCACCAGGGAGCAGCGGGTGAGCCAGGCGATGAGCACCATGGACAGCCCGTACTGGTGGGCGAAGGGCAGCAGCGGGAGCAGGACGTCGTCCTCCCGGTGCCCCACCTGGGCGGCGTTGCGCTCCAGGTTGGTCAGGAACTTGCGGCCGGACTTGACGGCGCCCTTGGGCTCGCCGGTGGAGCCGGACGTCCACATGATGAGGCCGTCCTGCCGGTCGGCCCAGGCGTCGAAGGACAGCTCATGGGTGCTGAGCGGGCGTCCGGCGGCCGGGGCGATCAGCTCGTAGAGGTTCACCGCACGGGCGTCGTCGTGGATCGGGGAGTCGTCGTCGACGAAGGCGATCCCGGCGCCGGTGCGCCGGGCTATCCGCCGGGTCTCGTCCGGGTGCTCCTGCTGGTCGATCAGGACGATGGAGGCGCCGACGTGCATGAGGGCGAACAACACGCTCACGTAGGCGGCGGAGTTGCCCGCCTTGAGGATGACGCGGTCGCCCGGGGCGACCCCGTGCTCGCGGATCACATCGGCGACGCGGATGGCGTCCAGCTCGAAGTCGGCAAGGGTCTGCACCGAGTCGAGCGCGTAGATCTTCGCGGTCATCGAACGTACTCTTTCCTTTTCCCTGAGGAGTGCCTGAGGAGTACGGGCAGCCGCGGGCGTGGGGTGCCTAGGCGCCCTTGTCTTCGGCGCCGAGCTCCCACTCGGCGTCGACGGGGACTTGCGAGAGCAGCTGGTCGTGCACCAGGTTCACGACCTCTCTGCGGCTCGAATCGAGGTAGCCGCGGGAGCCGGGAAACACCTCGAGGTCGAACCGTCCGCTCGTACGCCGCCGCCAGGCCCGTACGCCGCGCAGCGGGGCCTTGGGGTCGCCCTCGCCGGCGAGGGCGACGATGCGGCAGCCGAGGGCCGGCGGGCCCAGGTCCATGTCCCAGTGCGCGGTCCGGCCGGAGACGAACAGGGTCAGCAGCGGCGTCCCGGTCTCCCGCTCCAGGCGCTCGGCCACGCGGTAGGCGAGGTCGGCCCCGGCCCGGTGGCCGAAGAAGGCGATCGGGCGGTCCATCCACTCGCCCAGCGCGCCGAAGATCCGGTCGACCAGCTCCGGGGAGCCGGTCAGCCGCTCGCCGTCCTCGCCGTCCTCGCCGTCCTCCACGCCGCTGTGGAGGGGGTATTGGATCGCCAGGACCTCCACGGTGGGCAGCAGGAGTTCGGACAGGGAGAGGTAGTACGCGGTGGAGTGGGCGGACTCCGGGAAGCAGATCAGCCGGAAACTGCTGGGAGTTTCCGTTTGCAATATCCGAATAAGGCCCACATCATCGGGCTTGACCTGGCTCAAGGAGTACATCCCCGCGATTGCACTGAGGGGGCCGGGCACGAGTGCACGGATGGGGCGTGTCGACCGTGTTCGATCGAGGCGCTGACTCCGTGAGGTTATGGCCCCGCTGTGGTGGTCACAACCCCTAGCAACCGCTATCCGGTGTACGTGTTATTTGCGGGGTACCACGGCATCCATAGGTGGCGCGGGGCACAACCGGGGACCCCCTTATGCCCCCTGACTTCTCCCCCTACCCCCTAACGTACGGGCGGGCTCCGACCTGGAGTCAAGCAGCCGTGTTAGACATGGCGAAAGCATGTTCTCCATAAGCCAATTAAATCGGTGCGACGACAGCGATGAACACAACACGTCCTATTGATTTCGCCGTCGTTGTCGACGGCTTGGTCAAGCAGTATCCGGGTCGGCCCGCCCCGGCGGTCGACGATCTCAGCTTCACCGTCAACCATGGCGAGGTCTTCGGGTTCCTCGGCCCCAACGGGGCGGGCAAGACCACCACGATCGGGATCCTGACCACCCGGGTCGCTCCCAGCGGCGGACGTGCGTTCGTACAGGGCGTCGATGTGGTGGCGAAGCCCGCGGTGGCACGGCAGTCCTTCGCCGTCGTCCCGCAGCGCAACAACCTCGACCGGTCCCTGACCATCCGTCAGAACCTTACCTTCCACGCCGGTTACCACGGTCTGTCCCGCGGCGAGCGCAACCGGCTCGCGGACGAGAGCCTGGAGTGGGTGGGCCTGGGCGACCATGCGAAGGCCCGGGCGGACCAGGTCTCCGGCGGCCAGGCGCAGCGCGTGATGATCGCGCGGGCCCTGATGCACCGCCCCCGGGTGCTGTTCCTCGACGAACCGGCCACCGGCCTGGACCCGCAGTCGCAGCTGTTCGTGCGCGACCGGGTCGCCGAACTCAAGCTGCGCGGCGTCACGGTGGTCATCACCACGCACGACATGGACGAGGCGGCCAAGCTGTGTGACCGGATCGGGATCGTGGACCACGGCAAGCTGCTCGCCCTGGACACCCCGGAGGCGCTGACGAGCAGGCTCAGCAACACCGCGCTGTCGGTCACGGTGCAGCCGCCGCCCAGCGGGCTCGACGGGGTACTCGGCATGGTGCGCGGCCTCGGGGTGGTCGAGCGGGTCGAGGTGATCCAGCAGGACGACAAGGACCTGGTCGAGTCCATCCTCGGCGGCGGAGCCGCGGAAGGCAGCGACGGCAGCGCCCGGTTGAAGGTCTACAGCGATGCCCCCTCCTCGGTGCTCCTTCCCACCTGCCTCAAGGTCCTGACCGACGCCGGCTGCGAGATCAAGGACCTGAGCGTGAGCCAGGCGAGCCTGGAAGACGTCTTCGTCGAGCTGACAGGGAAAGAGCTGCGATGACCACCTCCACACGACCCACGCCCGACGGAGAGGCGAACTCCGGCGGCAAGGCCGCGGGAGACACGTCCACCGGCCGCCGGGACGGCGAGCACCCGCGCGTCGACCGCCGCCCCGGCGCGGGCACGGTGATCGACGGCACGGTGGTCTCCGAGAAGAGCGGCGGTGGCAAGGGCGGCGCCGGGAAGAGCGACATCGGCGACACCCTGACCCTGACCGTCACACCGCCCAAGCCGGGCGCGCAGGGCTCCGGCAAGCGGACCGGGCCCACGGGTCCCACCAATCCCGCGGCCGCCGCGAAGGCACCGGCTCCGGCCCCCGGGCCCGCCGCGGCCCCCGCCCCCGCTCCGGCGCCCGCTCCGGCCGGGGCCGTCGCCGTACGGGAGCCCGCTGCCGGCCCGGCCACCGCCGCGTCGGCCACCCTCGCCGTGCCGGAGCAGCACTCCGGTCCCTCCACGGAGATCGTGCCCGCGAGGTCCGCGAAGGGGTCCGGCGGGCGTCACCGGCGGCGCGCCAACCGGTGGCGGACGTTCTTCTTCATCCTGTGGCGGGACGTCTTCGTCACCGGCCGGGAGATGGGCCCGTTCCTGGGCCAGGTCATCGTGGAGCCGTTCTTCATGCTGTTCGTCTTCGGCAAGGTGCTCGGCGAGATCGGCTTCACCCAGCCCGGCTTCCAGCAGGTGCTGCTGCCCGGTGTGGTGGCGCTCAACAGCTTCCTGGTGGCCCTGCAGAACACCGCCCTGCCGCTGGCCATCGACTTCTCCTGGACCAAGGAGATCGAGGACCGGCTGCTCGCCCCCATCCCGGTCTCGCTGGTCGCGGTGGAGAAGGCGGTCTTCGGCGCGATGCGCGGTCTGATCGGCTCCCTGGTCATGATCCCGATCGGTCTGGCGCTGCTGGACGACGTCTCCTGGCCGCTGTCGAAAATGCCGGAGACGCTGGGCATCCTCAGCCTCGGCGGCCTGGTCGGCGGCTGCGTCGGCCTCACCCTGGGCACCCTGGCGCCCGCGCGCCACATCTCCATCGTCTTCGCCATGACGCTCACCCCGATCATGTTCACCGGGGCCACGCAGTTCCCGTGGCGGAGCCTGGACGGCGTCCGCTGGTTCCAGATCCTGTGCACCTTCAACCCGCTGACCTACATCACCGAGGCGATGCGCGGGCTGCTGCTGACCCCCGGGCCCAAGACACCGGAGTCGATCCCGCTGTGGATCTGCTTCTCCGCCATCGCGGCGGCCATCCTGATCTACGGGTTCATCGGCATCCGCGGCTTCAACAAGCGGGCGCAGGACTGAGCGCCGACCGTACCGAGAACGAAGGCACGACAGCATGACGGCATCCGAGCGGATGGCATCCGCGCAGACGGCTCCCGAGCAGACGGCTTCCGGGCGGACGGCTTCCGGGCGGACGGCTTCCGGGCGGACGAAGAAGGCCATCGTCTTCCCGGGCATGGGACCCTCCGGCTTCTCCGAGGTGGGCAGGTTCCTCACGCTCGACCCGTTCGCCCGCAAGCGGCTGGCCGAGGCCGACGAAGCCCTCGGCTACTCGGTCTTCGACCGGCTCCGCGACTCGGAGGACGACTACTCCGAGGCGACCCAGATCGCCTTCCTGGTCAACTCGATGGCGTCGGCGGACCGGGCCGAGCAGGAGCACGGGCTCGTCCCGGACCTGTGCGTCGGGCCCAGCTTCGGGCAGAAGGCGGCCGCGGCGTACGTCGGTTCGCTCCCCTTCCCCGAGGTGGTGCGGCTCACCGCGGAGCTGGCGCGCTGTGAGCACGCGTACTTCACGGAGGAGTACCAGGACGCGGTCACCCACACCTTCGTCCGCACCCCGCAGGAGAAGCTGACCGGGATCCTCGACGAGCTGGGCGAGCGCGGCGAGTGGTACGACTACTCCGGCTATCTCGACGACGGCTTCTTCATGGTGTCGCTGCGCGAGAAGGAGCTGGAGGGCTTCAAGCAGAGCATCAGCCGGGCCGGCGGGTACTCGATGTACACCATGGTCCCGGCGGTGCACGCGCCCGCGTTCGCGGAGCTGCGGCGCCGGGCCGCGGAGGAGATCCTGCCGCGATACGAGATCCTCGACCCGAAGCTGCCCGTGGTCGCCGACCAGGACGGCTCCCTGGTGACGACGGCCGACGAGCTGCGCACGATGCTGCTGGACACCTTCGACCTGCCGATCCACTGGCCCAAGGTCGTGGACGCGCTCAAGAACGCCGGGGTGTCCACGATGTACATCACCGGGCCCGACAACCTCTTCCACCGGCTGGACCGCACCAAGTCCACCTTCGAGGTGGTGACGGTGGGCCCGGGCAAGCGGCAGCGCCCCCCGCGCAAGCGCTGACCACTTCCGTACGGAGAAACGGGCCGGGCCCCGCACCCTGGAGGGGGTGCGGGGCCCGGCCCCTTCGCGTACGCGCCCGTCAGCCGGACAGCCAGTCCCGGACGGCCCGCGCCGTCGTCCCGGCGTGCTCCTCCATCATCGTGAAGTGGTTGCCCGGCACGTCGATCGCGGTGTGCGGCAGCTCCCAGTACGACCGCCAGTCGCCGTCGCGGGACCAGTCGAAGAGCCGTTCCCCGGCCCGGACCAGCAGCGTCGGCGTCTTGACCTCGGTGGGCCGCCACTCGCCGAACAGCCGGAAGTACGCGCCCATGGCCAGCAGCCGGGTGTCGTCCACCGGCACATGGCTCGCGCTCCGCTCGTCCACCCCGGCGCTCAGCCCCGGCTGGAGGCCCACCGCCGCGTCCCGGTCGTGCGAGTAGATGTCCAGCAGGACGACCGCCTCCGGGAACACCCCGGTGGACTCCAGCCGCGTGGCCACCTCGTGCGCCAGCACACCGCCCGAGGAGTGCCCCAGCAGCACGAACGGCGCCCCGTCGGTCTGTCGCAGCACCGCCTCGGCCTGCGCCTCGATCACCGCCTCCGGGTTCGCCGGAAGCCGCTCCCCGGCGACGAAACCGGGGTTGCCCAGCGCCCAGACGTCCTGCTCGCCGCGGAATCCGGCGGCGAACCGCGCGTACTGGTGCGGGCCGCCGATCGACAGGATCGAGGAGAAGCACACCACGGCGGGCCGTGTCTCACCGCGCGACAGCCGCACCGGCGCGGGCGCCTTGCGCAGCTCAGCGGCGCTGCCGAACGAGGGCCGGAACCGGGAGACGTCCATCAGCAGCCGCGTGAACTCCTCCTGCCGGCCCAGCTGCCCGGCCTCCCGCATCATCGCGCCGAACACGTCCGACGGCTCCGCGACCGACGCGTCGTCGTGCGGTGTGCCCGTACCGCCGTCGGCGGCCATCTCGGGCGCCAGGGCCTCCAGCAGCTGCCGGGCGACCCGCGCGGGCGTCGGGTGGTCGAAGAGCAGTGTCGGGGGCAGCCGCAGCCCGCTGGCGGCGTTGATCCGGTTGCGCAGTTCGACCGCGGTGAGCGAGTCGAAGCCCAGCTCCAGGAAGCCGCGGGTGGCGCCCACGGCGTCCGCGTCCGCGAACCCGAGGACGGCGGCGGCCTGCGTACGGACCACCTCCAGCAGGACGTTCTCCCGCTCCGCCGCGCCCAGCCCGGCCAGCCGCCGCGCCAGCGACGGCCCACCGGCGTCGGCCGGTGCGCCGGAGGCGGTGCGCCGCCGGGCCGGGGTGCGGACCAGGCCGCGGAACACGGCGGGCAGCGCCCCCTCGGCGGCCTGCTCCCGCAGCGGCGCGGTGTCCAGGTGGAGCGGTACGAGCACCGCCTCACCGCCGACCGCGCACGCCGCGTCGAACAGCTCCAGGCCGTCCCGCGAGGACAGCGGCGCCATCCCGGAGCGGGCCATGCGCCGCACATCCGCGTCCGCCATGTCGCCGGTCATCGCGCTGCGCTGCTCCCACAGGCCCCAGGCCAGCGAGAGCGCGGGCAGCCCGGCGGCGCGGCGGTGCGCGGCGAGGGCGTCCAGGAAGACGTTGGCCGCCGCGTAGTTGGCCTGCCCCGGCGCGCCGAAGGTGCCGGCTGCGGAGGAGAACAGCACGAACGCCCTGAGGCCGAGGTCGCTCGTCAGCTCGTGCAGGTGGTGCGCCGCGTCCGCCTTCGGCCGGAGGACCGTGTCGATCCGGTCCGGGGTGAGCGCGGACACCAGCCCGTCGTCCAGCACACCGGCGGTGTGCACGACGGCGGTCAGCGGATGCGCCGGGTCCACCTCGGCCAGCAGCCGCGCCAGCGCCTCACGGTCGGCCACGTCGCACGCCGCGACGCTCACCGTGGCTCCCTGCCCGGTCAGTTCGGCGGCCAGCTCCGGCATGCCCTCGGCCCGCTGTCCGCGGCGGCCGGCCAGCAGCAGATGCCGTACGCCGCGCTCGGCCACCAGATGGCGGGCGAGCTGCCCGCCGAGGACACCGGTGGCGCCGGTGATCAGGACCGTGCCGTCCGGGTCGAACTCCGGCAGCGTCTCCTCCGGCTCCGGATCGGTGGCGACCCTGGCCAGGCGGGGCGCGTGGAGGGCGCCCTCGCGGACGGCGAGCTGCGGCTCGCCGCTCGCGACGGCCGCCACCAGCCCGTCGGCCGAGGCCTCGTCGTGGTCCAGGTCGAGCAGCAGGAAGCGGTCCGGGTTCTCGGTCTGGGCGGTGCGGATCAGCCCCCATACGGGCGCGTGCACCAGGCCGGACACCTCGGCGTCCGGGGACGTGGCGACCGCCCTGCGGGTGACGAACGCCAACCGCGCCCCGGCGAAGACCTCCTCCGCGAGCCACGCCTGCGCGCTCTCCAGCGCGGCGTGCGCGGCCAGCCGAGCCCCCTCCGCCAGATGGGCGCCGCCGTCCCCGGCGGGGCCGGTGAGCGGGAGGAGGACCACGTCGGGCCGGGGTCCGCCCCCGGCCACCACGGCCGCCAGCTCGGCCAGACCGGGGAAGACGGCGCAGTCGGCGCCGGTGGACTCAAGCGCGGTGACGAGCCCGAAGGCGTCCGTGCCGTCGCTCGCGGCCTGCCGGCCGACCAGGGCCCAGCGGGTGGCCGCGGGGGCCGCCGAGGGCGTCGGCACCGGCACCCACTCCAGCCGGAACAGCGAGTCGTGGTACGTCACCTGGGCCGCGCGCAGCTGCTCCGGCGCGACACGCCGCAGCACCAGGGAGTCCACCGACGCGACCGCGCCGCCGTTCTCGTCCGCGACCGTCAATGCCACCGCGTCCGGCCCGGCCGGTGCGATCCGTACGCGCAGCGCCGTGGCGCCCGCCGCGTGGAGGGCCACACCGCTCCAGGAGAACGGCAGCCGTACGCCCTCGGCCTCCGTGCCCAGGAAGTCGCCCAGCGCCACGCCGTGCAGCGCGGCGTCCAGCAGCGCCGGGTGGAGCCCGAACAGCGCCGCGTCGGCGTGCTGCTTCCCCGGCAGCCGGAGTTCGGCGAACACCTCCTCGCCGCGCCGCCAGGCGGCCGTCAGCCCCTGGAACGCCGGGCCGTAGCCGAAGCCGCCCGCCGCGAACCGCTCGTACAGGTCGTCCACGTCGAGCGCGACCGCGTCGGCGGGCGGCCAGACGGACAGCCCCTCGGCGGGCTCGCCCCGTGTTCCGGCCACGAGCACACCGCTGGCGTTGCGGCTCCAGGGCTGGGTGGCGAGATCCCCCTGGTCGGCGGCGGGCTCCGGGCGGGAGTGGACCTCCAGCGTCCGGCGCCCCTCCGCGTCGGGGGCGCCGACGGTCAGCCGCAGCTGGACCCCGCCACGCTCGGGCAGGATCAGCGGCGTCTCCAGGGTCAGCTCCTCCAGCACACCGTGGCCGACCTGGTCACCGGCCCGGATCGCCAGCTCCACGAAGGCCGTCCCCGGGAGCAGCACCGTGCCGGACACGGCGTGGTCGGCGAGCCAGGGATGGGTCTGCAGGGACAGCCGCCCGGTGAGCAGGAAGCCGTCGGAGTCGGGGAGTTCGACGGCCGCTCCGAGAAGGGGATGCCCGGCCGCGCCGAGCCCGGCGGAGGCGACGTCGCCCACCGAGAGGGGCACCTCGATCCAGTAGCGCTCGTGCTGGAAGGCGTACGTGGGCAGCTCGACGCGCTGCGCGCCGGTGCCGTCGTACACCGCGCTCCAATCGACCTGGACGCCGCGTGTCCACGCCTCACCGAGCGACGCCCAGAAGCGGTCCAACCCGCCCTCGTCGCGGCGCAGCGAGCCGATCGCCGCAGCGTCCAGACCGGCGTCCTCGGCCGTCTCCTGCACGGCCATCATCAGGACGGGGTGGGCGCTGGACTCGATGAACGCCCCGAAGCCCTCGTCGAGGAGGCGGCGTACCGCGCTCTCCAGCTCGACGGTACGGCGCAGGTTGGTGAACCAGTACGCGGCGTCCAGCTCCGGACCCTCGACCCACTCCCCCGTCACCGTCGACAGGAACGGCACCTGAGCGGCCTGCGGCCGCACCGGGGCGAGGAGCTTCAGCAGCTCATCGCGCAACAGCTCCACCTGGGCGGAGTGAGACGCGTAATCCACCGGCACCCGGCGCGCCCGGACCCCGTCCGCCTCGCACGAGCCGACCAGCTCATCGAGCGCGGCCGGCTCACCGGAGACCACCACGGCCGACGGACCGTTGACGGCCGCCACCGAAACGCGCTCCTCCCCCCACGCCGCGATCCGCTCCCGTACCTCGGACACCGGCAGCGCCACGGACACCATGCCGCCCTTACCCGCCAGCACCCGGCCAATCGCCTGACTGCGCAACGCCACCACACGCGCCGCGTCCCGCAGCGACAGAATCCCCGCCACACACGCGGCCGCGATCTCACCCTGCGAGTGGCCCACCACGGCGGCCGGTTCAACACCGAAGGAACGCCACAGCTCCGCCAGCGACACCATCACCGAGAACAGCACCGGCTGGACCACATCGACGCGCTCCAGCGACGGCGCACCCTCCGCGCCGCGCAGCACCTCCACCAACGACCAATCGGTGAACTCCGCGAGCGCCGCCGCGCACTCCTCGACCCGGGCGGCGAACACCGGGGAGGCGTCCATCAGCCCCACCGCCATGCCCGCCCACTGCGAGCCCTGCCCCGGGAACACGAAGGCCGTCTTCTCGGCCGTGCCCGTGCCCGTGCCCTGGACCAGGCGGGGTGCCGCCTCGCCCCGGGCCAGCGCGGTCAGGGTGGTGGTGAAGTCGTCGCGGTCCGTGCCGACCAGCACGGCGCGCTGGTCCAGGGGTGCGCGGGTGGTGGCCAGGGAGTAGCCGATGTCGACGGGGTGCGGCGCCGGTTCGCCGTGAAGGCGGTCCAGCAGCCGCTGGGCCTGGGCGCGCAGCGCCGCCTCGCTCTTCGCCGACACCACCCACGGCACCGCGCCCGGCCGCTGCTCCTGCCGCGCGTGCGGCTCCTGGGCGGGCGCCTGCTCGATGATGGTGTGCGCGTTGGTGCCGCTGATGCCGAACGAGGACACGGCGGCACGGCGCGGGCGGCCCGTGTCCGGCCACGTCCGCTGCTCGGTCAGCAGCGACACCGCGCCCGCCGACCAGTCCACATGGGCGGACGGCTCGTCCACGTGCAGGGTCTTCGGCAGGACGCCGTGCTCGATGGCCTTGACCATCTTGATGATCCCGGCGACACCGGCGGCGGCCTGGGTGTGACCGAAGTTGGACTTCACCGAGCCCAGCCACAGCGGCGTGTCCTCGGTGTGCTCCTGACCGTACGTGGCGAGCAGCGCCTGCGCCTCGATCGGATCGCCCAGCCGGGTGCCGGTGCCGTGCGCCTCGACGACGTCGACCTCGGTGGCGGAGAGCCGCGCCCCGGCCAGGGCCTGGCGGATGACGCGCTGCTGGGACGGGCCGTTGGGGGCGGTCAGGCCGTTGCTCGCGCCGTCCTGGTTGATGGCCGAGCCACGGACGACCGCGAGGACCGGGTGGCCGTTCTTGCGCGCGTCCGACAGCCGCTCCACCAGCAGCATGCCGACGCCCTCGCCCCAGGCCGTGCCGTCGGCGGCGTCGGCGAACGGCTTGCAGCGGCCGTCGGTCGCGAGGCCACGCTGCTTGCTGAACGCCACGAAGGTGCCGGGGGTCGCCATGACGGTCACGCCTCCGGCGAGCGCCAGCGAGCATTCGCCGTTGCGCAGCGCCTGCACCGCCATGTGCAGGGTGACCAAAGAGGAGGAGCACGCCGTGTCGACGGTGACGGCCGGGCCCTCCAGGCCGAAGGTGTACGACACCCGGCCCGAGGCGACACTGCCGGAGCTGGCGGTGCCCATATAGCCCTCGAGGCCGTCGGGCGCGCGGTGCAGCAGCGTGCCGTAGTCGTTGTACATCACGCCGGTGTAGACGCCGGTCCGGCTGCCGCGCACCGTCGCCGGGTCGATGCCCGCGCGCTCGAACGCCTCCCAGGTGGTCTCCAGCAGCAGCCGCTGCTGCGGGTCCATCGCGAGGGCTTCGCGTGGCGAGATCCCGAAGAAGACGGGGTCGAAGTGGTGGGCGTCGTGGAGGAAGCCGCCGTTGCGGGCGTAGCTGGTGCCCTGCTGGTCGGGGTCGTCGGCGTACAGCGACTCGATGTCCCAGCCACGGTCGGTGGGCATGTCGGTGATGGCGTCCGTGCCCTCGGTGACCAGCTTCCACAGGTCGTCGGGCGAGGCCACCCCGCCGGGGAAACGGCAGCTCATCGCGACGATGGCGATGGGGTCGTCGTGGTGGTGTGGGGTGACGGTGGCGGTGGGCGTCGCTGCGTCGGGCTCGCTGCCCCGGGCCTCGGTCTTGAGGTACGTGGCGAGGGCGGCGGGGGTCGGGTAGTCGAAGATCAGCGTGGCCGGGAGCCGGACGCCGGTGACCGCGGTGAGGCGGTTGCGCAGCTCGACGGCGGTGAGCGAGTCGAAGCCGACCTCGCTGAACGCCCGCTGCGGTTCCACCGCTTCGGGCCCCGCGTAGCCGAGTACGGCCGCCACCTGCGTACGGACCAGCGCGAGGACGATCGCCTCGGCCTCGGCGTCGGCCACCCCGGCCAGCTGCTGGGCGAGCGCGCCGTCCTGCGCGGCGGCGGCCGCTTGGGCCGCGCGGCGCGGGGGGACGCGGACCAGGCCGCGGAAGAGGGGCGGCAGCATCCCGACGCTCGCCTGGGTGCGGAGGGCCGCCATGTGGAGGGGCATGGGGACCAGCAGCGGTTCGTCCATGGGGTTCGCGGCGTCGAAGAGTTCGCGGCCCTGGTCGGCGGTGATGGGGGCGATGCCGCCGCGCTGGAGGCGGGCGAGTTCGGCCTCGTCCAGGTCCCCGGCCATGCCGCCGGGCTCGGCCCACAGGCCCCAGGCGAGGGAGGTGGCGGGGAGGCCGTGCGCTGTGCGGTGCTGGGCGAGGGCGTCGAGGAAGGCGTTCGCCGCCGCGTAGTTGCCCTGCCCGGCACCGCCGAAGACGCCTGCGGCTGAGCTGAACAGGATGAACGCGGCGAGGTCCTGATCCTGGGTCAGCTCGTGGAGGTTCCACGCCGCGTCCGCCTTCGGGCGGAGGGTCTTGGCCAGCCGGTCGGGCGTGAGGGAGGCGATCACGCCGTCGTCCAGCACGCCCGCGGTGTGGACGATGGCGGTGAGGGGGTGGGCGGTGGGAATTGCCGCCAGGGTTTCGGCCAGGGCGGTGCGGTCCGCCACGTCGCAGGCCGACCAGCTCACGTTGGCGCCCAACTCGGTCAGTTCGGCGGTCAGTTCCTGCGCGCCGGGGGCCCGGTCGCCACGGCGGCTGACCAGGAGGAGGCGGCGTACACCGCGCTCGGCCACCAAGTGGCGGGCGAACAGGCCACCCAGAGTGCCGGACGCGCCGGTCAGCAGGACCGTGCCCTCCGGGTCCCACTCGGGGGCTTCGTCCTGCGTCGACGCGGTGGCGCGGGCCAGTCGGGGGGCCCTCAGCTCGCCTTGCCGTACCGCGATTTCCTGCTCGCCGGATGCCAGGGCGGCCGGCAGTGCGTCGCGTGATGCCGCGTGGCTGTCCATGTCCACGAGCAGGATGCGGTCCGGGTTCTCCGACTGGGCGGAGCGGGTCAGGCCGCGGGCTGCGGCGTGAGCGAGGTCGGTGGCGGAGGTGAGGATGGCCAGGCGGGTGTTCGCGAAGCGGTCGTCGCCCAGCCACGTTTGCAGCAGGGTGAGGGCTTGGGCTGTGGCGTTGTGTGCGGCTTCGGCGGGCGAGGGCTTGTTCCCCACCCCGCCCCTTCCCGCAACCATGGGCTCCGCCCCTGGACCCCGGTCCTCAAGCGCCGGACGGGCTTGAGTTTCCGCAGCGTCCTCAAGCGACACCACCACGTACGCCGGAGCCTCCGCGCCCGCGTCCAGGGCGGCCGCCAGCGCCGCCAGGTCCGGGTGGGGGGTGTTGGGGCCCAGCGTCGTCCAGGCCGACGGGGGAACCGGCTCGGACGGGGGCGGGATCGGGGTCCAGTCCACCTGGAACAGGGCCTCGGACGCACCGCCCGCAGGCGGGGCGTCCAGCTGGTCCGGGGACACCGTACGCAGCGCCAGGCGGTCCACCGAGGCCACCGGTGCGCCCGTTACGTCGGCGAGCTGGAGCGACACCGTGCCGTTTCCGGCCGACGACAGGCGGACCCGTACCGTGTCCGCGCCCACCGAGTGGACGCGGACGCCGGTCCAGGAGAAGGGCAGTCCGCCCTGGCCCGGGGTCTCCGTCAGGTCGCTGAGGCCGATGGTGTGCAGCACCGCGTCCAGCAGGGCCGGGTGGAGGCCGAAGAGGGCGGCACCAGGTTCCGTGCCCTCGGGGAGCGCGACCTCGGCGTACACCTCGCCGTCGGACCGCCAGGCGGTCCGCAGGCCCTGGAAGGCCGGGCCGTAGGAGAATCCGGCCGCCTCCAGGCCCTCGTACAGCTCCTCGGTGTCGATGCGCTCCGCCCCGGCGGGCGGCCAGGCGCTCAGGTCGAACGGCGCGGTCGGCGCGGTCGGCGTGCTCTGCGCGAGCAGGCCCATGGCGTGGCGTACCCACGGCTCGTCGTCGGTGGCCGCGTCGGGGCGTGAGTGGAGTGCCAGGGTGCGGCGGCCGGTGTCGTCCTGGGCGCCCACGGCGATCTGGAGCCGGACCCCGCCCTGTTCGGGCAGGATCAGCGGGGCCTCCAGGGTGAGTTCGTCCACCAGGTCGCATCCGGCCTGCTCACCGGCGCGTACGGCCAGCTCGACGAACGCGGTGCCGGGCAGCAGCACCGTTCCCATGACGGCGTGATCCGCCAGCCACGGGTGGGTGTCCAGCGCGAGCCGCCCGGTGAACAGGAAACCCTCCGCGTCGGCCAGCGAGACGGCCGCGCCGAGCAGTGGGTGGTCGGCGGTGCCGAGGCCGACCGAGGAGACGTCGCCGTAGGCAGTGCCCGCGTCCAGCCAGTAGTGCTCGCGCTGGAAGGCGTACGTGGGCAGCTCGACGCGCTCCGCGCCCGTCCCCGCGTAGAACGCCTCCCAGTCGGGGGCGGTGCCCCGGGTGTGCAGGGTGGCCAGGGCGGTGGTCAGGGTCTCGGCCTCGGGGCGGCCCTTGCGGCAGACGGTGACGAACGCGGCGTCGTCGCCGGTCACGCACTCCTGCGCCATGGCGGTGAGCACACCGTCCGGGCCCAGCTCGACGTACGTCGTGACGCCCTGGGCCTCCAGGGCGCGGAGGCCGTCGAGGAAGCGGACGGCCTCGCGGACGTGGCGCACCCAGAAGTCGGCGGTGGCGATTTCCGTGGCGGGGGCGATGCCGCCGGTGAGGTGGGAGACGACCGGGATCTTCGGGGTGTCGTACGTCAGGCTCTCCGCGACCTTGCGGAACGCCTCCAGCATCGGGTCCATGAGCGGCGAGTGGAAGGCGTGGCTGACCGTGAGCCGCTTGGTCTTGCGGCCCCGCGCCTCGAAACCCGCCGCGATGGCGGCAGCCGCGTCCTCGTCGCCCGCGATGACCACGGACGTCGGGCCGTTCACGGCGGCGAGGCTCACGCGCTCGGTCAGCAGCGGCGTCACCTCGTCCTCGGACGCCTGGACGGCGATCATCGCGCCGCCGACGGGCAGTCGCTGCATCAGACGGCCGCGCGCGGCCACCAGCAGCGCGGCGTCGGGGAGCGACAACACGCCCGCGACATGGGCGGCGGCGATCTCGCCGATGGAGTGACCGGAGACGAAGTCCGGCTTCAGGCCCCACGATTCGACGAGGCGGAACAGGGCCACCTCGATGGCGAACAGCGCGGGCTGGGTGAAGCCGGTGCGGTCCAGCGCGGTGGCGTCGTCCCCGAACAGCACGTCCTTGAGGGGGCGTTCGAGCCGAGGGTCGAGCGTGGCGCACACCTCGTCCAGCGCGGCGGCGAAGGCCGGGTACGTGGCGTACAGCTCGCGGCCCATGCCGAGCCGCTGGCTGCCCTGGCCGGTGAACAGGAACGCCAGCTTGCCCCGGGTCTCCGCGCCCTGGACCAGCCCGGTGGCGGGCTCGCCCGCCGCGAGCGCGGCGAGCCGGTCGAGGAACGTCTCGCGGTCCCCGGCGACCACGGCCGCGCGGTCCTGGAGGGCGGCGCGGGTGGTGGCGAGGGCGTAGCCGACGGACAGCGGGTCCAGGTCGGGGCGCTCGGTGACGTACGTGTGCAGCCGGGCGGCCTGGGCGCGCAGCGCGTCCTCGCCCTTGCCGGACAGCAGCCAGGGGAGGAGGGGGAGGTCGCGGGGAGGGGTGGTGGCCTCGTCCTCGGCGGTGGTTTTGGCGGTGGCCTCATCGATGGCCTCGTCGGCCTCCGGGGCCGGGGGCTGCTCGATGATCAGGTGGGCGTTGGTGCCGCTGATGCCGAACGACGACACGGCGGCGCGGCGCGGGCGGCCGGTCTCCGGCCACGGGCGGCCCTCGGTGAGCAGCGAGACCGCCCCCGCCGACCAGTCGATGTGCGGCGACGGCTCGTCCACGTGCAGGGTCCTCGGCACGTAGCCGTGCTCGATGGCCTTGACCATCTTGATGATCCCGGCGACACCGGCGGCGGCCTGGGTGTGGCCGACGTTGGACTTGATGGAGCCGAGCAGCAGCGGCCGTTCGGCGGGCTTCTCCTTGCCGTACGTGGCGAGCAGCGCCTGCGCCTCGATGGGGTCGCCCAACGTGGTGCCCGTGCCGTGCGCCTCGACGACGTCGATCTGGTCGGCCGTCAGCCGGGCGCTGGCCAGCGCCTGGCGGATGACGCGCTGCTGCGACGGGCCGTTGGGGGCGGTCAGGCCGTTGCTCGCGCCGTCCTGGTTGGTGGCCGAGCCACGGACGACGGCCAGCACCCGGTGGCCGTTCTTCCGGGCGTCCGACAGCTTCTCCACCAGCAGCATGCCCGCGCCCTCGGACCAGCCGGTGCCGTCGGCTGCCGCCGCGAACGACTTGCAGCGGCCGTCGAAGGACAGCCCGCGCTGGCGGCTGAACTCGGTGAACGTGTCGGGCGTCGACATCACGGTGACGCCACCGGCCAGGGCAAGCGAGCATTCGCCGTTGCGCAGCGCCTGCATGGCCAGATGCAGGGTGACCAGGGAGGAGGAGCACGCCGTGTCGACGGTGAGCGCCGGGCCCTCCAGGCCGAAGGTGTACGCCACCCGGCCGGAGGCGATGCTGCTGGAGCCGCCGGTGCCCAGGTAGCCCTCGACACCGGGCGGTACGGCGCGCAGCCGCGAGGCGTAGTCGTGGTACATGACGCCCGCGAAGACGCCGGTCCTGCTGCCGCGTACGGAGGTGGCGTCGATGCCCGCGCGCTCGAACGCCTCCCAGGTGGTCTCCAGCAGCAGCCGCTGCTGGGGGTCCATGGCCAGGGCCTCGCGCGGGCTGATGCCGAAGAACGCCGGGTCGAAGTAGTTGGCGTCGTGGAGGAAACCACCCTCCCGGACATAGCTCGTGCCCGCGCCGTCCGGGTCGTCGTCGAAGAGCCGCCCCATGTCCCAGCCACGGTCCGTGGGGAACTCGGAAATGCCGTCCCCGCCCTCGGACACCAGCCGCCACAGGTCCTCGGGCGACTCGACGCCGCCCGGGTAGCGGCAGCTCATCCCGACGATCGCGATGGGCTCCTGGTCCTCCGACTCCACCTCCTGGAGGCGTCGGCGGGTCTCGTGCAGGTCGGCGGTGACCCGCTTGAGAAAGTAACGGAGCTTTTCCTCATTCATACGTGCGTTCCCTCTCGAGGAATCCGGAAGGTCGGGTCACTTCGCGTCGGCCACGGTCACTTCGGGAGATCCCTTCAGGAGATCCCGAATTCCTTGCCGATGAAGTCGAAGAGGTCGTCGTCCGTGGCGGACTCGATCTCGTCGGCGACGCCGGCGCCGTCTTCCGGTCCTCGGTCGTCATTCCATTGCGCGAGCAGGGCTTGGAGCCGCGCGGTGATCCTGCTCCGGTCCTCGTCGTCCGGGGCGGCCTCGGCCAGGGACTTTTCGAGCCCGTCGAGTTCGGCGAGCAGCGAGGTGACCCCCGTCGTCGCCTCGTCCGGCAGGATCTCGCCCCGCAGGTACTGGACCAGTGCGTTCGGTGTGGGGTAGTCGAAGACCAGCGTCGCCGGGAGCCGGACTCCGGTGGTCGCGTTCAGACGGTTGCGCAGCTCGACGGCGGTGAGCGAGTCGAAGCCGACCTCGCTGAACGAGCGGGCCGGGTCGACCGTCTCCGGGCCCGGGTAGCCGAGTACGGCCGCCACCTGGGTGCAGACCAGCTCCAGCACGACCTCGTCCCGCTCGGGCTCGGACAGCCCGGCGAGGCGGGCCCGCAGCTCGTCGGCCCCACCGGCTGCCCCGGCGGCCCCGGCGGCTCCCGCCGCCCGGCGGGCGGGGGTCGCCCGTACCAGGCCGCGGAAGAGCGGCGGCAGCATGCCCACGCTCGCCTGGGTGCGGAGGGCCGCCATGTCGAGGGGCATGGGGACCAGCAGCGGTTCGTCCATGGGGTTCGCGGCGTCGAACAGCTCCAGGCCGCTGTCGGCCGTGAGTACGCCGATACCGCCGCGGCGGATGCGGACGATCTCCGTCTCGTCCAGCTCGCCGCCCATGCCTCCGGCCACCGTCCACAGGCCCCAGGCGAGGGAAGTGGCGGGGAGGCCGTGCGCTGTGCGGTGCTGGGCGAGGGCGTCGAGGAACGCGTTCGCCGCCGCGTAGTTGCCCTGCCCGGCACCGCCGAAGACGCCTGCGGCTGAGCTGAACAGGATGAACGCCGTCAGGTTCTGGTCCTGGGTCAGCTCGTGGAGGTTCCACGCCGCGTCCGCCTTCGGACGGAGGGTCTTGGCCAGCCGGTCGGGCGTGAGGGAGGCGATCACGCCGTCGTCCAGCACGCCCGCGGTGTGGACGATGGCGGTGAGGGGGTTGGCGGTGGGGATTGCCGCCAGGGTTTCGGCCAGGGCGGCGCGGTCCGCCACGTCGCAGGCCGACCAGCTCACGCTGGCGCCCAACTCGGTCAGTTCGGCGGTCAGTTCCTGCGCGCCGGGGGCCCGGTCGCCGCGGCGGCTGACCAGGAGGAGGCGGCGTACACCGCGCTCGGCCACCAGATGGCGGGCGAACAGACCACCCAGAGTGCCGGACGCCCCGGTCAGCAGGACCGTGCCCTCCGGGTTCCACTCCGGGACCACGTCCTGCGTCGACGCGGCGGCGCGGGCCAGGCGAGGGGCCCTCAGCTCGCCGTCGCGTACGGCCACGTGTGGCTCGTCCGTCGCGACGGCCGTCGCCAGCGTCTTCAGCGAGGTGTCGTGGTCGTCGGTCTCGACCAGGACCAGACGGTCCGGGTTCTCCGCCTGGGCGGAGCGGATCAGGCCGCGGGCTGCTGCCTGGGCCAGGTCGGTGGCGGAGGTGAGGACGACCAGGCGGGTGTTCGCGAAGCGGTCGTCGCCCAGCCACGTTTGCAGCAGGGTGAGGGCTTGGGTTGTGGCGTTGTGTGCGGCTTCGGCGGGCGAGGGCTTGTTCCCCACCCCGCCCCTTCCCGCAACCATGGGCTCCGCCCCTGGACCCCGGTCCTCAAACGCCGGACAGGCTGCATGTGCCGCGCCGTCCGAGTGCGGGACCGGACGCCCTTCGGGCGTGTCCTCAAACGCCGGACGGGCTTGAGTTGCCGCACCGTCCACGGATTGCTCCCCGTGACTCTGATCCCCAAGCGCCGGAGATGCCGCGCCCAGGTGGGCTTGGTTCGCTGCCAGCGACACCACCACGTACGCCGGGGCCTCCTTGCCCTCGTCCAGGGCGGCTGCCAGTGCTGGCAGGTCCTCGTACATGGTCAGGCCCAGGGTGTTTGTGCCCAGGGCCGCCCAGCGCTCCGGGGTCGGGTCGATCGGGGCTGCCGGGATCGGGGTCCAGTCCAGGCGGAACAGGGCGTCGGACGCGCCGCCCGGGCGGGCGGCGGCCAGCTGGTCCGGGGACACCGTACGCAGCGCCAGGCCCTCGACCGACGCCACCGGGGCGCCCGTCGCGTCCGCCAGCTGGAGCGACACCGTGCCCGTGGTCGTGCCCGCGAGCCGTACGCGGAGCGTGGAGGCGCCGACGGCGTGCAGGGACACGCCCGTCCACGAGAACGGCAGTCGGCCCTGGCCGCCGCCCTCCTCTGCGGCGGCCAGCCCGAGGGCGTGCAGCGCCGCGTCCAGCAGTGCCGGGTGCAGGCCGAAGGTCTTGGCGTCGGCCTCGGCGCCCTCCGGGAGCCGGACCTCGGCGAACACCTCGTCCTCGCGCCGCCAGGCCGCTTCCAGGCCCTGGAAGACCGGGCCGTAGTCGAAGCCCGAGCCGGACAGGCCCTCGTACAGGCCCTCGACCGGGATCTGCTCGGCGTCCACCGGCGGCCAGGCGGTCAGGTCGAACGACGCCGCCGTGTCCTCCGCCACCAGCGCGCCCGTCGCGTGCCGCAGCCACGGCTCGTCGGCCGGGGCGCCCTCGGCGCGGGAGTGCATCGTCAGCGCGCGGCGACCGGTGGCGTCGGGGGCCGCGAGCGACAGGCGGAGCTGGACGGCGCCCCGCTCGGGCACGATCAGCGGCGCCTCCAGGGTGAGTTCGTCCAGCCGGTCGCAACCCGCGTGTTCCCCGGCGCGCAGCGCCAGCTCCACGAACGCCGTGCCGGGCAGCAGCACCGTGCCCATCACGGCGTGGTCGGCCAGCCACGGCTGGGCCTGGAGGGACAGCCGTCCGGTGAAGGCGAAACCGTCCGCGTCGGGCAGCTCCACGGCCGCGCCGAGCAGCGGATGGCCCGCCGCGTGCAGACCGATCGCGGTGGCGTCGCCGCCCGTGGGTCCGGCGTCCAGCCAGAACCGGCGGCGCTGGAACGCGTACGTCGGCAGCTCCACCCGGTGCGCGCCGTACGGGGCGTACAGCGCCTCGAAGTCCACGGCGACGCCCCGGACGTGGGCCTGGCCGAGCGCGGTGAGCAGCGTCTCGGGCTCCGGGCGGCCACCGCGCAGGGTGGCGGCGAAGGAGTGGCCGTCGCCGGTCACGCAGTCCTGCGCCATGGCGGTGAGCACACCCTCCGGGCCCAGCTCGACGTACGTGGTGACGCCCTGGGCCTCCAGAGCACGCGCGCCGTCGAGGAAGCGGACAGCCTCGCGGACGTGGCGCACCCAGAAGTCGGGCGTCGTGATGTCGTCTGCGGACACCACCGCGCCGGTGAGGCTGGAGATGACCGGGATGCGCGGCGCCTCGTACGTCAGCTCCTCCGCGACCTGGCGGAACGCGTCCAGCATGCCGTCCATGTGCGGCGAGTGGAACGCGTGGCTGACGGTGAGGCGCTTGGTCTTGCGGCCCTCCGCCTCGAACGACTCCGCTACCTCGACAGCCGCGTCCTCGTCGCCCGCGACCACGACCGAGGTCGGGCCGTTGACGGCGGCGAGGCTCACTCGCTTGCTCAAGCGCGGCGTCACCTCGTCCTCGGACGCCTGGACGGCGATCATCGCGCCACCGGCGGGCAGTCGCTGCATCAGACGGCCACGGGCGGCGACCAGCTTCGCCGCGTCGGCGAGCGAGAGCACACCCGCCACGTGCGCGGCGGCCAGTTCGCCGATCGAGTGGCCGGAGAGGAAGTCGGGCCGCAGACCCCAGGCTTCGACCAGCCGGAACAGCGCCACCTCGACCGCGAACAGCGCGGGCTGGGTGTAACCGGTCTGGTCGAGCACCGAGGCGTCGTCCCCGAACAGCACCGTCTTCAGCGGCGTTTCCAGGTGCGGGTCCAGCGCGTCGCACACCGCGTCCAGCGCCTCCGCGAACACCGGATAGGCGTCATACAGCTCGCGGCCCATGCCGAGCCGTTGGCTGCCCTGGCCGGTGAACAGGAACGCCACCTTGCCCTCGGCCACCGCGTCCGCCACCAGCCCGGGCGCGGTGCGGCCCTCGGCGAGGGCGTCCAGAGCGGCCAGGAAGCCGTCGCGGTCCCGGGCGACGAGCGCCGCCCGGTGGTCGAAGGAGGCGCGGCCGGTGGCCAGGGAGTAGCCGAGGTCCACGAGGGCGGCCTCGGGGTGGTCCGTCACATGGGTGCGGAGCCGGGCGCCCTGGGCGCTCAGCGCCTCCGGGGACTTGGCGGAGAGCACCCACGGCAGCGCCCCGGTCCGCGGGTTCTCCGGCTGGGTCTCCTCGACGACGGCCGGGGCCTGCTCGATGATGGCGTGCGCGTTGGTGCCGCTCATGCCGAAGGAGGAGATGCCCGCGCGGCGCGGGCGGCCGGTCTCCGGCCACTCCCTCGCCTCGGCGAGCAGCGACACGGCGCCCGCCGACCAGTCCACGTGCGGCGACGGCTCGTCGATGTGCAGCGACCGCGGAAGCACACCGTGCCGCATCGCCAGCACCATCTTGATGATGCCCGCGACACCGGCGGCGGCCTGCGTGTGGCCGAAGTTGGACTTGATGGAGCCCAGCCACAGCGGCTGGTCGGCGGTCTTCTCCTTGCCGTACGTGGCCAGCAGCGCCTGCGCCTCGATCGGGTCGCCGAGCGTGGTCCCCGTACCGTGCGCCTCGACCGCGTCCACCTCGGCGGCGGACAGCCCGGCGTTCGCCAGCGCCTGGCGGATGACGCGCTGCTGCGACGGGCCGTTCGGCGCCGTCAGACCGTTCGACGCACCGTCCTGGTTGACCGCCGTGCCACGCACCACGGCCAGCACCTGGTGGCCGTGCCTGCGGGCGTCCGACAGCCGCTCGACGAGCACCATGCCGACGCCCTCGCCCCAGGCCGTGCCGTCGGCCGCCGCCGCGAACGGCTTGCAGCGGCCGTCCGTGGCCAGGCCGCGCTGGCGGCTGAACTCGGTGAACACGGCGGGCGTGGTGATGATGGTGACACCGCCCGCCAGCGCCAGGGTGCATTCGCCGTTGCGCAGCGCTTGCGCCGCGAGGTGCAGCGCGACCAGCGACGACGAGCACGCCGTGTCGACGGTGACGGCCGGGCCCTCGAAGCCGAAGGTGTACGAGACGCGGCCGGAGGCGATGCTGCTGGAGCCGCCGGTGCCGAGGTAGCCCTCGACGCCCTCGGGGACGGTGTGCAGCCGCGACACGTAGTCGTTGTGCATCTGGCCGACGAAGACGCCGACCTCCTTGCCGCGCAGCGTGCCGGGGTCGATGCCCGCGCGCTCGAACGACTCCCACGAGGTCTCCAGCAGCAGCCGCTGCTGCGGGTCCATGGCCAGGGCCTCGCGCGGGTTGATGCCGAAGAACTCCGGGTCGAAGTGGTGGGCGTCGTAGGTGAACCCGCCCTCGCGGGCGTACGAGGTGCCGGGCCGGTCCGGGTCGGGGTCGTAGAACGCCTCGATGTCCCAGCCCCGGTCGCCGGGCAGCCCGGAGATGCCGTCGCGGCCCTCGGCCAGCAGCTCCCACAGGTCCTCGGGGGTGCGGACGTCGCCGGGGAAGCGGCAGCTCATGGCGACGATGGCGATCGGGTCGTCCTCGTCGGCGGCGGCCCCCGCACCGGCCCGGGTCTGTGCCGTGACGGCCGCGGCCGCCTCGGAGCCGAGGAGTTCGTCCCGCAGGTACGCGGCGAGCGCGGTGGGCGTCGGGTAGTCGAAGACGAGCGTGGCGGGCAGCCGCAGCCCGGCGGCGCCGCCGAGGCGGTTGCGGAACTCCACGGCGGTCAGCGAGTCGAAGCCGAGGTCCCGGAAGGCCCGGGCCGCGTCCACCGCGTCCGGCGAGTCGTGGCCGAGGACCACGGCCACCTGGGCGCGCACCAGGTCGAGCAGCATCTGGTCGCGCTCGGCCGGGTCCAGCCGGACCAGCCGCTCCACCAGCGACGAACCGTCGCTCGCGGCACCGGACTCGGCGGTGCGGCGGGTCGTTCCGCCGCGCACCAGGCCGCGCAGCAGCGGCGGCACCATGGACACGGGCGCGCCCGTGAGCGGCGCCAGGTCGAGCTGCATGGGCACCAGGAACGCGTCGCCCACCTGCTGCGCGGCGTCGAACAGGGCCAGGCCCTCGTCGGAGGACAGGCCCAGCACGCCCGAGCGGCTCATGCGGGACTTGTCGGTGGCCTCCAGCTCGCCGGTCATGCCGCTGGCCTCGGCCCACAGGCCCCAGGCGAGGGAGGTGGCGGGCAGGCCCTGGGCCTGGCGGTGGCGGGCGAGCGCGTCCAGGAAGGAGTTGGCCGCCGCGTAGTTGGCCTGGCCCGGGCCGCCGAACGTACCGGCGGCCGAGGAGAACAGCACGAACGCGGCCAGGTCCGCATCGCGGGTCAGCTCGTGCAGGTTGACCGCCGCGTCCACCTTGGGCCGCAGCACCTTCTCCAGCCGCTCGGCCGTCAGCGAGCCGATCACCCCGTCGTCCAGCACACCGGCCGTGTGCACCACGGCGGTCAGCGGATGCTCACGGGGGATACCGGCCAGGACGGCGGCGAGCTGGTCGCGGTCGGCCGCGTCGCAGGCGGCGACGGTGACCTCGGCGCCCAACGCGCGCAGCTCAGCGGCGAGTTCGGCAGCACCCGTGGCCTGTTCGCCGCGCCGGCTGGTCAGCAGCAGGTGCCGGGCGCCGCGCTCGGTCACCGCGTGCCGGGCCACGAGGCCGCCCAGGGTGCCGGTGCCGCCGGTGATCAGCACCGTGCCGTCCGGGTTCCACGCGGCGGGCACGGTGAGGACGACCTTGCCGATGTGGCGGGCCTGGCTGAGGTAGCGGAACGCGTCCGGGGCCTGCCGCAGATCCCATGCGGTGATCGGCAGAGCCCGCAGCGCGCCCTGCTCGAACAGCTCCAGCAGTTCGCACAGCATCGCCTGGATGCGGTCCAGGCCCGCCTCGGTCAGGTCGAACGCCTGGTAGGAGACGCCCGGGTAGGCGGCCGCGACGTCCTCCGGCGCCCGGACGTCCGTCTTGCCCATCTCGACGAACCGGCCGCCGCGCGGCAGCAGCCGCAGGGAGGCGTCCACGAACTCCCGGGCCAGCGAGTCCAGTACGACATCCACGCCGCGTCCGCCGCTGGCCTCGCGGAACGTCTCCTCGAAGGCCAGGTCGCGGGAGGACGCGATGCGGTCGTCGGCCAGGCCGAGGCCGCGCAGGGTGTCCCACTTGCCGGGGCCGGCGGTGGCGTACACGTCCGCACCCCAGTGGCGGGCCAGCTGCACGGCGGCCATGCCGACACCACCGGCGGCGGCGTGCACGAGCAGCGACTCCCCGCCCCTCAGGTCCGCCAGGTCGCGCAGCGCGTAGTACGCCGTCATGAAGACGATCGGCACCGACGCGGCCTGGGCGTACGACCACCCTTGGGGCATCGGCGCGACCATGCGGCGGTCCACGACCACCAGCGGCCCGAACCCGCCGGGCAGCATGCCCATCACCGGGTCGCCGGGCGCCAGATCGGTGACACCGGGGCCGGTTTCGAGGACCACACCGGCGCCCTCACTGCCCATCAGTCCCGCGTCGCCCGGGTACATGCCCAGCGCGTTCAGTACGTCGCGGAAGTTCACACCGGCGGCCCGCACCGCGACCCGCACCTGACCGGCCTCCAGCGGCGCGGCGGCCTCCGGGCTCGGCAGCAAGGTCAGGTTCTCCAGCGTGCCCTTGTCCTGGATGTCCAGGCGCCACGCCTGCTCACCGGCCGGCGGCACCATCGGCCCGTCGGCGGCGACGCGCGCCAGCCGGGGCGCGTGGACGGCGCCACGGCGCAGCACGAACTGCGGCTCGCCGGAGGCCAGCGCGGCGCCCAGCACCTCGTACGACGCGTCGGTGCCGTCGAGGTCCGCCAGCACCAGCCGGTCGGGGTTCTCCGACTGCGCCGAGCGCACCAGACCCCACACCGGGGTGTGCGCCAGGTCGTGCGTCCCGGCGTCACCGGCGGTGGCCACCGCGCCCCGGGTCACCAGGACCAGCTGCGAGGCGGCGAACCGCTCGTCGGCCAGCCACTCCCGTACGAGGGCCAGCGCCTCCTGGGTGGCGGTGTGCACCGAACCCGTCACATCGCCGTCGGCGGCGCGCGGGTCGAGGTACGCGAGAACGAACTCCGGCGCCGCCCCGGATGCGCCCAGCGCGGCCAGATCGGCGTGGACCGTCGCACCGGAGGTCAGCGCGGCGGGCGCGCCACTGCCGAGCACCGCCCACGGTGCGGTGCCTTCCGCGGCCACGGACACGGTGGCCCAGTCCAGCCGGTACAGCGACTCGTGGTACGCGGCGGGGCGGGCGCCCGCGAGCTGCCCGGCCGCGACCGGGCGCAGCACCAGTTGCTCCACGGACGCCACCGGGGCACCGGTGGCGTCGGCCAGCTCCAGCGCCACCGCGCCCGCCCCGGCCGGGGTCAGCCGCACCCGGAGCGCACCGGCGCCCACCGCGTGCAGCGACACCCCGCCCCAGGAGAACGGCAGCCTGCCCTGCTCATCGCCATCGGGCCGCGCGAACGTGCTGTGCAGCGCGGCGTCCAGCAGCGCCGGGTGCAGCCCGAACGCCTTGGCGTCGGCCTCGGCGCCCTCGGGCAGCCGGACCTCGGCGAACACCTCGTCGCCGCGCAGCCAGGCCGCCTCAAGGCCCTGGAAGACCGGCCCGTACGCGAACCCGCCCTGCGCCAGGTGTTCGTAGAGCCCGTCGACGCCGGCGGGCTCGGCGCCCGGCGGCGGCCACGCCGTCAGGTCGAACGACGGCTGCGGGGCGCCCGCCACCAGCACACCGCTGGCGTGCCGGATCCACGGCACCTCGGCGGGCGCGTCCTGGGCCCGCGAGTACAGCTCCAGCGTGCGGTGCCCGGCGGCCTGCGGCGCTCCGACCATGATCTGCAACTGCACCGCGCCGCGCTCGGGGAGCACCAGCGGCGCCTCGATGGTCAGCTCGTCCAGCCGGTCGCAGCCCACCTGGTCACCGGCGCGGATGGCCAGCTCCACGAAGGCGGTGCCGGGCAGCAGGACCGTGCCCATCACGGCGTGGTCGGCGAGCCACGGGTGGCTGTCGAGGGAGAGCCTGCCGGTGAGCAGGAAGCCGTCGGAGTCGGCCAGCGGCACGGCCGCACCCAGCAGCGGATGGTCGGCCCGGCCCAGACCCGCCGACTCCACGTCGCCCACGAAGCCCGCCGGGGACGTCAGCCAGAAGCGGCGGTGCTGGAAGGCGTAGGTGGGCAAGTCGACGCGGGACGCACCGGTCCCCGCGAAGTACGCCGCCCAGTCCGGCGCCACGCCACGGACGTGCATCCGGGCGAGGGCGGCGGTGACGGTCTCGGCCTCGGGCCGGTCCTTGCGGCAGGTGGCGGCGAACGCGGCGTCGTCACCCGTCACGCAGTCCTGGGCCATGGCGGTGAGCACACCGTCCGGGCCGAGTTCGAGGTAGGTGGTGACGCCCCGCGCTTCGAGGGTGCGGATGCCATCGAGGAAGCGGACGGCTTCGCGGACGTGGCGGACCCAGAAGTCGGGGGTGGTGATGTCCTCGGCGGAGACGATGTCCCCGGTGAGGTTGGAGACGATCGGGATGCGGGGAGCCTCGTACGACAGCCCCTGCGCGACCTCGCGGAACGCGTCCAGCATCCCGTCCATGCGCGGCGAGTGGAAGGCGTGGCTGACGGTGAGGCGCTTGGTCTTGACGCCCTGCGCCTCAAAGCCCGCCGCAATCTCCAGGGCCGCGTCCTCGTCACCCGCGATGACCACGGAGGTGGGCCCGTTGAGGGCGGCGATCGAGACGCGCTCGGTGAGCAGCGGCGTCACCTCGTCCTCGGCGGCTTGGACGGCGATCATCGCGCCACCGGCCGGAAGCTCCTGCATGAGACGGCCGCGCGCCGCCACCAGCTTCGCCGCGTCCGCGAGCGAGAGCACACCCGCCACATGCGCGGCGGCCAGCTCACCGATCGAGTGGCCGGAGAGGAAGTCCGGGCGCAGACCCCACGCCTCGACCAGCCGGAACAGCGCCACCTCGATCGCGAACAGCGCGGGCTGGGTGTAACCAGTCTGGTCGAGCGCCGAGGCGTCGTCCCCGAACAGGACCGTCTTCAGGGGCGTTTCGAGGTGCGGGTCCAGCGCGTCGCACACCGTGTCCAGCGCCTCCGCGAACACCGGGTAGGCGTCATACAGCTCACGGCCCATCCCCAGTCGCTGGCTGCCCTGACCGGTGAACAGGAACGCCACCTTGCCGTCCGCCACCGAGCCCTCGACCAGCGCCGCGGCGGACTCGCCGCGCGCCAGCGCCTCCAGGCCCGCGACCAGCGCGGCCCGGTCCTCGCCGACCACCACCGCACGGTGGTCCAGCGCGGCACGCGTCACCGCGAGCGAGTAGCCGAGGTCGGTCAGCGGCAGCTCGGGCCGTTCCTCCACGTGGGCGAGCAGCCGTACGGCCTGGGCGCGCAGCGCGTCGGCGGACTTGCCGGACAGCGCCCACGGCAGCACGCCGGGCTGCCGGTCCCCCGGCTCGGTCTCCTCGTCGACGGCCGGCGCCTGCTCGATGATGGCGTGGGCGTTCGTACCGCTGACGCCGAAGGAGGAGATGCCCGCGCGGCGCGGGTGACCGGTCTCCGGCCACTCCCTCGCCTCGGCGAGCAGCGACACGGCGCCCGCCTCCCAGTCGACGTGCGGCGAGGGCTCGTCGATGTGCAGCGACCGCGGAAGCACACCGTGCCGCATCGCCAGCACCATCTTGATGATGCCCGCGACACCGGCGGCGGCCTGCGTGTGGCCGATGTTCGACTTGATGGAGCCGAGGTACAGCGGCTGGTCGGCGGTCTTCTCCTTGCCGTACGTGGCCAGCAGCGCCTGCGCCTCGATCGGGTCGCCCAGCGTGGTCCCCGTACCGTGCGCCTCCACCGCGTCCACCTCGGCGGCGGAGAGGCCCGCACCGGCCAGGGCCTGGCGGATGACGCGCTGCTGCGACGGGCCGTTGGGCGCCGTCAGACCGTTCGACGCACCATCCTGGTTGACCGCCGTGCCACGCACCACGGCCAGCACCTGGTGACCGTGTCGACGCGCGTCCGACAGCCGCTCCACCAGCAGCATGCCGACGCCCTCGGCCCAGCCGGTGCCGTCCGCTTCCGCGGAGAACGACTTGCAGCGGCCGCTGGCGGACAGACCGCCCTGGCGGCTGAAGTCGATGAAGGTGTCCGGGGTGGACATGACGGTGACGCCGCCCGCGAGCGCCATGGTGCACTCGCCGCTGCGCAGCGCCTGCGCCGCCAGGTGCAGCGCCACCAGGGACGACGAGCACGCGGTGTCGATGGTGACGGCCGGGCCTTCGAGCCCGAAGGTGTACGCGACGCGGCCCGAGGCGACACTGCCCGCCGTGCCGGTGCCGAGGTAGCCCTCGAGGCCCTCGGGGAGGGCGGTCAGCCGGGAGAGGTAGTCGTGGTACATGACGCCGGTGAAGACGCCGGTCCGGCTGCCGCGCACGGCCGCCGGGTCGATGCCCGCGCGCTCGAACGCCTCCCAGGAGGACTCCAGCAGCAGCCGCTGGTGCGGGTCCATGGCGAGGGCTTCGCGCGGGTTGATGCCGAAGAAGTCCGGGTCGAACTCGCCCGCGTCGTAGAGGAATCCGCCCTCGATGGTGGCGCTCGTGCCCGTCTGCGCCGGGTCGTCGCCGAGCAGCCCGTCCAGCTGCCAGCCCCGGTCGGTGGGGAAGCCGGAGATGGCGTCGGTGCCGCCCATGACGAGCTGCCACAGCTCCTCGGGGCTGGTCACGCCGCCCGGGTAGCGGCAGCTCATGCCGACGATGGCGATCGGCTCGTCGTCGGCGACGACGGTGGTCGTCGCGGGTGTGGCGGCGCCCTCGTCGGCCTGGTCGCCGAGGATTTCGGTGCGCAGGAAACCGGCGAGCGCGGTGGGCGTGGGGTAGTCGAAGACGAGGGTGGCCGGGAGCCGTACGCCCGTGACGGCGCCGAGGCGGTTGCGCAGTTCGACGGCGGTGAGCGAGTCGAAGCCCAGCTCCTTGAAGGCGCGGCCCGCGCCGACCGCCTCCGGGCCCGCGTAGCCGAGGACGGCGGCGACCTGGCCGCAGACGACCTCCAGCAGCAGCCGGTCGCGTTCGGGGACGGACAGCCCGAGGAGCCGTTCCGCGAGTCCGCCGCCGTCCGCGGCGCCCGGCTCGGCGGTGCGGCGGGCCGGTCCGCCGCGCACCAGGCCGCGCAGCAGCGCGGGGACCATGCGGGCGTCGGCGTGGCGCAGCGGCGCCAGGTCCAGGTGCATGGGGACGAGCGCGGGGTCGCCGACGGCGAGCGCGGTGTCCAGCAGGGCCAGGCCCTCGTCGGAGGAGAGGGCGGTGACTCCGGCGCGGGTGATGCGCTGGATGTCGGTGTCGTCCAGGTCGCCGGTCATGCCGCTGCGCTCGGCCCACAGGCCCCAGGCGAGGGCGGTCGCGGGGAGCCCTTGGGCGCGGCGGCGCTGGGCGAGGGCATCGAGGAAGGCGTTGGCGGCCGCGTAGTTGGCCTGCCCGGGGCCGCCGAGCGTTCCGGCGGCGGCGGAGAACAGGACGAACGCGGACAGGTCCAGATCGCGGGTCAGCTCGTGCAGGTTCACCGCCGCGTCCACCTTGGGCGGCAGGACGCGGTCGACGCGCTCGGCGGTGAGCGAGCCGATGACGCCGTCGTCCAGCACACCGGCGGTGTGGACCACGGCGGTCAGGGGGTGTTCCGCGGGTACGGCGGCCAGTACCTCGGCCAGCGCGGCGCGGTCGGCCACGTCGCAGGCGGCGAGGGTGACCTCGGCGCCGGACGCGCGCAGTTCGGCGACGAGGTCGGCGGCGCCATGCGCGTCGGCGCCGCGCCTGCTGAGCAGCAGCAGGTGGCGTACGCCGTGCTCGGCGACCAGGTGGCGGGCGACGAGGCCGCCCAGGGTGCCGGTGGCGCCGGTGACCAGGGCGGTGCCCTCGGGGTCGAGGGCGGGGGCGGTGTGGGCGGCGTCGGAGGCGACCTTCGCCAGGCGCGGTACGACGACGGACCCGGCGCGGATCGCGAGCTGTGACTCGCCGGTGGCCAGGGCCGGGGCGAGGGCGTGGTACGAGGCGTCGCCGCCGTCGATGTCGACGAGGGTGAAGCGGTCGGGGTTCTCGGACTGCGCGGAGCGCAGCAGGCCCCACAGCGGGGCGTGCGCCAGGTCCTCGGTGTCGGCGTCGGCGGCGGTGGCGACGCCGCCACGGGTGGCGATCACCAGCCGGGAGCCCTCGAAGCGGTCGTCGGCGAGCCAGCCCTGGACCAGTTCGAGCACGCGGTGCAGGGCGTCGCGTACGGCGGCCCGCACCGAAAGCCCGTGGTCCTGGGCGAAGAACGGCGCGATGACGGCCTGCGGCACCGGGGCGCCGCCGGTCACGGCCTCGCCGAGCGCGGTCAGGTCGGCGTAACCGGCGGCGGTGGGCAGCGCGGCGGCGAGTTCCGGGCTGTCGTCGCCCAGCAGCGCCCACTGCCCGGCCACGACGGTGGTGGTGGAGGGCACCGGCGCGGGCGTCCACTCGACGCGGAACAGCCCGTCGTAGAAGGCGCCGCGCGCGGACGTCACCTGCTCGGGCGAGACCGGGCGCAGCAGCAGCGCGTCGACGGAGGCGACGGGTGCGCCGCTCTCGTCGGTCACCAGGACGGCCACGGTGTCCTGGCCCGCGGGCGACAGCCGGACGCGCAGCGCGGAGGCGCCGACGGCGTGCAGCCGGACGCCGCTCCAGGAGAACGGGAGGCGGCCGTGTCCGGTGTCCTCCAGCAGGGAGCCGATGCCGACGGCGTGCAGGGCCGCGTCCAGCAGCGCCGGGTGCAGCCCGAACAGGTCGGCCTCGGCGCGGGCGCTGTCGGGGAGGCGGACCTCGGCGTAGACGTGGTCGCCGTGCTGCCAGGCGGCCCCCAGGCCCTGGAACACCGGGCCGTAGGCGAATCCGCTTGTCGTGAGCCAGTCGTACAGCCCGTCGACGGGTACCTCGGTGGCGCCGGCCGGGGGCCAGGTGGTGAGGGTGTCGTCGGGGGTGGTGGCGCCGGTGGCGAGCACCCCGGTGGCGTGGCGGGTCCACTCGCCCTCGCCCCAGGTGCCGTCGGCGGCCTCTTCGAGCCGCGAGTGCAGGGTCAGGGAGCGGCGGCCGGTGTCGTCCGGCGCGCCGACGGACACCTGGACCTGCACCCCGCCCTGCGGGGGCAGGACGAGCGGCGCTTCGAGGGTCAGCTCCTCCAGGACGTCCGCGCCGACGTGGTCACCGGCGCGGATGGCCAGTTCGACGAAGGCGGTGCCGGGCAGCAGCACGGTGTCCATGACGGCGTGGTCGGCGAGCCACGGGTGGGTCTGGAGGGAGAGTCTGCCGGTGAACAGGAATCCGGCGGCGTCGGCGAGCGACACGGCGGCGCCGAGCAGCGGGTGGTCGGCGGAGCCGAGCCCGGCGGCGGTGACGTCGCCGGTCCAGGGCCCGGCGGGCTCGGGCCAGTACAGCTCGCGCTGGAAGGCGTACGTGGGCAGCTCGACGCGGCGGGCGCCGGAGCCGGCGAACACCGCCGCCCAGTCGACGGCCACGCCGTGCACATGGGCCTGGGCGAGCGCGTCGGTCAGGGCGGTGGCCTCGGGGCGGTCGCCGCGCAGGACGGGCACGAAGGCGGCGCCGTCGGCGGTGGCGCAGTCCTGCGCCATGGCGGTGAGCACCCCGTCGGGGCCGAGCTCGACGAAGGTGGCGACGCCGTACTCTTCGAGCGTGCGGATGCCGTCGGTGAAGCGGACGGCCTGCCGGACGTGGCGGACCCAGTAGTCGGGCGAGCAGATCTCGTCGGCGGAGACGGACGCGCCGGTGAGGTTGGAGATGACGGGGATGACCGGCGGCGCGTAGGTGACGCTCCGCGCGACCTCGCGGAACGCCTCCAGCATCCCGTCCATGTGCGGCGAGTGGAACGCGTGGCTGACGGTGAGCCGCTTGGTCTTACGGCCCCGCGCCTCGAACGACGCGGCTATTTCCGCGGCCGCGTCCTCGTCACCGGCGATGACGACCGAGGTGGGCCCGTTGAGCGCGGCGATCGACACACGGTCGTCGAGCAGCGGCGTCACCTCGTCCTCGGACGCCTGGACGGCGATCATCGCGCCGCCGCCCGGAAGTTCCTGCATCAGGCGGCCACGGGCGGCGACCAGCCGGCAGGCGTCGGCGAGCGACAGCACGCCCGCCACATGGGCGGCCGCCAGCTCGCCGATGGAGTGGCCGACGAGGAAGTCGGGCTTCACGCCCCACGTTTCCAGCAGCCGGAACAGCGCCACTTCGAGGGCGAACAGGGCGGGCTGGGTGTACACCGTCTGGTCCAGCAGCTCCTTGCCACCACCGAACATGACGTCACGCAGCGGCCGTTCGAGGTGGCCGTCGAATTCGGCGCACACCTCGTCCAGCGCCCGCGCGAAGGCCGGTACGGCCGCGTACAGCTCACGGCCCATGCCGACGCGCTGGCTGCCCTGCCCGGTGAACAGGAACGCGACCTTGCCCTCGCCGGCCTCGCCCCGGATGAGCCCGCTCGCCGGGCCGTCCTCGGCGAGCGCGGCCAGCCCGCGCAGCAGGTCCTCCCGGCCGCCGTCGCCCGCGATGACCACGGCCCGGTGGTCCAGCGCGGCGCGGGTGGTGGCCAGGGAGTGGGCGAGGTCGACCAGGCCGAGGCCCGGGTCGTCCTGTACGTGGGCGGCGAGCCGCGCGGCCTGGGCGCGCAGCGCCGGTGCGCTCTGCCCGGACACCAGCAGCGGCAGCCGCCCGCCGAGCCCGGACCACTCGCCCGTGGCCGTCTCCGGCCGGCGGTCCTCGGCGGGCGCCTGCTCGATGACGGTGTGGGCGTTCGTACCGCTGACGCCGAACGAGGAGATGCCCGCGCGGCGCGGCTGCCCGGTCTCCGGCCACGGCGTGTTCTCGGTGAGCAGCGACACCGCGCCCGCCGACCAGTCGACGTCGCCGGAGGGCGCGTCGACGTGCAGTGTCCTGGGCAGCACGCCGTGCTCGATGGCCTTGACCATCTTGATGATTCCGGCGACACCGGCCGCGGCCTGGGTGTGCCCGAAGTTGGACTTGACGGAGCCGAGCCACAGCGGGCGGCCCTCGGGCCGGTTCTGCCCGTACGTGGCGAGCAGGGCCTGCGCCTCGATGGGGTCGCCGAGCGACGTCCCCGTACCGTGCGCCTCGACGGCGTCGACCTGGGCCGGGGTGAGGCGGCCGTCGGTGAGCGCCTGGCGGATGACGCGCTGCTGGGACGGGCCGTTGGGCGCCGTGAGCCCGTTGCTCGCGCCGTCCTGGTTGATGGCGGAGCCGCGCACGAGGGCGAGCACTTGGTGGCCGTGTCGACGGGCGTCCGACAGCCGCTCCACGAGCAGCATGCCGACGCCCTCGCCCCAGCCGGTGCCGTCCGCGCCGTCGGCGAACGCCTTGCAGCGGCCGTCGGGCGCGAGGCCCCGCTGACGGCTGAAGTTGATGAAGGCGCGCGGGCTGTTCATGACCGTGACACCACCGGTCAGCGCCATCGAGCATTCGCCGTTGCGCAGCGCCTGCACGGCCAGGTGCAGCGCCACCAGCGACGCGGAGCACGCCGTGTCGACGGTGAGCGCCGGGCCCTCCAGGCCGAAGGTGTAGGAGACGCGGCCGGAGATGACGCTCGCCGCGTTGCCGGTCAGCAGGTACTGCTCGACGCCCTGCGGCAGCCGGTGCATCAGCTCCGGGTAGTCCTGGCCGTTGGTGCCGATGAAGACACCGGCCTTGCTGCCGCGCAGCGTGGCCGGGTCGATCCCGGCCCGCTCGAACGCCTCCCAGGAGGTTTCCAGCAGCAGCCGCTGCTGCGGGTCCATGCCGAGGGTCTCGCGCGGGCTGATCCCGAAGAACCCGGCGTCGAACTCGCCCGCGCCCTCGAGGAATCCGCCCTTGTCGGTGTAGCTGGTGCCCTGCTGGTCCGGGTCGGCGTCGAACAGCGACGAGACGTCCCAGCCGCGGTCCGTGGGGAAGTCCGTGATGGCGTCGCCGCCACCGGCCACGAGCTGCCACAGCTCCTCCGGAGACGTGACGCCTCCGGGGAACCGGCAGCTCATGCCGACGATCGCGATCGGCTCAGGCTCCTGCGACTCGACCTCGCGAAGACGCTGCCGCGTCTGATGCAGATCGGCAGTTACCCGCTTGAGGTAGTCGAGGATCTTGTCCTGATCCGCCATTGGAGTCTCACCCATGCTTCTCGTCACAAACCTTGCGCCCGCGGACCCATCGATCCTTAGATTCCGAGTTCTTTCTCGATGAAGTCGAAGACCTCATCCTGCGTCGCCTGCTGCAGCTTCTCCGTCACCGTGCCGGCGCCGCCGTCGGCCGTCCCGGCACCGGCCGTACGGGGCTCCGCCCACTTCGCCGCGAGGTCCCGCAGCCGGGCCGCGATGTCGTCCCGCGCCTCGCTCCGCGGGTCGAGGACGGACAGCACCGACTCCAGCGCGTCCAGCTCCGCGAGCCCCGGCGCGGCCGCCGCACCGCCGTCGCCGACGAGCCGGCCGCACAGGAACTCGGCCAGCGACGCCGGGGTCGGATAGTCGAAGACCAGCGTGGCGGGCAGCTTCTGCCCGGTGGCGACGCCCAGCCGGTTGCGCAGCTCCAGCGCGATCAGCGAGTCGAAGCCCAGCTCCTTGAACGCCCGCTGCGCGCCGACCTCGTCGGTCGTCGGGTGGCCCAGCGCCGCGGCGGCGTTGGTGCGTACGACCTCCAGGACCACGAGGGACTGTTCGGCCCGGGAGATCCCGGCCAGCCGCTGCCGCAGCGCGTCCGCCGGGGAGCCGTCCGCGGCCGCCGCCGGGTCGCCGCCCGGGACGCCGGTGCCGGTCTCCCGCAGTCGCCGTACCTCCGGCAGGTCGCCGATGAGCGGGCTGGGGCGAACGGCCGTGTAGCCCTGGGCGAAGCGTTCCCACTGGATGTCGGCGACGGCCAGCACCGTGTCGGCGTGGTCCAGCGCCCGCTGGAGCGCCGTGATCGCCGCGTGCGGGTCCATCGCCGGGACACCGCCCCGGTCCAGCCGCTCGCCGATGGCCCCGCCGGCGGCGAGTCCCGTCTCGCCCCAGCGGCCCCAGGCCACGGAGGTGGCGGGCAGGCCGTCGGCGCGGCGCTGCTCGGCGAGCGCGTCGAGGTAGGCGTTGGCCGCCGCGTAGTTGCCCTGCCCGGCGTCGCCGAGGGTGCCCGCGATGCCGGAGAACAGCACGAACGCGGACAGCTCCAGGTCGCGGGTCAGCTCGTGCAGATGGCGCGCCGCGTCGGCCTTCGGGCCGAGGACGGTCGCGAACCGCTGCGGCGTGAGCGCGTCCAGTACGCCGTCGTCGAGCACACCCGCGGCGTGCATGACGGCGGTGAGCGGCTGCTCGGCCGGGATCGCGGCGAGCAGCGCCTCGATCGCCTTCCGGTCGGCCACATCGCACGCGGCGATGGTGACCCGGGCGCCGAGCGCGGTCAGTTCGTCGCGCAGCTCGGCCGCGCCCGGCGCCTCCGGGCCCCGGCGGCTGGTGAGCACCAGGTGCTCGGCGCCACTGCGGGCCAGCCAGCGCGCCACATGGGCGCCCAGCGCCCCCGTACCGCCGGTGACCAGGGTGGTCCCGGACGGCTTCCAGGACCGTACGGCGGGCGCCCCGGCCAGCGGGGCGTGGACGAGCCTGCGGGCGAACACGCCCGCCGCCCGCACCGCGAGCTGGTCCTCGCCGTCGGCCCCGGCGAGCACGTTCACCAGACGGGACAGCGCCCGGTCGTCAGGCGTTTCCGGCAGGTCGACCAGACCGCCCCAGCGCTCCGGGTACTCCAGTGCGGCGGTCCGGCCCAGCCCCCATACGAGGGCCTGCTCGGGGGATTCCGGCCGGTCCGTGCCGCTGACGCACACCGCGCCACGGGTGGCGCACCACAGCGGCGCCTCCACTCCGGCGTCGCCCAGCGCCTGGATCAGCGCGGCGGTGCCGGCCAGCCCGGCGCCCACGCCGTCCGTGCCGGGCGCGGTCCGCTCGTCGAGGGCGAGCAGCGACAGCACACCGGAGACGGTTGCGGCGCCGGCCAGCTCCTCGCGCACCAGACGGGTCAGCGACTCGCGGTCGGCTTCCACCATCGGGGTGATCTGCCGTACGTCGGCGCCGCGTTCGGCGAGCGTACGGACCATACCGAGCGTCCAGTCGTCGGTGACGGCGGTCCCGGGCACGGCCAGCAGCCAGGTCCCGGACAGCCGGGGGGCTTGGCGCTCGGTGCGGGAGGTCCACGTCACGCGGTAGCGCCAGCCGTCCACGGTGGACTGCTCGCGGGCCTGCTTGCGCCAGGACGCCAACGCGGGCAGGACGGCGCCGAGCGAGGACCGCTCGGTGTCGTCGTCGCACGCGAGGGTGTCGGCCAGCTTCTCCAGGTCCTCGCGCTCGACGGCCTCCCAGAAGCGGGCGTCGACGGCGTCGGACGTCGCCGCCGGGGCGTCCGCCACGGCTTCGGGGCCTTGCGGCCAGTAGTGCTGGTGCTGGAAGGCGTACGTGGGCAGCTCGACGCGCTGCGCGCCGGTGCCGTCGTACACCGCGTGCCAGTCGACGTCGACGCCGCGTGTCCACGCCTCGCCCAGCGACGTCCAGAAGCGGTCGAGGCCGCCCTCGTCGCGGCGCAGCGAACCGATGGCGGCCGCCTCGCGGCCTGCGTCCTCGGCCGTCTCCTGCACGCCCATCGCCAGCACCGGGTGGGCACTGGACTCGATGAACACGCTCATGCCCTCGTCGAGCAGGCGCCGGATGGCGCTCTCCAGCTCGACGGTGCGGCGCAGGTTGGTGAACCAGTACGCGGCGTCCAGCTCCGGACCCTCGACCCACTCCCCCGTCACCGTCGACAGGAACGGCACCTGAGCGGGCTGCGGCCGCACCGGGGCGAGAAGCTTCAGCAGCTCATCGCGCAACAGATCCACCTGGGCGGAGTGCGAGGCGTAATCCACCGGGACGCGGCGCGCCCGGACCCCGTCCGCCTCGCACGAGGCGACCAGCTCATCGAGCGCGGCCGGCTCACCGGAGACCACCACGGCCGACGGACCGTTGACGGCCGCCACCGAAACGCGCTCCTCACCCCACGCCGCGATCCGCTCCCGTACCTCGGACACCGGCAGCGCCACGGACACCATGCCGCCCTTGCCCGCCAGCACCCGGCCAATCGCCTGGCTGCGCAACGCCACCACACGCGCCGCGTCCCGCAGCGACAGAATCCCCGCCACGCACGCGGCCGCGATCTCACCCTGCGAGTGGCCGACCACCGCCGACGGCCGCACCCCCAGCGAACGCCACAGCTCCGCCAGGGACACCATCACCGAGAACAGCACCGGCTGAACGACGTCCACCCGCTCCAGAGACGGCGCGCCCTCCGCGCCTCGCAGCACCTCCACCAACGACCAGTCGGTGAATTCGGCGAGTGCGTCGGCACACTCATCAATACGGGCAGAGAACACCGGTGAAGCATCCAACAGCCCCACGGCCATGCCTACCCATTGTGACCCCTGTCCGGGGAACACGAATGTGGCGTTGCCCCCGATTGAGGCCCCCTGCACCAGGTTGGGCAGCACCTGCCCCCTAGCGAGGGCGTCCAAACCGCGGGCGAAGTCATCCCTTTCCGAGCCCACCAGCACCGCGCGCCGGCCGAAGGCGGCACGCGTGGTGGCCAGCGAGTGGCCGACGTCGGCCATGTGCCATGTCGGGGTGGCGTCGAGGTGGGCCAGCAGCTTGGCGGCCTGGGCGCGCAGCGCCGCCTCGTTCCTGCCCGAGAGCACCCACGGCAGCACGCCGTCGTTCTCGGGCCGCGTCTCCGGCTGGGCCTCCGGCTCGTCGGCGGGGGCCTGTTCCAGGATGGCGTGGGCGTTGGTGCCGCTGAACCCGAACGAGGACACGGCGGCGCGGCGTGGGCGGCCGGTCTCCGGCCACGGCCGGGCCTCGGTCAGCAGCTCGATGTCGCCCGCCGACCAGTCCACGTGCGGGGTGGGTTCGGCGATGTGCAGCGATTCGGGCAGGACGCCGTGCCGCATGGCGAGCACGGTCTTCATCACGCCCGCGACACCGGCGGCCGCCTGGGCGTGGCCGATGTTGGACTTGATGGAGCCGAGCAGCAGGGGACGCCCCTCGGGCCGGTCCTGGCCGTAGGTGGCGAGCAGCGCCTGCGCCTCGATCGGGTCGCCCAGCGTCGTCCCGGTGCCGTGCGCCTCGACGACGTCGACCTCGCCGGTGCCCAGGCGGGCGTTGGCGAGGGCCTGCCGGATGACGCGCTGCTGGGACGGGCCGTTGGGCGCCGTCAGACCGTTGCTCGCACCGTCCTGGTTGACGGCCGAGCCGCGCACGACCGCGAGCACCGGGTGGCCGTTCTTGCGCGCGTCCGACAGCCGCTCGACCAGCAGCATGCCGACGCCCTCGGCCGGGCTGAAGCCGTCGGCGTCCGACGAGAACACCTTGCTGCGGCCGTCGGAGGACAGTCCGCGCTGGCGGCTGAACTCGATGAACGTGCCGGGCGTCGCCATGACGGTCACGCCGCCCGCGAGCGCCAGCGAGCATTCGCCGTTGCGCAGCGCCTGGACGGCCAGGTGCAGCGCCACCAGCGACGCCGAGCAGGCGGTGTCGACGGTGACGGCGGGCCCTTCCAGGCCGAAGGTGTACGAGAGGCGGCCGGAGACGACGCTGGCGGCGCTGCCGGTGGCGAGGTGGCCCTCGTAGCCCTCGGTGGTGTCGCGCATGAGGATCGAGTAGTCGGAGCCGTTGGTGCCGACGAAGACACCGGACGGGCTGCCGTGCAGCGTGGCCGGGTCGATGCCCGCCCGCTCGAACGCCTCCCAGGAGGTTTCCAGCAGCAGACGCTGCTGCGGGTCCATCGCCATGGCCTCACGCGGCGAGATCCCGAAGAACGCGGGGTCGAACTCGGCGGCCCCGGTGAGGAATCCGCCCTCGCGGGTGTAGCTGGTGCCCTGCGCGTCCGGGTCCGGGTTGTAGAGGGAGTCGATGTCCCAGCCACGGTCGCCGGGGAACTCCGACAGCGCGTCGCCACCGGCGTCGAGCAGCTGCCACAGCTCCTCCGGGGTGCGGACGCCGCCCGGGAAGCGGCAGCTCATGGCGACGATGGCGATGGGCTCGTCATCGGCGGACGCCGCCGCGACCGGCTGCGTGGCCACGGCCGTCCGCTGACCACCGGACAGCTCGGTGCGCAGATGGCGCGCGAGCACCGTGGGGGTCGGGTAGTCGAAGATCAGCGTCGGCGGCAGTTTGAGCCCGCCGGCGGCGCCGACGCGGTTGCGGAGTTCGACGGCGGTCAGCGAGTCGAAGCCCAGGTCCTTGAAAGCCCGGCCCGGCTCGACGTCGTCGGCGCCCGCGTAGCCCAGCACGGCCGCCACGGCGGTCCGTACCAGCTCCAGCACCAGCCGCTCCTGCTCGGCCTCCGACGCCCCGGCGAGCCGCTGCGCGAACGCCGCACCGTCGGCGCCCTCCGCCTCGGCGTCGCCGCTCATGTCGGCGATGACGTCCCGCGCCTCGGGCAGGTCGTGCAGCAGCGGACGCGAGCGGCCGGAGGTGAAGGCGAGGACGAAACGCTTCCACTCCATGTCGACGATCGTCAGCACCGACTCGTCGCGGTCCAGGGCGTGCTGGAGCGCGGTGACGGCCGCGCCGGGCGCCATCTCGATGACGCCGTGGCGGCGCATCCGGTCGCCCACGCCGCCCTCGGCCATGCCACCCTCGCCCCACGGCCCCCAGGCCAGCGAGGTGGCGGGCAGGCCCTGGGCGCGCCGCCACTCGGCGAAGGCGTCGAGGAACGCGTTGCCCGGCGCGTAGTTGCCCTGGCCGGGTGCGCCGAAGGTGGCCGCGAAGGACGAGAACAGCACGAACGCGGACAGGTCCAGGTCGCGGGTCAGCTCGTGCAGATGCCGGGTGGCGTCGACCTTGACCTTCAGCACCCGGTCGATCTGCTCCGGGGCCAGCCCCTCGATCACCCCGTCGTCCAGCACGGCGGCCGTGTGCACGACGGCGGTCAGCGGGTGCGCGGCGGGGACGGCGGCGAGCAAGGCCTCGACCTGCGCGCGGTCGGCCACATCGCACGCGGCGATGGTGACCCGGGCGCCGAGCGCGGTCAGTTCGTCGCGCAGCTCGGCCGCGCCCGGCGCCTCCGGGCCCCG